>NC_021284.1:738229-1107344 GCF_000400955.1 Spiroplasma syrphidicola EA-1
AATCATCACGTTGTAAACCTCTATTAGGGTTTTGTTGAGGATTTCCCATTTCAGCGCGACGTTTTTCAATATCTTGTTGAGAAACTGATTCTTTACGAGGAATAATTCCTGATGCCCCAATTTTACCAGTTGCTAAATTAATTGCTTTTAAGCGGTTTTGTTGATCTTCATTTAGCCCAGTTTTTCCTTTGGCAACTGTTAAATAACCAATAGCAAATCATGATCCAAAAAAAGTAAATGCTGGGCCTAAAAATAAAATTACAATTCAGGGACTTAAATCAATTCCTAGGTTAAAACTTGGTTGAGCAGTTATTGGTTTTGCTGCTAAAATAATTAGTGTTGCCGTTAATGCTAATGTTACTGCCCCTAAAATAAAACTTCATGCGACCCCAAATTTTTTAAAACCATTAATTTTTGATAAACAAACTGGAATTAAATACAATAAAACAAGGACAGCTGAAATGGCAATTAAAATCCCACCAACTATTTCTGGTTTTGCAACAATGTTTGCAAAAAGTTGCAAATTATTTCCTGACATTTTATAAACTGCTGTTGCTATACCATTTAAAATAATTTGTGATAACAATAAAATATCCCCACTTTTAAGCTTAGTAATTAAAATAATTAATAATCCAAAAATAAAGGTACTAAGAACACCTCCTATTATTAATAATGTTAATGATCATGCACGTAATTGTTTCATTTTTTCACCCATCTTTTGCATTGATATGCTCTGCCTAATTAATATTAACCCTATTTTACAAAGATATTATACATTATTTTCTAAGAAAACTCTAATATATTATCTAATTGTTAAAATAAAATGAGAAAAAATCTTTTTTTTGCTTTTTAATATCGTTTAAAAACTAAAAATATCACAAGGTTGTTTATTAAATAGAAAAAGTCCCATTTAGCAAATAGGACTTTTTCTATTTAATTATTGCTTAATACTATTTATTATTATGCAAAATTAACTTTAATATGGTAACTATATGCTGGGCTTTTTGCAAATATATTTACTATTAAAGTTGATTTATCGTGATTACGAAAAATCATTGAACCTGGTTTTGGCGTTAAAATAGCACTAGTTGGCGTAAAATCTGTTACTCAAAAATCTTCTAATAAAACATTTTCGAATTTTGTGGCAAAATCTTTTCCATAATATTTTGCTACTAAATCATGGACTAATTTCGCTTGACTGTTTTGATCATAATGTTCACTTAATGTTTCAATAATTTCATTATTAGGGTCTGTAGCTTTTCAACTTTCAAGAGGGCTATGTGTACTAGTAACATATTTATCATTTTCATCAATAAGAACTGTGAAATTAAATGTTAATGAGCCTTTCGAAAAGATTGTTATTGAAGAATCTTTCTTATTTAGTGTTCCTCCTAAAGTAATTGAACCCTTATTATCTGAAATTTTTGCCTCTACTTTAGGATCAATAGTTTTTGATTCAGAGTATGGACCACTTCCCCCCATCGCATCATATCCAAAATCAGTTAATTTTTGTTGATATAATTCTAATAACGGATTACGAGCTCCAAAGAATTCCATTGCAACAGGAAAAATAGTCATCATCAAAGTTCCCAAATTACCGCTCTCTTTTTGAAAAGCTTCAACTAATCCTTTTGGAAAATAAACTTCATTTAAATTACTTTGTTCAAGTAAATCAGTTCATTCCATTGGTTCATCATTAAGCTCAACTGATGTTCCACTAAATTGCCCTTTTCCTGTTAATTCAATTTTTGTTTCTAATGGTTTGTAAACTAAATCAACATCATCAGTTGTTAAGTTAGTTTGGTTTAGTAAATTAATTGCTTTTAAAATAACATCATTACTAATAATATTGGTAGGCTTACCATTTTCATCTTTTTCATAAAATTTTTTATCAATTCCGGCAATTGAAATTGATTTTTTGGTAATAATTTTACTCAAATCATTTGTCGCTGACTCAATATTTACTGTTTTTGAAATAAAATCAGACTTCGTTGTTACTCCCATATAACGAATTGTGGCTTTAGTTAACCCAGGTAAAAATTTAATTTGTAACTTATCAATATTATTACCATCTTTTTTTAACTGTTCAGCTAAAGAAAAACCATTTGGAATAACTTTATAGCTATCTTTGATATTAAATGTATCCTTGTCGGAAGTTTTTGTATGACATGCAACAACTGCAGTTGCACTAGTTGCTGTTAGTGTAACAGCTCCTAATAAACTTATTAATTTTTTCATTTTGTTTCACTCCTTTAATTAAGTTTTATTTTTTATAGAATATTTTTAATTTAATATTATTTTTTCTTAAAAATAAGGGGGTGCATTCCCCTTTTTAAACTGATTTAAAAGAATTGATTCACGTAAATCAGATACGAGGTTAATTCTTTTAATATTAAATGGAATTAAATAAGTTTCATGATAAAACAGATGATTTTGAGGGTTGTTTTCAATAACAAATAAATAATTAAAATATGTCAGGACTAATTCATCAAAACTATTTAACAATGAAATATTAGTAATTATTTTAAAATAAAATTTAATGCTATAAATAATAATTATTGTTATTAAGAAAAAGAGAATAAATAAGGCATAAAGAAAAACTAAAAAATAATATAAATCATTAAAGGCTTCTAATAAATTAGAAAAAGCTAGTTTGGTTAAAAAAGATCAGTAAAAATTAATAAAAAGTTTATAAAAAATAACAAAAATATTAATTAATCAAAGAAAAATTAAAAGACCATTATTGGCAAAAGTTTTTTTTACTATTAAAATATCGTTATATTTCTGGGAATTAGTTTTATCTTTTAGTTTTTTATGCAATTGAATTAATAATGCCATGTAAATAACAAATAACGTAAAAATTATTAAGATATAGCTAATATTGAAAAGACTGTAACTAAGATTATTAATTGGAAAAAAATGATTAAATAGTAATATCAGCAAATTATTTAAGACAATAACAAAGGCAACAATACTGATAAAAAATATTGAATACTGTGTTCTTTTAAGTGTTCTCATAAAATTCCCCATTTATCTTTAATATTTTTAAAATTATATAATAATTTAACTTTAGTCCTCTGCTAAAATTATAGTAACTTAGTAAACTTGAAAAATTTTTGGTAAATTTTGGTTATTTTCTTATGATTTTTTCACAAGGAAAAATAAAAAAATAACTTTTAGTAAGTTATTTTTAAAATCACTGATTAAGATTAATAAATCAAACTAGATATTGACTCACGATCTTATTCAAGCACAATTACCATTTCTATTGCTTTTTCACTAATTAATTGAAACATAATTATCTTTAATTTATCGTTCAACTTTGATAAGTTGATTTATTAGGATTATCTCTATTTACTGTCTTAATTATAATTTTACTATTTGCTTGTAAATCTAAACTATGAAGATAATAATTACGATTTGTTGTTTGGCCTAAATAATAATACGCCCCATTCCCATTCTCCAAATAAATTTGATAATAACTGATTTCATCACGTAAATTTTCGTTAATTGTTCAATTTAAGCGAATATTATATTTGTCATCGCGATAAATACTATATTCATTGTTTAAATTAGTTATGTAATTACCATTTATTGTATTAACTGTTGTTGGGGCTGGCAGATTAAGATTGTGAACTTTAAATTCCCCAACATTCATTTTAACTGGAGTTTTTGCTCCATTTGTTGTTGGACTTATTGCTAAACCAAGTTTAGCAATTTTTTGATCACTTTTTAAAACAATATTTTGACTAATATTAGCTGTTAAATCTATTCAATTATTTGCTAAATCTTTTAATTTAACATCATTAATGTTAACTGTTGAGCCATCATTTAATGTAACAACTGGTACTATATTAAAGTATTTTTTTAATTCGGTTCTATTTCAATTATTAAGTTTGATTTTAAAATTAAGTTCTTTGGCACTACTTTGATAATTAGTCCCCATAATATTTCAGACAATTGGTTGGTCAATTATTCCTGGGATTACTTTTCCATTCTCATCAAAGCCACTTCCTAAAGCAAGCGAATTGCCCTTTTGGTAAGCATCATAATAATCGTAATAACCTTTAACGGTCTTCACCTGTTCATTATTATTATTATTAATTGTTTTATGAATATCTCATTTATAAGTTGGCTGGGTATCTGTTAGCCGACGGTTATTTCATGGGTAATTTTTAATAACTGTTCCATCATCGTTGACAAATAATTGTCCCTGCCCAGTTGAAAAATTAGTTTTGAATTCAGCCAAAGCATCAGGATCATTATCAAATAAAACCGTATTTTCTAAAACAACATTTCCAACACCATAACTCATGTGGGAAACATCAAAATTGGAATCAAGGGAAATTGAACCATGATCATCATTACTTAAAAAGCGATTGCGGCCAGTGTAAATCATATCATCATATTCATTTTGAAGCATTACTGCATATAAGTCATTTTTTAAGCTAATTTTTGGTTGTTTATCTAAATAACTACGGGCCAAATCAGTTGCGGTTGAAGAGGCAAAAATACTCAATGAATTAACATTCTTACCCGAAAAAGCTCACTTATTTTTTCGTAAATCATCATTTTCTTTAATCACATCAGTATAAGGCTGATTTGTTGCTGGATCTAAATGTAATTGCGTTAAGTCCCGAATATCACGAGTTCCAATCCGCTTTTCATTATAAAATATTTCGTTATTAATCCAGCCACCAAGATTATACATATTATAAAGGTCCAGGGGATTATAATTTGGGTTATGGCTTGATCATTTAATAGTTTCATTTGGATAAACATAAAAGTCTTGTTGAAAATGACCATCAGTTGCTTTTGCTAATTGATCAGCTAAGACATCATAAACTTGGCCATTATCTAAATACTTTAGATTACCGTAATTGCGATAACTAATGATTTGTAAATTTTTAATAGCAGGGTCTGAACTACTTTTTACCTTGTTCATAAACTGATTAATAATCCCGGTTGCACCACTAATATCCATAATAAAACCATCTGGGGCCCCACCATTTGGTTCATAATTTCAAAACCAACCATCAAAACCAAGATATTTTGCCATTGCGATTAAAACATCAACAATTAAATAATTACCATTACTATCTTTGGCCAAAAAATCAGTTAGCATACTTCTTGTTAAACCATTATAACCGTCTAAATAAATATTACCGTACATTTTCGTTCCATTAATATGCGCAGCATTAACAGCATCTGCTGGTGGGGGTACAATAATTCCTTCATCAGCGGCTCCGGCTCACGCAGTAAAAGTATTAACATACTGTCAATTATTAAAATTATAGTTAAATAAACGGTTTGTTCCGACAACGGTACTTTCCCCACTTGTACTACGAACTGCTAAACCCATATTCATTGTTTTAACCGTCGGATCTTGTTTTGTTACTCATTTTCCAGCTACTTTTTTTGTTTTCAATAATTTTTGATCACTTTGATTATATTTTAAATCTTGATCAACTGCGGGATTTCAATCTAAAATACTATTAATTTGGGAAAATAGCAAATTACGATCACGTTCACCAAAGTCTTTGCGATAGTTCCCATTCGGTAAATAAGCGGCATTTAACGGTGCCCCTGTTACGGCTTGCTTATAAATACCCTTTGGATTTTTATAACCAGTATTAAAATTACGATAATTAAGATAGCGTTCTGAATTATCAACTCTTAATTGACCACTATTAATAACTGAATTTGAAATTGATGTTGGTTGATAGGCACTAAAATATGGTTCTTCTTGTTTTCAATCATAACTAGGCAAACTTGCTAAATCGGGTCCTAAAAACGAATAAGAGCAACCGACTAAACTTGTCACTGGTGGGATAATTAGGCTAACTGTTCCGAGGAAACTTAGTAACTTTTTCATCGCTCTATCCCCGGTTATTCCAGTTAAAAGTGAAAAAGGAAATTGTTAGTAAACCTAATCCATAGCCTAACCCACCAAAAATTGGTCCATATAAATTTGTAAAACTAATCATCGTGGTCTTCATACCCGGATTGGCCAAAATATAATCAATATTGCCACCCGCGACCGATAAAAATGTTGCTCATGCCCCATATTTTTGCGGAATCAAATACGATAAAATAATAAAAACTTTTGGTGCTTCCCCCATAATTGTTGGACCTAGAAATAGATCAGATAACGGGATACAAACAATTAAAATTAAAATCGTTAAACTTTGGCACAATGGTACACTACGCAGAGCTCCTGCAATAATACTTGCAATCCCAATACTAGTAATAACAACAATTGAACAACCTAAGAAAAAGCCAAACCAAGCCATGAAGACTTGTGTTGATGAACCATAATTAAAAAAACTAAAAGTTTCTAGAAAAATATTACTATTTTTTGTCCCAATAAATTCGCCAAGAATTAACATGATAAAAATACCAAGTAAAATTGCTGACATTCCTAAAATATAACCGACAATTCAAATTGATAATAAAAATTGTCACTTATTGGTTCCTAAAATATTAATCCGTTTTAAAAAGATTGAAGCTTTTCATTCAGAAATTAAAGTATTAATTAAGATTCCAATCCCAAAACCAGGAATTAACAAATACCCAGCAACAATTGGGGGTAATGGTTTATTAATTCCCCCATATGATTGAAAGACATAAATTACGACCAAGAAAATAATTGGAATGACATAAACATAGATATAAGTTCGAAAACTTTTAAAAATTGATAAAAATAATAGACTTAAGTTTTTTCTTAAAAATAAGTTAAACTCAAAATAATTCGTTTTCACTTTTTGTCAATAATTATCTAACATTACACAACCACTCCCATTTCTTGATAATATTGCTCCATAAAATTGCGGACACTACCATATTTTTGTTTAATTTCTGTTAATGGGGCATCAACAATTAATGTTCCTTTTTCTAATAAAATAATACGTTCACAGACTTCCTCAACTTCTTCAGGATGATGTGAAACTAAAATTAAAGTTTTATCAGGGTGTTCTTTTAGATAGGTTTTAAAAAAAGCAATTAATTTCATTTGCATTTTTAAATCCAGCCCAGTAATTAACTCATCTAAAATAATAATTTCTGGTTGATTAATAACTGCTAACATTGCATTAAAGCGTTGTTTTTCCCCTCCTGATAAATTATTTAAATCTTTTTTTAAATATGGCTCAACTTCAAAAATCTCAATTAATTTTTTTAATCAAGCACTGTTACGATCTTTTTTATTTGTATAATAATTAATAATAATTTTAGGTGTAACTCCTTTTGGCCAGTACCCTTCTTGAAATTGCAGTCCTAACCGTTTCATTTTTGATCCTTGAGTATGGACCTTGGCTGTTCCTGAAGATGGTTTTGTAATTCCGGCAATAATTTCAATTAAAGTTGTCTTTCCACTTCCGTTTGCCCCTAAAATTGCGATTTTTTCTCCTTTCATTATATCGAGACTTAAATCCTTAATAATGACTAAGTCCTTAACCTTTTTGTGCAAATTTTTTATTTCTATCCTTTTCCCATTCATAGGGTAATTATATCGTAATTTTTTAATTATCGGTAAGTTAATATTTTTTTTATTTTGTTTTTTAAAGAAAAAAAGAAAAAAAGAGGAAATTTTCCTCTCTTTTTTTGTTCTATGCTTGGATTAACATGTGATAAATTCCAGTTGCATCTGCTGATGAAAATGAAACATACACAAGTTCTTCATTAATAACTTCGAATTCACCATATTCAGCACCAACAACCCCCGGATTAGTTCCATCTACTTTTGAAACTTTTTCTACGTTAATTGTTTTAATGTTTGTTTTTAACTGACTATTAATTGTGCTGATTACTAATTTAATAAATTCCTCATTATTTCTGAAAAGATCTCTAACTTGGAAACCAACATAATCAAATCCTAAGTCTGGTAAAGCAATATTTGAAATAAAGTTATCATCAGTATGTTCAATTGATTGCCCCACTGAGAATTCAATGTTATAAAGATTATAAAATCCTCCGGCAATTTGGAATCATGCTAATTCTTGACTTTTTAGAAATGAATCCATTTCCATTGTTTTTTCAACACCATCAAGAACTATTTGCGCTGATAAACCAAACTGATAATTATCATACTCTGATGGTCCAGTTACTGTTGCTGTTAAGCTAAGAACTTCATATGTTTTAGCATGTAAAATTTCATCTAGAATTGGTCCAAGATTAATTGCATGACCTGGTATTGCAGTATTATTAAAATGAGATTCCCCAGCGGTTACTTCAAAACTTGTCGCATTTAATTCAGCTAATTGGTTTTTAGTTGTTTCAATAAAATCAACTAAACTTTCTGTAAAATCAAGCTCTCCTTCAACAAGGGTTCCTGGATTATTTGGATCCACAAATCCTTTTAAATCAAGACTATGCTTAACTTCAATCATTTCTTTTGCATCATCATTAATGTGTAAAACATTTTCTGTTGATGTTACCACTGGAGCTACTCCGGCTGCCGGTGTATTCATTAAACTTAAAATTACTAATAAACTTTTCATAGTTTTTACCTTCTACTAAACCCACCCATATCCCAACCATAATATTTTGTGATATTTGATACAATTTGATATTGATAAACTATTTTGATTTATTTTGATATTTAATGATAAATTATAATAATTATAACAAAAAAAATAAATTATTAACAAAAAAGTTATTCAATTTGAATATGTCAAGAAAAATAGACACTTAAAAAGTTACTTGAGGGAATGACTTTCTGTATTGAACAGGGCTCATTCCTTTTAATTTGACTTGTGGTCTAAAATTGTTGTAAAAGTAGATATATTTAGGAAGATTTTCATTAATTCATTTAGCTGTTCGTTTTTTTCTTTTTATATGATATAAAAATTCAGTTTTCATAGTGCCAAACCATGATTCTGTGTGGGCATTATCATAAGAGTTCCCACGTCTGGACATTGAAATTCTAATTCCAAGATAATTGCATAATTTTTCATAATCAGAATTTGTATAATGAAAACCTTGATCTGATTGCAGTACTCAAGTTGATGGTTTTCCAGCTTTTACTCAAGAATTAATTATATTTTTAAAAACAAATTCTGTTCCTAAATTATTACTTATTTGGTAGTCCAAAATTTCATTAGTATGAAAATCTTTAACAATTGATAAAAAGTAGGTTTTATCATTTGTTAGTAAATATGTTATATCTGTTCCCAATTTTTGATTAATATCTGTGGTTGAAAAATCTTGATTCATGATATTTTCATGTCTTTTACTACCAGAAGATAATCGATAATTAAATTTTTTGACTCTAACAATTGACTTCAAGTTCATATTCTTCATATATCTATAAACAATATGTGGTTTTAAATTTCAGTTATATAGTTTATTGATAATTAACGTTAGCATATTATATCCATAAATTTTCTTAAAACTTAGAAATAATGTTTTAATTATTTTTGCAATTGTATTATTTCATTTATTAAATGCTTTCATACCACTATTAAATCAATTATAATAACCAGCTCTAGAAACATTTAAAATTTTATATAAATATTTAATCTTGTATTTTTTCTTTAAGGACCAAATCGTTTGGAATTTCTTCTTTTTCGATTTGGTCAAGGACTTTTTTACATCTTGAATCATTTCAATATATTCAATTAATTCTTTTTTTGTCATTTGTTCAAAGTTAAGATCTTTTGGTCGCCCTGTTCGGCGAATCCCTTTTGATTGTGGACCTTTCCCTGGTTCTAATGCTTTTTCGCCACTAATTTTAATTGCTTTTTTTCAACGAGATAAAGTTGTTGTTGTAATTTCAAATTTTTTAATTGTTTTTGCTCAACCATGTTCCTTATAATATTTTAAAATATTAAGTTTTTCGTTTTTTGTAAATCATTTTGTTCCCATAATAAAAGAATACCTTTCAATAAAATTATGACACATAACTAACTTTTTATGTGTCTATTTTATTGTAGGTATTCAATTGAATAACTTTTTATTTTTATATTATGTTTTGAAAAGGTTCTGTTTTTAAATATATTTTACTAAATAATAAGAATTAATAAATTGACTATGTAATATTGGGACTATATTGATAAAATGATTTAACTTCTTTGGGTTTTAAAAAGAAGCTGGAAAAAGTCAGTAAATTAAAATATAATAGAGATTTTTTAAAATTTGGAATAACTTTTACTCACCTCCTTTATAACTTTATTATATAAAGGATGGAAAAAAAGAATATTAAATTACCTTTTTTAGCAATTAAATTTTAAAAAAATTTATTCCTTGAAATTTATTTTATTGCGTATAGTAGCGAAAAGCCGTTTCCGCAATTTCTTTCATATATTCATACATTTCTTTAATTGTCCAACGTTCTTCACGAAAAAACATTGATACAGGGGCAAAATAATTATAATCTGACCCACCATCTTTTTTAAAGACATAGATAGTATTGATCTGATAAAATTCATTCATCATAAAAAGTTTGGAATCAATATAAGTATCTTCATGGTTAAAATCACATCCTCAGCCAAAACAGATAAAAGGCGTAATTTTTTCATGCATCATCATGGCCCGAATCCCAATTAAATTCTTGCCTAATCGTTCAATCGCATTTCCTTTCGCTTGCTTTTTCTTTCCTTCTTGGAGGCGTTGGTCATTTGTCCCTTGCCGTTTTAATTCCGAAATCAATAGAATTCGACAGAAATCAGGGTCGTGATTTGACCTTAATAAGATAAAACCCCCTTCTGGTTTAATTGTTCGTTCATTATAATGATGGTAATATTCAGTGCGTTTACTTTTACTTTTAATCATCTTTAGCATGAAATCAATTGATAAAGTTTTGGTAAAAGAAATATAGTATTTCTTCTCATCCCCTTTTTCCCCGACTTCCGAAGCAAAACGATTCTTTAAATACATAATTACTTCAATAATACTAAGATAAATGTCTTTGTCATCTGCTTTACTTTTGCTATATTTTGAGATATGCTGGTTGGCATTTAACTGTAATTGCTTTGAAGAAGCCATTTTACTCTTGCCCTAAAAAATAGTGTGGTTTTAAACCTTTAATATTAAAAACTAAAATTTCAGAGTGAAATAAGACATTTTTAAAAATATTTTTTGGTAAGGAAATAATCGAGCTAATTTCTGGGTAAGTATGGTGTAAAAATTTTTGTCAGCGTTTACTAACGACTGTTTGATTTAAACGAAAGCCATATGGAGTAAACATCACAATTGGAGTATCTTTGCCAAATAATTCAATTGCTTTTTGCAATCAAATTTCTGGTAATAGTGGGCGTCCTTCATAATGTTCTTTAATATATTTACTAGTTTTTTGGTCAATATTAAAAGGGGGATTCATTATTACTAAGGCCGGGGCAATATCATTTAAATCCTTTTTTGTTAATTCCAAATAATTAATTAAATAATCAATTTCTCAATCCCCATTTGATTCAATATCAACCCCAATTGTTTGTCACCCTTGTTCTTTTCAGGGTTTTAATAATGATCCTGCTCCCACACAGGGATCAAAAATAACACCTGATTTAATTGTTGGTTTTAAGATTTTATATAAAAAATCAGAAACATGCTCGGGGGTATAAATACTGGCTTTTTTTTCATTTGTGTAAAAATTGTTCCGGTCAACACGGTACATTTTTTCCCTCCTTCTTTTTTAAAATATATCCTTATTTTAAAAAAAAAAAAAAAAAGCAAGGCTTTCACCAAACTTTTTAAGGTAATTTTATAAGAAAAAGTTACGTTTGCAAATAAATCAATCTCCTAAGGCATAAAAGCCAATTGCTGTTCCTAACATTAGTGGCATTTGCCAGGCAAATTCACTAGCTTTTGCTCCCCCCAGATATTCCGTAGTTACTACCCCAACAAAGCCAGGAGGAAATGGCGAAATTCCAGGTTCGCCATACAATGATGACAACGGAGCATAATGCAATGGTGAATTTAACAATGATCGAATTGAACCAAATCTAAAATATTTTAGTTTATCAAAATTAGCTTCTCTTGCAAAAATAAAAATCATATAAAAACCAATAAAAACAATTGTTACAGCAGTTGCAACTGAAATACCAACTGTTGCTTTATCAAAATAAGTAATAATTAGTCAATTAATTGATACTCATAATAAAATTAAAAGCATATAACTAATATTAAAGAGCAATAAATTTCCAGCAATTTCAGCGCTAAAATCTTTTGTTAAAATTGGCAATAAAGTAAACTGAACAATTAACAAAGCAATCTGAATACTAAAAATCGTAATTAAGATTGTGAAAAGCTTTGAATTTAAAATAGTACGTCGTGACATTGGTGTTGCTAATCAAACAGCAAAATAACCTTTATCAACTTCACGATTTAATAGCCGATAGATCATTATTATACTAAAGACAAAATATAATGCGCAGCCAACAAGACCAAAGTATGTGTAGTCCATCATATTTGCTGCTCCTTGGCTTTGCCTATTTCCATTTGGAATATCTGAAACTGACAAATATGGAGCCATATACTTATAAGTAAATGCCGGGATTAGTGATGCAAATAAAAAAATTGAAAAAAGAATTATCGGTATTTTAATGCTTTTAAATTGTGATTTGGCATATTTAAAATTAATCATTGAACTTCACCTCATCTTGATAATATTTCATAACAAATTCTTCTAAATTAAATGGAATTTCTTTAAAATATTCAAGTCTATACTCAGTTATAAATTTTAAAAAATTATTGACTTTTTCATTATGAACACTAATTATCGTAACTCTAGTGACATTATTTTGCTCTAAAATATTTCATTCTGTTTTAATAAAATTATTATAATCCTCTTCAGTAAAAAATTTAATTTCATATTTTTTTTCAGAGTTATTTTTGGCTTCTTCCATTGAAATTTCTGAAACCATTTTGCCTTTTTTAATAACCCCTACTTTATCACAAAGATTATCAATTTCACCAAAAATGTGCGAACTCATAAAAACGGAAGTGCCGTGGCTTTTTAATTCTTGAATTAAATTATTAAATTTTTGTTGCATTAATGGGTCAAGACCACTTGTTGGTTCATCTAATACTAAAACTTTTGGTTTGTGCATAAATGCGGCAATAATCGCCACTTTCTGTTTCATTCCCTTTGACATTTTTTTTATTTTTGTATTAGCATCAAGCTCAAAATAATTTACTAATTTTAATACATAATGTCAATCAACATTACCTCGTATCTCACTTAATAATTTTAAATAAGCAAAACCAATCATAAAATCTGGTAAAAAAATCTCTCCCGATAAATAACCTAAATCTTTCATAATAGTATTACTATTTTTTCAAATATCATGTCCTAAAATTTGACCTGTACCACTATCTGACTTAATAAAACCGATCATTTGTCTAATTACTGTTGTCTTACCTGCACCATTAGGACCAATAAAGCCGTATACTTCTCCCTGCTTTACATCTATGCTAATATCAAATGCTCCAGTGTTAAAGTCAAAAATTTTTGTTAAATTCTTTAGTTCGATAACATTCATTCTTATTGATATCCTCCTTTTATAATATTTAATTTATTGTTTTTATTTTAAAATTTAATTATTAATTAATTTATAAAAATATTTTATTTAATTAATTTTAAGCCTAGGAATTTTCTATTTTGATACTATTAAATTATAAACTAATAATAACTTATTTATTTAAAAATATTTTTAATAAAAATTAAAAAATTTTATTAAGCAAAATAAGAAATAAAGTTAAAACCCAAACAATGACTTTAATTATAATAAAAGTATTATATTTATAGCTAATACTTTTATTACTTAAATGATAATTGTTATTTTTTTGACTATAGTTTTTAAATTGAAAATTAGAAAAAATGGATATCTGAAATTTTTACTTGGGCTTCTACTCTTGCTCAGTAACCGTTTATAGCTGATGCTGATGCTCAAGTATTTACAAATAATTTAATTTCTAACTGATAATTATCAGCTCATTTTGTTTGTAACTCTGCTCAAGTTTTTGTTTGATTAACATTATGATATTGGCGATTAAATAATTGGTTATTATCATTTGAAATTAATGATAAATCTTTATAAACAACATTTTGACCTTTGCTACTATCTAAATACCAAGTCTCACCAGCACTATCCCAATTATGACCTGTAACTAAATAAGACATTTTCGAATATTTTTTTAAAAATACTTCGCGGCCAAGATTAACATCAACAGTCACAGTTTTCTCATCTTTATCCTTTTGAGGAGTAGCATATGAATCTGATCGTACAACTTTACTTTCCATTTCCCCTAACCCTGTAAAAATATTATCGTAAGTAATAATTACATTACCTTTATAATTTGATTCTTCTGTTGCTGTTACAAGGGTATATGAATAAGACATTTCTAAAATTTTAAAATCGGCCTTTGTTACACCATACTCAGTGTTTTGCTTAATAATTTCATCAATAATAATTGCTTCTGATATTGTTTTTAAATTATCAAAACTTGTTTTTTGAATAACAGTTTTTAAATCTTGTTTTTCTGTTAAAGAATGATTACTCAATAATAAATTATCAATCGTTAGGTAATTTTCAAATTCATAATCTGACCCAACATATAATAATGTCATTGATGCATCTGTTACCACTTGTTCAATTACTGGTAATTCTGGTAAATCAACAATTCAATTATCAAAATTACGGTTGACACTAGCTATAATACTTTTTAACTCAGTGTCATTCCCTTTATTGTAAGGTAATAATCCCATTAAAATAGTTCTTGTTACTAATTTTTCATCATCAAATTTATCTTTAATCTTAAATAAATTAATATCCCCAGTTTGTAATTCAATGGTTGATAAATCCACTGTTGAAGCTCGGGAAGATAATTGTTGTTCTCCATCTCTAAAATCTTTTGATAACGTTGCGCTAACGCTAGTTGTTGCTAAAGTAAGCACACTAAAAATGTTTAATAAGTGTTTCATTTTTTTAAATCTCGCTTTCTTTAATTATTATTGGAATTCATTTGGAAATACATCTAGTTATATTTGATACTATCTTTATTATAGAATGATAAAAATAAAATGCAATAGTCTAGAAAAAAGGATTATTCTGCTGTTGTATGATTATTTTTTAAAATCAAACTATCTTAAATTGCTAGGCGATAGAAATTCTAATATCTTTTCAAAAATGTTATAATAAAGTTAATAACAAAACTATCACTTTAATATAAATCAATTTATCAAAACTTTGGTAGAGGGTGGATGGGTATTAAAGAAAGCAGGGTTAATTTGTGAAAAAATTATTAAGTTTTCTAGCAACTTTTGGAATCGTGGCTACCACTACAACATCAGTTGTTGCATGTGGAACTTCAAATCCGACTACGGATAAAACAGCCATAAACTTAGATTCAAATAGTTGTGATTTAAAAATTTATGAATCAATTAACATTAAAATTACAAATAAAACTGATCTAAAAAATATTCAAGTCAACAGTAAAAATGATGAGATTGCTATTGTTGGTTATGCTAATGGAGTAATTACCGTAACAGGGCGAGCTGCTGGGGTTGTTTTGGTTGAAGTTACAGCTGACAACATGAAAGAAAAAAGTCAAATCACGGTAACTGTTTTAAAAGAAGATGAATTTGCCATTAAATTATCGAATAAAAATCTAAATTTAACAAAAGCAGATTCTGATACAGTAGAAATCATGAATTTCGAGGATTTAAAAAATGTTACTGTTTCATCAGAGAATGAAGATATTGCGACTGTTGAATACGAGGCTAGTACTGGAATTTTAACAATTTCATCAAAAAATTTAGTTGGGGAAACTAATATTTCAATTGCTGCTGATAATAGTCCAAATAATGCAACAATAAAAGTAACAGTTAACAAAGAAGATTTATATCCAATTGAATTAGATAACAGCGAAATTACTTTTAATGTTGAGCAAAACAGAATTATTAACGTCAAACAATATAGTAAATTTGTTAATTTAAAGGTTTCAGTTGTTGATGAAAATATTGCCACAGCAAGTTATGATGCTTCTTCTGGCCAAATTAGTATTACAGCAAACAAAACTGGAAATACAAAAATCTGAGTATCAGCTGATAATGCCACAACAGATAAAGCAATTACAGTTTCAGTTATTACTTTTGATATTAAATTAGATTTAAATTATGTTAGACTACAATCAAATGATTACGAAAATATTAACATCATTAATTTCCGTGATTTAAAAAATGTTTCCGTAAGAATTAGTGATGATAGTTTACTAAAAGTAGGATATAATCCTGACAATGGTCAAATTAATGTTAACTCAATGGAAAAAACCGGTAAAGTCGAAATTTATGTTTCAGCTGATAATGCCAATAGTGTAACAATTAATGTTAAAATTGAAAATGACATTGTTCAAATTAGAACCGATATTAATCAATTAGGATTAACTCCTGGTTATGATGGTGTTATTAGAATTTTAAATTATAGTGAACTAAGAGATGTTAATGTTGCAGCTAGTGATCCTAGTCTAATTAAATATGAATATTCTGAAGGATATATTAAAGTAGTCGGAGTTAGAATTGGTTGAACATACATTAATATTTCAACATCTAATGCGGGAATGTTATCAATTTATGTTCAAATTTCACCAACTTATATCCAACTTAGTTTAACTCAATTAACTAATCTTCCATCGGGTGAATCTGCTACTGTTCAGATAATAAATTACAGCGACCTACGTGGTATTTATATTTCTTCAAGTGATGAAAGAGTAGCACAAGCTAAGTTAGATGGAGATATAATTACCGTTTATGCAAAAGAAAAAGGGACAACTTTTATCAATGTTACTGCTCTAAGTGGTGGTTTAGCCCAAATTTCTGTAACCGTAAGTTAATCTTTAAATCTTTTTAATGATAATATGCTTAATGATATTTAAAAACATATACTAGAGTTTTATAAATAGTATATGTTTTTTGTTTGGAATAATTTCTTAAAATCCCCTATTAAAAATCCCCTATTATTTGCTATTTTCCATTAAATAAAAGCTAGTGCTGCCTTATTTATTCTTGGTAAAAGAGAATAGTTTTGTTGCTTTTAATAAAAAAATAATGATACTATTAAACGGAAAGAAAAAAAGGAGAACATTGAATGGAAACAGCAGCATATATTTTCGCTATTTTTGGATTATTTTTGTTACCTCTGACATTATATCTTTTCCCTAATTTTTACTTAAAAATCAGGGAAAATAAGAAATATGATCTTAGCTTTCGCTATTTGCTATTTTTCTTAGTTTTGATTACTGAAATTTGATTTTACTTAAATCATTTATATCTTGATGATAAACAAAATGCCTGACAAAATTGACAAAACTATTTTTGATTGGAGTTTTGTAATTTCTCAGCATTTACAATCATGATATTATTAATTAAACCAAATAAGTTATTTATGGACTGTACTTTGCCATTAGGATTAATTGGGCCTTGTGCAACAGTATTTTTCCCAGCAAACTTAAGTAATATGAGTTTTACAAATTATTGATACTGACAAGATATGTTTGGTCATATTACAATTTTCTTTTCTTATTTATTCTTATATACTTACGGTTATACTAAAACCCGCTTTGATAAAACCTTTATTCAAAGAAGTATTGTTTATACAACAATTATTGGTCTTGGCATTGAAGTATACAACTTAGGGTTCGGCACTTCGTTTGGTTATAAAGCGGTGGCCGAAATATTTATTGGCCAACAAAAAGAGATTTATTATTTCTTATTTGTTATTTCATGAATATGACCACTATTGTTTACAATATTTTATTTAATAATTTGGTATTTTAAACCAATCTATTCATTAGAATTAAAACAAAAAATTAATGATAGTTGATGAGAAAAAATCAGCAAAAAAATTGTTAAACACCCAAGAAAACAAAAAAGTAAATAGGTATTTAAAAACAGGCTAATTGCCTGTTTTTAAATACCTATTATATAAAACTTAATAATTAATTATCTGTAAATACTGACAAATTAATTTTTTCGCTACTACTTTTTGTTACATCTTGATAGATTTTTCGAATATCAATAGTTTTATTAATTGCATCCTCAAAAACTTTTTCCCCTTTTTCAATAATAACAAGACGATTAATAATTTGGGCTAATTCATCAATTAAATGAGTAGTAATAATAATAGCCACCCCTTGTTCAGCCAAGCTTTTAAGCAAGTCTAAAAATTGCACTCTTGTTTTAACATCAAGATTGGCTGTTGGTTCATCAAGAAATAGAACTTTTGGCTTAGTAATTAAAGCATTAGCTAATAAAGCTCTTTTCTGCATCCCCGCTGAAAGATTTTTAAATGTTTTATTCTTGTATTCTAAAAGATTAACTGCCTGTAAGGCTTTTAAAACAATTTCCTTAATTGCATTATTTTTTATTCCCGATAAACTAGCTGTATAATACATAAAATCATAAATTGAAATTCCATTCGGATAAATACTCTGATCTGGAAATAAAGAAAATTGTCGCAAATCTTTTATTTGCATGTTTTCACCATCCAAATAAATTTCTCCTGTATCTTTTTCATATTCCCGGAAAATACATTTAATAAAAGTTGATTTTCCAGCACCATTATCTCCAATTAGACCAACAATATCACCACTATTGAATTCCATTGAAAGTCCGTTAATTCCAGCTCCATTTTTGAAAAGTTTACTATAATTTTTTATTTCAAATTTCATAAAATTAACCCCTTTCTATATTTTTGCTTTTCGTAAAAATATCCCATAGCCAATTCCCATTAAGGCAATGCCCGTAATTGATCAAATAAGATAAATAATTGCAATGTTAAATGGTCGTTCTGTGTCTTGATATCCAGCTATTTTGTAAATAATATTTTCTCCTTGAGAATCAACAGGTACAAAATTAAATTTAACTGTTCGAAAATCAGGAAGCATAAAATCATATTTATGAATTTTATTATCAGCTAAATAATTATTATTACCACTATATAATGATGTTAAAATTAAAGTTGTAAAGGGATTTAACATAAATTTAAGTTTAAAATTATATTTTTTTAAATCCTCAATTGTTTGTAAATTAATATCAACAGTTGACTGTCAAATTGGCTTTTGTTTTACATTAAATAACTGACTTAACATATAAATCATCATTTTTGTTCCCAAATTATGTTTTGTACTAAAACTTATTTTTTCTTGTGAGAGAGTTAACCAATACAATCCTTTATCATTCGGATTAGTTTTTACCCTTGTATCTTTAATTGTAAAATAATTTGAATAATAACTGTTTAATAAATTTGTTATTTCTAATAATTCATGTTTATTAACACCATCTAATTGGACGTCTGATAAAATTGCAAGGGTGTCTCCCAATTGACCCGGACTATTATAATTACTAATATTTTTACCATTAAATCAACTTTTACTAAAATCACCTTGATTTTTAACCCTATTATTTACTGCGGTAAAAAATTGATAGGAAAAAGTATTTTTAAAATCTTCTGTTAACTCTGTCACATACTTATATGTTTTATCTTCCGTTTCACTAAAAACATTATTATTAACAATATTTTCAAGATCTAAAAAGACTCCTTGATCATATGCCTTTTGAAAATCTATTTTTTCAAAATATGCTATGCAATCCTGATTAGTTTCTTGATTAGCATCACAGTTACTACTGATTAATTTAAGTGGTTTAATACTATTATTTTT
This sequence comes from Spiroplasma syrphidicola EA-1, assembly GCF_000400955.1. Taxonomy (NCBI): domain Bacteria; kingdom Bacillati; phylum Mycoplasmatota; class Mollicutes; order Entomoplasmatales; family Spiroplasmataceae; genus Spiroplasma; species Spiroplasma syrphidicola. The sequence goes on from NC_021284.1 coordinate 757,883, forward strand.
AAAATCTTTATATAAATTATCTAAAACTCCATTTGGATATTTTTCTTGGATTTGTTCTAAATCATACATATGAGTGTAATCAACATATTGAAGGTTAAAAGAACGATATTTTGATGGATTAGCATCAAAAAGTGTAAACTGAATCATTCCTATAAAAGGAAAAATCATGAAAATAGCTGTTAAAGCCCCTGCTAAACTAGAAGATAATTTAATATTTTTTGTGGCAACTAATATTAAAACAATTCCAGAAAATACTAGGTCAAAAATAACTTGAGTAAATAATCCTGGTAAAACTTTACTAAAAAAGAATCCAGATTCACTCTTTGTAAATATTCCGACAAAAAATAGAAACAATAAAACACTAAGTAAAAATCAAAATCAAATAATAATTTTATTAGCAAATAGTCTCGTAAAAAAGTAATTATTTTTTGAAACTCCCATTCGTTTTTCTAAACTATAAATCCCATTTTCTTGGTCTTTAATATAAATCTGAATTAACGAATAAATGTTAAAAATCGCGATAAAACAAATTCCAGCGGCATTTGTAAAAATAATTAATAATACTAAACTATTATCAGAAAAAGTTACTAATTTAGCTGATAATGATCACAAAATAATAATATTAATAGCACACATAAGTGAAAAAATAATTCAGAATGATTTTGACTTAATTCATCTTGTTAATAGAAAACGTAAAATTTTAAAAGTTAAAATTTCTTGGAATACTTGTTTTTTCATTAAAAGAATTTAATTTCTGAAATCATTGCTTGTGCTTCTACTCGTGATCAGTATGCATTTCATGCTGTGGCTCATGCTTCTGTGTGTACTACTAATTGAATCTCGATTTTCTTATCAGAAATTCAACGAACTGAAATTTCTCCACGAGCTTTGTTTCAGTTCGTTGAACTATAGTCTCTAGTAAATATAACATTATTATCCGAATTAGATTTTAAATTTAAGTCTTTATATGTAACATTTTCACCTGTAATACTATTAAGTTCTCTTCTTCCACCTTCTTCACCACGGCCATTATTATCAGTATATCCTGTTACTACATATGACATACTTGAATATTTTTTTAGGAAAGCTTCTTTGCCCAAAGCAACATCAACGTCTAATGTTTTAACTTCTGCATCCTCATGATGTGAATTATATACATTAGTTTTTACAACTCCACTTTCGATATGACCAACTTTTTCATACACATCATTATAAATAATCGTTACATTACCTTTATAATTTGACGTTTCTGTGGCCGAAATAATTGCATAATCATATCAAATTTCTGAAATTTCAAAGTCCTCTCTTTTAACGCCATATTTGCTGTTTGCCTTAATAATTTCATCAGTTAAACTTGTTTCTGATAAAACTTTAAGATCATTAAATATATTTTCTTTAACTACATTATTTAAATCTTGTTTTTCATTTAAAGAATAATTCGTTAAAATTAAGTCATTAATTGTTAAATAATTCTCAAATTCATAGTCACTTCCAACATATAATAATGTCATTGATACATTATTTATCACATGCTCTAATTCTGGTAATTCTGGTAAATCAACAATCCAATTATCAAAATTTTTTGTTGAATTTGCAATCACTTTTTTTAATTCAGCATCGTTGCCTTTATTAAGAGGTAATAAACCCATTAAAATGGTTTTTGTTACTATTGCATCATCATCAAATTTATCCTTGATTTTATACAAATTAATTTCTCCTCCATTTAAATTAACATTTTCTAAATCAATTGTTGAAGATCGATTTAGTAGTGTATTTTCGCTAAAATTATAGTCCTTTATTAGTGTTGCACTAGCAGTTGAAGTTGCTAAAGCAACAACACTAAAAATATTTAATAAATGTTTCATATTTTTTTATCCTACTTTCTTAAGTTATAATTAATATTTTGATATATTTTTAATACAAGAGTTTGGTTAATACATGAAATAATTATAAATAAAAAGAAAAATAAAGTAAAGAACCCTGTTGCTATTTGCCAAAGACCGGGGTAATTAAAAAATTATAGCCAGACAATATAATTCTTAAGAATTATATTAATTATTTAGATATTTTTTATTATAATGAGGTTGTAAGACTATTATAAAAATAAATATAATATCTCTTACAAAATTAATTGACCTAATATTTTATTAGCTTATTAGATTACTTAACTAAATTTATTAGTTAATTAAATTAAAGCAATCTACTAGCAATAAAAATTTAATTAAATTTTGTAACAAAGATATTTTATTATAATTTTATTATCTTTTAAAAAATAATTAAGATTCTTTTCCCAAGAAGATCCCTGATCATAATGTAATTAAAAGAAAGGAAATAAAAATGATGAATAATAACAAAGCAAATCAAAAAAATAGCAATAACACAAATCAAAGCCATAATAATGATCAATATAATAGCACAAATAATAATCGTGCTAATCAGAAAAATCCAAATCATAAATAATTAAAATTATATATTAGGTTCATTTAAAAAATAGTCAAATGACTATTTTTTAAATTATTAACAACTATTTTCTAACTAATATATACTTTCTTTTTGAATTGTAAATATAATATCCAAATTAAAGCACTATTTAGTAAAAAATAAATAACATAAAGGACTTCAACATGGAAATTTCTTTTATAATTAACAATATTAGTTTCAAAATTTGTATTATTATTTAGAGGATATTCCAAAATATTGTAATTAATTGTATTAGAAAATATTATTCCACTTGCAGCAATTGCATTATCTAAATAAAAATCCCGATAATTAATTGATTGAAACATTGCAGCAATTTGTAAAATTGGATTTAACATTAGATTCTTTTTTTGGAGATCAGGAATATCTTTGTAGTCAAGTTTTCCTATAATGCCATCTCTAAAAATTGAAGACTTTATCCGTTTAAGAGAATAATTAAATGTTTTAAAAAATAAAATTTTATCAGCAGAAATATTGTATTGCTGTGCAACAGATTTAATATTTTGAGGAACATCGAAACTTCATTGATAATCTAAACTTAATTCAGTTAAAACTGCAATATTAGCATTTTGCTGATACATCATTTTAATTAATTTTTGATACTTTGTATCAACATTCAATAAAATATTTTTAAACAGTTGTTCTAAAGGTTCTAATGTATACATCTTTGTATTAAAATCTACAATATCATCATATGAAAAATGATTATTTTTAGGATTATTAAAGTAATTATCAAAATAATCATAAAATTGAACAAGTGTTGGATACTCTTTACCTAGTTCAATTTTATTAGTTCAAATACTAGGCCCTAATGTTAGCTTATTAATATCATTCGATATATTATTAATATCGGAATTATATTCAACTTTATTTTTAAAAGCTATTCAATCTAAAAACTCTTGATCTAAACTTTTTAAAGTATTCAAAAAATCTGAATCACGAATATTTTTATAAATTATTTTTGGATAATTTAATTTACTATCTTTTACACCAAGATCTTTAAAAAACATTGGTCCCATTGCACTGGATAAAATTAATAAAACAAAGAAGATAATTGATAAAATACCTGATAAAATTTCATTTAAAAATAAAGTTATTAATAAAGTAATAGCAAAAATAATAAAAGAAGATATGGCATATCACCCTAACGCGGAAATATATAAGCGATAAGCAAAAATATTAATAAATCCACTAGTGGAAGCAATAAAAATTATGTTTATAATCACGCTGACTGTAAAAAAAATCAAAATTAATAACAGCGAAGAAATTAATCGTGATAAAAATAATTCTCTTGTTTTACAACCATATCTTAATTCAATACTACTAATCCCATCTCTAATTTCACTGTTAAAAGTTTTGACGGATAAAAAAACAATAAAGGTTGCAAAAATTAGTGAATTAAGAGCAATTAAAATATTTATATAAATTAGCCCAAAATCAATTGTCCCTTTAATTAAAACGCTTCCTAGACCATTTAAGATAATAAAAAGAATCAATAACATGCTAATTAAAACAAGATTACTTATTTTTTTAAAAAACAATTTAATTTTTAGTTTACTTAAAGTTAAAATATTATTCATTTAAGTAATCCTCCACTTTGTTCAAATTTTTTATATCTTCTTGATTAGTAGTATTAGAAACCTTTATTTCAAAAAGCTTTTTTAAATTTTCCTTTTGGGCATTAAAAGGTTCATCATAAACAATTTCTCCATTATTTAAAATAATAACATTTGTTAAAATATTTTGAACTTCCTCAATTAAATGTGTTGTTATTACAATAATTCGTTCATTACTTTTTAGTACCTGAATTAAATTTACAATTATTTTTTTATTTTCCAGGTCTAGATTTGCTGTTGGTTCATCAAAAAAGACAACCTTTGGTTTTAAAATAAGCACACTAAGCGCAGTTAATAATTTTTGCTGACCTGCTGATAAATTTTTTATTTTCTTATTTTTTTCAAATTTTATATCTAAAATTTGTTCAGACTTAGTTAATCGTTCCAAAAAATCTTGTTTTTTTAATCCGGATAAATCCTTAATAATTTCTAAATATTCATATACTAAAAGATTTTTTGGTAATTCATTATTTTCAGTAAAATAAAATCATTCTTTATAATTAATATTTGATTGGTTTTTATCATTATAAATTATTTCACCATTATTTTTATTTATTTCATTAAAAATAATTTTTATGATCGTTGTTTTTCCAACCCCATTATTGCCCAGTAAACCATAAATATTATCAGGTTCTAAAGTAAGATTTACATTTTCTAAAATTGCTTTATTACCAAATTTTTTTGATAAATTTGCTATTTTTAACAATTTAATCACCTAATTTCTATACATATAAATAAAACCATCAGCTCCTAGATATTTTATTAATAATGACAAGGTAATTTCTATATTAATAATAACAAAAGTTGATTATAATTGCTTTAAATTTATTTAAAAATTATTTTATTAATAATTAAAAAACTATATTAAAATTTTAAAATTCTAATATAGTTTTTTAGGATAGTATTTATTTAGTTTTTATATAAATATTAAATTTTTAATAATAAATAAAATTAAATTTCATTTATTATTTTTATCCAAGCTTTTATAGTCTGAATTCTTCGAGAAATAGTTTCTCCACTAAGTTTATACTTATTTTCCAATTTATCAGCTAAATAATTTTCATCTAAGTTGAATAAATCATATTCAACTAATTTCTTTTTAGCTAAATTAATAAAACTTCTTTTACTATCTGATGATTTTAATATATCTGAGCCTAATTCATTTATAAAAATAAATTTATGTTTATTATAAATTCATTTATTTGCAACTCCTAAAAAATATAAACTACTTGCATAATAATCCCATTGTCTCTTATCTTTCAAATCTTCAATATCATCTGCAATATCATGATAAAAAAGTGGTCTAATCTCAATTGCTACTAATATATTATATAAACTTTCCAATTTATCTGCTTGAGGTATAATTGTTTTATTATTTTCTACTTTATAAACTATTTCTTTTTTCATTAAACTGTCCTACTTTTCTTGCTTTACATTATAAATTAAAACTTCTTCTATTTTATTACGTCTTTTAGGATTACTATTAATATTTCGATTTGCTTGAACTAAATCAATTATATAATAATTTACATCTGAAAATGCTTGCTCATTATTATTTGAATATAGTTCTTTTATAAACCTTGTTGAACTATTACTAATTATAACATTTGCCCCTTTTTCTTTCACTAAATAATCAGCAAATTTTTTTAACCTAATTTGGTCTTCTTTTGTAAATCCCTGATTTGTATACTCAGTAAATTTTGAAGTTAAATCAATCGGATCATATGGAGGGTCAAAATAGATAAGATCACCTTTTTTTACTAAGGAACTAATAACTTCAAAATCATTATTTAAAAAAAGAATATTACTAGTATTAAAAAAAGTTGAAACCTCTTTTAAATTATCTATATCTAAAATATTTGTTATATTATTTTTTCCAATTGGTACATTAAACTGACCTTTTTGATTTACTCTATATAAACCATTGAAACAGCTTTTATTTAAAAAAATGGTTCTAGCCGCTTTTGCTTCTGGACTTATATCATCTCATGAATCTTCACGATCTCAATTTCTTATTTCATAATAAAAATTAGTGTTTTCTTTTAAAAAATTTGTGTATTCAGTTAATTTTTCAATAAGAACATTAACATTATTTTTTATTACATTATATAAGTTTATTAATTCTGAATTATAATCATTAATAACAGAATTAACAGGTTTTATTTTAAAAAAAATAGCTCCTGCCCCAAAAAATGGCTCAAAATATGTATTAGAATTCTTATTAAAAATAATTTTTTTTTCTTTAAACAATTCTTCAATTTTTGGCATTAGCCAGCGTTTACCACCAACCCATTTTAATATTGGCTTCATAAATACCCCTTACTTTGTAACAAATTCATTTTTATCAGTATCAAAACTAATTTCCTTTTCATTTTCTAATATAGCAAAAACTTTATTATTAATCAAATATTCAACTATATTAATACTACGCTGTTGAATATCCTTTGGTTTAAGAATAATTGGTAGACTTTTTAATGTTTCATCACTCTCAAAACAGAATCATGTTTTGTCTTGATTATATGCCTGTCTTTTCTTTTCTCATATACTATTACCTGCTTTTTTATTTTTAGTTGGATTAATCAATGTGCTATTACCTATACACTTTAAAATATCCTCATTTAATTCTTCATTTTCAATTACTTCTTTTCAATCAGAATCATTTTTCCATTCAGATGAAGGATTTTGAGGAAAAATATGTTCTAATTCTAAATTGCTATCTAAATTAACACCATGAGGAATAATATTATCACAATATTTTGTTTGAATATATTTTAATCTGTAACTTTCAAATGCATTTTTTCAGAGTAAATTCGCAAAGTCAGCTATTTCTAATGATTCTTTGACTATAAATGGTTTTGATTCCAAATTAATACTTTTTCCTTCAATATTTTTTTCAACAAGCTCATAAATTTCTCGTTCAACATGAGATGGTGATTTTCCTTTTATTATAATTGTTCTAAATAAATAATTTAATAAGATAGTTAAATCTTTATTAGTATTTTCAAATTCTGTGTTTTTTGTAAATTTATAAGGTTTTAAAGACAAAATAAATGGATAAATTTGTTGTATTCTTAAAGTTTTAAAGTCATTTAGCAAGTTAAATGTTTTTTTTGCCGCGCTAAAATTATTTATAATTTCGTCTGAATAAATATTATTTTTATTGATAATAGCCGAATAAAATTTTGCGGCATCATAAAAATCTTGTAATCAATCAGTTAAATTATTATCAATATCATTTATTGCACTTTTATAAAATTTAAATAAATTTTTTATGCTCACAGATTCTTCAGGAAAAATTTCTTTTTGAGGATTTTTACCATATTTTGAAATAAAATAATGTAAAAGAAATTTATCTATATTAGTTCCTAATGGTTCCTCAATTTTTATTGATCAATCACTCGCAAAATTATCTAGTTTTTGCTGATCGACTTCATATTTTTGATAACTCCTAATTAATAAATTTTTCAATAAATCTGCCACTGTTAATTTTAAACCTGTATCATTGATTGATTCAAACAAAACAAATACATCTTCTATTTCATTAATTGTAATTAAAATAATATTTAATTTTTCAAGCAAAATTTGTGTTAAAACTTCTAATTCTTCTTTATTTTTTTCATTTAATCAATTATTAAAAAAAACTTTTGCTTTAGATAATTTAAAATTAGAATATTTATTTTCATTGCTAATTACTGATTTATATATATTCATATCCTTTTCATGTAATTTAATTCTATGTGTTTTTACTCTATTCTTATTTTTTTCATAAATTTTCTGCGGAGGTAAAAATAGAATATTTTCAAACGCTTGTTTAACAAGATGATTTTTATCTTCTTCATCTGCAGTTAAATATATTTTATTATAATAAAAGTCATAAAAAGCAGAAGTTAATATTAAGTATGTAACTATTCTTTGTTGACCATCAACAATATTAATCTCTCCTTTATTATTATCATTATGAAAAATTAATGTTCCCATATAATAAATATCATTTATATCTTTATCAACATTATCTATTAATTCTTGTAATAATTCATCTATATTATCTGTTAATTTGGATCATTGATCCATTCCTCAACTATATTTTCTTTGATATGGTGGAATATTAATAATCTTATAATTAAAATTTTTAAATAACTCACTAAGTGAATATTTTTTTGGGTCATTTAGTTTCATTTCTCTTATCCTCTAATTTCTTTAATCATCCAATTTTAAGACGGCCATAAATGCTTCTTGTGGTACTTCTACTGAACCAATGGCTTTCATTCTTTTTTTACCTTCTTTTTGTTTTTCTAATAATTTTTTCTTACGGGTAATATCTCCCCCATAACATTTAGCTAAAACATTTTTTCGCATCGCTTTAATATCTTCACGAGCAATAATCTTTTGATTAATTGCCGCTTGAATCGGTACTTCAAAGTTCTGACGGGGAATAATTTCTTTTAACTTGCTACATAACGCTTTGCCACGGTGAAACGCAAAGTCACGGTGGACAATTGTTGATAACGCATCGATGATATCCCCATTTAGTAAAATATCCATTTTAACTAATTTATTTGGGCGATATCCTAAAAACTCATAATCAAATGAAGCATAACCTTTACTAATTGATTTTAAGCGATCAAAGAAATCAAAAACAATTTCATTTAATGGCATTTCATAAGTTAAAATCCGACGTGTATCATCAATATATTCTAGGTTAACATAAGTTCCCCGTTTATTTTGACATAATTCCATTAAGGCTCCAATAAAATTATCGGGCGTCATAATTGTTGTTTTAACATATGGTTCTTCAATTCGGGCAATCCGTTGTACTTCTGGTAATTCACTAGGATTATCAATTTTGATCATTTCTTGATTTGTTAAATAAACATGGTAAATTACCGATGGCGCTGTTGCAATTAATTCTAAATTATACTCACGTTCTAATCGTTCTTGAATCACATCCATATGTAATAATCCTAAAAAACCACAGCGAAAACCAAACCCTAATGCTTGTGATGTTTCTGGTTCATAAACTAATGATGCATCTGATAATTGGATTTTTTCTAACGCTTCTTTTAAGTCTTTATAGCGGGCTGAATCAATCGGATAAATTCCACAATAGACCATTGGATTTAATTTTTTATATCCCGCTAATGGCTTAGCAGCCGGATTATCAACTAACGTAATTGTATCTCCAACGTTAACATCCTTAATTGTTTTAATACTTGCCGCTAATCATCCTACTTCCCCAGCGGTTAATTCCTCTTTTTTAACTTCTTTTGGGGTTTTAACTCCTAATTCTGTGACATGATAAACAGCTTCACTATTCATTAATTTGATTTGATCACCAACTTTAACTTTTCCCTGCATAATCCGAATTGAAACGGTTACCCCCCGGTACTTGTCATAATAAGAATCAAAAATTAACGCTTGTAAGGGGTTATTATCATCAGCAGTTAATGGCGCTGGGACTTTATTAACGATTGCTTCTAAAACTTGGTCAATATTAAGGCCAGTTTTGGCACTAATTAAAGGAGCATCATCACAAGGAATCCCAATTAAATTTTCAATTTGTTCTTTTACCCGTTCAGGATCAGCTGATGGTAAATCAACTTTATTAATAACAGGAATAATTTCTAAATTATTATCAATTGCTAAATAAACATTCGCTAAAGTTTGGGCTTCAATTCCTTGTGAAGCATCAACAACTAAAATGGCTCCTTCACAGGCCGCTAAACTACGGGAAACTTCATAAGTAAAATCAACATGGCCAGGAGTATCAATCAAATGAAAAATATAGTCTTGGCCATCTTTAGCATGGTATTTTAACTGGACAGAATTTAATTTAATTGTAATTCCCCGTTCACGCTCTAAAGCCATTGAATCTAGTAATTGTTCTTGCATTTCGCGTTTTTCAACCGTCCCGGTTGTTTCTAAAATCCGGTCTGCTAACGTTGATTTACCATGATCAATATGGGCAATAATACAAAAATTCCTAATTTTTGATTTTTCCATTATCCGCTTAATTCTCCTTTTTTTACTTCTTCAATTATTAATTATAAAGGAATAATTGTGATTTTGCTATGAAATCAAAGATGATTGCTATTTTTCTTCCCATAATAAAAACTCACCAATCCTTAGTGAGTTTTTATTGTTATTTTAACCCTGATAGCTACTCATTCCCCCAGCGACATCAACAACATTATGATAGCCATTGCGAGTTAAGACATTACAAACTTGCTGGGAACGCCCCCCACTATGACAAGTAATCATTAGTTTAGTTGCTTTATCGGGGAAAAAATCTGTTGGATTAAAAACTAACCCAGCCATTGGAATATTTTGGGCCAAGGGATGTTTTGCTAACATTGTTAATTCCCCTGGTTCGCGAACATCAATTAATTGATAGCCCGCTTGGGCATAACTAGGGACTTCGGCTCAAGTAATTTGTTTAAATGTTGAATCCATCTTAATTTCCTTTCTGAAATAACTATTCTTATTATACTAAAATGATAGCTCTTAAAATACTGTTTTAATTATTTCTTTTAAAAAGGTAATTGTCCGAGTTTCGGCTTGTTGGGCAATCATTAACACTTCATCATGACTTAAATTACCCCCAAGCCCAGCCGCTTTATTGGTAATTAAACTAAGGCCCAAAATATTCATCCCGGCATGCTTTGCAACAATGGCTTCGGGAACTGTACTCATTCCAACCGCATCACATCCTAAAAGTTCGTAAGCTCGAATTTCAGCTGGTGTTTCATACATTGGACCAGGAAAGTAACCATAAACCCCCGTTTGTACAGCAATTGTTAACTTCGTCGCCACTTCTTGGGCTTTCGCCAATAACTCTGGATGATAAATATTTGTCATATCGGGAAAGCGTGGCCCAAATTCATCGTAATTCGCTCCCCGTAATGGACTTGGACAAAACAGACTAATTTGGTCGCGAATCAACATTAATGTTCCTGGTAATAAATGATCACTAATTCCCCCACAAGCATTTGTTAAAATTAGATTTTTAACTTTTAATTTTGCTAAAACCCTGATTGGTAAAACAACTTGATCAATGTCATGACCTTCATAGTAATGAAAGCGCCCTTTTAACGCTAGGACTCTTTTACCTAACAATGTTCCATAAACCAGTTTTGATTCATGGCCAACAACAGTTGAGGCGGTAAAATGGGGAATATTGGTAAACGGAATTTCTTTAATAACTGTCATATCATTAACAAGATTTGCTAACCCCGAACCAAGAATGATCGCAATATCAATTGGTTCGCTAATTTCTTTTGCTAAATATTTACTAGCTTGATTAACTTTTTCCATAATGTTTAATCCCTTCTTTAATTCTTATTTTCTAGTGTTACAGCTTTGTTAGCTCTTACCTTTACTTTTTTATAAATCAGAAACTCTTCGTCATTTCATAATCGTTGTTGATAGCGGCGATTAACTTTTTCGAGACTTAACGAAATGATTATTGCCATAACAATGGCAAAAACAATTTGAATACTATCGTTAACTACTTCCGCCAAAGCAACTGTTGGGTCAAAAATGAAGTATGCCGGAATAACATATAAATATGTCATTAAACTACTTAAGATAAAAACGACATACCGAGTTAAAAATTTATAACCAAAAGCGGTAATAAAAAACATTAGCGTCCTAATCGCCATTGAAATTGGGATATAAACAGGTAAACCAGTAATTAAATCAATTATCCCAACATAAATTATGCCACTAATTAACATCATTGGTCCTGGAATTAAAATAATTAGACCCAGAAATAAACCATCCGCTAATTGGAGAATACTTTGGTTTGGTCCAATCCGGATAAACTGACTAACATACGCCAAGGTAATTAAAAGGCCTGTAATTACGCCAGTTGTAACTAGATATTTGAGTGATTTTAAACGGTACATTATGATGCACTCCTTTTATTGAAATTGATAACCTATTTGTAATTCTTTATTTTCATTAATATTATAGTAATATTTTTCTGCCAATTGGGGTTTTTTACCAGCCCGTTGTAATTCGGTAATTATTAAATACCCATCAGCAGTTTTAACTTTAATTCCCGTTTTTTCTATTGCCACAATTGTTCCAGGAGCAACGTTACTATCCGATGGATGTAATGGTTCAGAACTCATCATACTATGATAAATTTTATAGTTAATACCTTGCAAAGTCGTATAAGCAATTGGTCAACTATATAATCCCCGAATTTGATTATAAATTGTTTGGCTTGGTTTATTTCAGTTAATTTCTTCTTCACTACGAGAAATATTATAACCAAAAGTAACTTTACTTTCATCTTGGGGAACGCCAATTAATTCGCCATTGATAACTTTTAATAATTGTTCAGCAATAATTTTTTCCCCTAATAGCATTAATTTGTCATGAAGACTACTTGCTGTATCAGTTGAACTAATTGTTATTTTTTCTTGATAATAAACTACTCCGGCATCCATTTTTTTAATCATTTGCATTAAACTAACTCCCGTTTCCGTTTCCCCATCAATAATCGCTTTATGAATTGGGGCCCCACCTCGTAATTTTGGTAACAGAGAAGCATGAACATTTAAGGCATTAATTGTTGGAATAGCTAAAATTTTTTCTGGAATAAATTGACCATAAGCACAAGTCAGCAAAATATCTGGGGCAAGGTTAGTAATTGTTGCGGTTAAATCACCAATCTTTTCTGGTTGATAGACTGGAATATCATGTTCTAAAGCAAATTTCTTAACCGGAGAAAATTGAATTTCTTGTTTACGCCCAACCTTACGATCAGGTTGAGTTATAATAGCGATTAAACTAAGCTCTGACTGTAAAGTTTGTAATCCTTGTAAAACCCCTAAAGCAAAGGTTGGTGTTCCCATAAAAATAATTTTTTTCTTCATTCTATTCCTCTTTTCTAAGTTGTTGTAATAGTTTAGCAACATGTTGGAAAATAACAACCATTGCTAATGTATCACGGTTACAATATTCTAACATTGGCGTACGGAAATATTTTAATCATAGCGGTAAAGAAATGTTATTCTCCGCGCGACGACGAAAGGTTTCACTAGCCATATCCCCTTTTCGAATTTTTAAAGCTTGATAACTAAAATTATTATCAAAAGCTGGTTGGGTTTTTTTAATTGACTTTGAGCCATAAAACTCTTTCTGATAAATCATAAAATCTTTAAAGAAATCCATTAAATCAATTGTATGACTACGAATTCTTAATAATTCTTCTTGTAATGTTAATAATGTTTGTTTTTCTGTGGGACTCTCGCTACGTGATGCTAGTAAACTAGCATATTGAGCTAGTTCCCATAGGACTTTACATTCAAAACTTTTGTAGTAAGCGACATATACCCCTGGGCCAGCTGATGACAAATCATTGACTAATTGTTTTGCTAGCCCTAAACGGGGGTCTTCTTGCCCATCAGCTAAATAGGCAAAGTGTTGCATTGTTGTTTCATCATTATAATCATAATTGTCATCTATAATAATATGAACAGAATACTGAAACGGGATTTGTTGGTATGAATAACTATGATCAAAACGGGGTACAGCTGATTTCATTGTTTCAAAATCATACATATAAATTGGATATTGATATTCACTAAAGACATTTGTTATTGCTGTGATTTTATTTGGGTCAATAATTGGGGCCAAATTTTGCACAGCTTTAATTTGGCGAACTTGGGCTTCACTAAAAGTAATTGGTTTTTTCTTTTCTTGCTCCATTTTAAAAGTAAATGGTAAATGAATATCTTTTAATAAATTAATCCCTTCATCATATTTTAGGAGCGTTTTTTTTGTTCGGCCTTGCACCAATTCAAAAACACTATGATGTTCAGGCAAAAAGGATGTCATATGGGCACAAAAACCATATGAATCTCCTTTAAAATTAAAACATTGCTCAGCAGCTAACATTTTTTTGATATTCTTTTCATCTTCGTTAAAATATTTTTTAATTGTTGCTAAATCTAGCTCAATTGACCGATTATTTTTTTGAACGCGAGAATTAAATTCTCCCGTTAGCATTTGCTGGCAAAATTCTAACAGAGTTAGAGCAGGTAATTTTTTTGTTGCATGTTTATAAACATCTTGGAATAAAAACAACTGATCATAATCAAGATCTCCCTCACGATAATAAGCAGAATTTAAGAGCATCATTGAGACACGACTAACTTTTAATCCTAGACCAGTTAAAATATAATACTGGTAAGCAACGTCATATGCATATTCATCTTTGACATCTTTCATAATGTAGGCTTGTTCATTTTTATCAAATTTACAACCAGTTGATGCTTTAACCTCAATTAAATGATATGTTCCATCGGGTAATTTTTTTAAAATATCACATTTTGTAATACAGTCATTAAATTGAAATGATGGTTCAAAGTAAATTTGATAGCGTTCATCAGCTAAAACCTCTTGGGTTTTAGCAAAGGCAATTTTCTTACTATATAGATCAAGATTAAAATAGTGCCCATCGCGCATAAAAAACTCGCGAGCTTTTTGACCTATTTCTTCCCCATCGGCTAAAGTTTCTCCGGGATAAAATGGAATTGGATTATCGGTAATTTTTGTTTCTTGAATTTTATCAATGGCAAGAAGCTTTTTAGTTTCATTATCATCACTTTCTCCATCAGCTGGTCAAAAAGTTTCTAAGGTTAAATCATAAAGATTAGGGTCAAACAGCAGCGAATCATCTTCTTCGTTATCATCATCATCGGCTAAAAAATCATCATCATTAATTTTTGCCCCATTAATATTATCTTTTAAGTCAAAAAAAACTGATAATTCTTTATTAAGAACTCAATTCCGAACAGCAGCTAAATTTTCCCGCTTAGCTAACGTTCAGGCAATTTTAAAGCATTTTTTAAACCGTTTGTAATCTTCTTTTTTTAGTGTTAACTTGCTTGCCATTGGTGCTAATCCCCTTGCTCTTGTTTTATCTTATCATATTTTTTAAGAAAAAAATGAACTCCTTGTGAGTTCATTTATAAAAAATTTTTTTAATTTAGCGGATTTATCCTAAAAATAAAACCTTTATTAATTAATGTTTCTTATTGATTTTACCCAAAAGTAACATTAATTTTATAAGCATAAAATGGTACATCGACATCATTTACAACAGCTAATAATTCTTCATCATGATTATAGAATAACATTGAGCCTGGTTTCACTTCTAAAACAGCAGTTTTTTTAACATAGTCAACATTTGTAATTCAAAATTCTTCATTTAAAATACTACTATATTTATTAGCAAAATCTTCACCAAAATATTTTTCAACTAAATCTTTGGCCATCTCGTCTATATTATTAGCATCATAACTTTTATCAAGAGTTTCCTCAATATAAGTATAATGCCCCTTTTCAAAACTATCTAATGGTTTGTGCGTTGAAGTTACATAATCACGAGAATCATCAATAGCATTAAAACTAAAAGTCATTTTTCCACTATTAAAAATTTTATTAGTTGGGGGTGTTAAAATAAAACTTCCTTGATAATTACTATCAAATGTTGCTTTAGCTACATTTGGTGTGCTCATTCAGCTTTTTCCTCAATCAACCATTTGTTTTTGAAAAAATTCCATTAATAAATTTTTTCCACCAACAAATTCTAAAACAAACGGCATTATAAACATTACTGTCGCTCCAGATTGCTCATCTTCTTCTAAAATACTTACATTTTCATTAAAATAATCTATCACAGAATGGGAAAAATAAATATCCCCTAAATTTTGGAAAGGTATTAAATCACTTCATTCCATTGGTTCATCATAAATTGTTACTGTTCCATTAAAATCCCCAATTCCAGTTAATGTAACTTGTCCTAATTCTTTATCATAATTAATTTTAACTTCATTTGTTGTTAAATTTGTTTGATTCAATAAATTAATTGCTCTTAAAATTTCTGATTCGGTTTGTTTTTTTTCTTCAAAAGCACTAATTGCTAATGATGTTTTAGTAATAATTTTACTAATATCATTTGTTACTGGATTAATTTTTATTGTTTTAGTGACAAATGGTGCTTCTGAAGGTTGGCCCATATAACGAATTGTTGCTTCCTTTAAACCAGGTAAAAATTTAACTTGTAATTTTTCAATACTATATCCTTCTTTTGCTAATTGTTGATTTAATGCAAAGGCATTTGGAATAACGGCATAACTATCATTGATTTTAGCATTAGTACTACATGCAACTACAGCAGTTGCTCCTGATGCAGTAATTGCTACTGCTCCTAATATACTTAATAATTTTTTCATTATTATTTCTCCTTTAATTTTTGTTTTTATTTACTTATTGATTATTAAGCTGAAAAAATTACATTATTAGGTGGGCATTTTCCCTTTTTAAATTCTTTTAAAAAGTTTGATCATTGTAAATAATAAATGGAATTATTATTTTCCAAATTACCAATAACTAATAAAAATTCAGAGGTAGAAATTTTAATTTGGTTTAAATTATCAATGAAAAATAAGTAATTAAAATATTCAATAAAAAACTCATCAAAATTACTATAGAACGAAAAATTTCGAATTAAATTTAAATAAAACTTAACAACATAAATAATTGTAACTGTCACAAAGAAGAAAAAAATAAATAAAACATATAAAGTTATTAAAAAATAATAAACTTGATTATAAATTTCTAAGGGAAAATCGACAAAAATCTCATTCAGAATATTAAAATCAAAATTATTAAATAATTTGAAAAAAATGTTAAAAATATTAATAAATCATAAAATAATTAACACTCTATTATTAATAATAAAATTTTTTCAAATTAGTAAATAACTATTTTTAATTAGTTTATAACTATTCTTAAGATTACGGTAAAAATCTATAATTAATATCATATAAAAATTAAAAATAAAAAACATTAGGATTATATAAATAATATTAAAAATAAAATAAGAGAGAAAATGCATTTCAATTATATAGCTTGGCAATAAGAAAAAGACATTATTTAAGAAAATAAAAATTAAAACTATCGTAATAAAAGAAATTAATCAATTTTTAATTTTATATATGTTCATAAATCCCTCTTTAAATAGTTTTTAAGTAATATTGTTTGATTATATTCTAATTTAATATTTTTTGCAAATTTTAATAGCCCGATTAATCTAATCTAAAAAAATAAATGAACTCCTAAGGAGTTCATTTATTAAAATTAGTTATTTTATTTACGGGGTGAAAACTTTTCCGCTTTTGGCCGAGGAGCAATTGGTTCCAGTGGCAATGTTCCTTCTTTACGCATTTTTCGTTCTTCTGCTTTTTTTCGCACCATTTCTTCACGTTGACGTTGATATTCTTTTTTAGAATTAATTTTTTGTTCTTTTTTTTGTTCTTTTGTTAATTTAACTTTTTTCTCAATAATGTCAATGCGTTTTTTTGCTTCAACTAAATCAATTTCTTGATTAACAATTCAAGTTGTTTCATATTGCTTTTTCCCAACTTTTTTTGAAATTCCTTCAATTTCAAAAGCTTTTTGTTCTAAAAAAGAATTAGTTTTTGCTTCATAAATATCAACAATTACATCAAAAAGATCACGATATTTATATTCTTTCCCTTTTCGGGCAATAACTTTTTCATATTCTAAACGTAAATTTTTACGATTATCAGTTTCTTTAATATATTCTTTAATTTTATCTTTTACCTGTTTTTTTCGTTTTTCACGTTCTAATTTTTGGGCTTTACGACCCATAATTGAGGAAACAATTGCAAAAATAATTACCGCCAAGACAATGATAATTAAAATAATATTCATTGTTGCTCCGCCACCTAAAAAATCTGACATTATTAAAACTCCTTTTTATATTTCCTATATCTTTCTTACATTATGCACTAATATTAACAGCATTTCAACTAAAAAATTGGCAAGAATTAAAAAATATGGTAGCTATCTTAAATATAAAAAAACAGATACTATAATTTATTTTAGTATCTGCTAACGGGCCTATTTATACATTATATTATTATTAAGTAAGACTAATTTATATAATATGTATTAAGTTGATGTAAATATTTTATAAAATGTAATAATATGTTAGATAATAACAGCCTATTTCAAAGTATTAGTAAAACTAAAAGTTCCTGTAATCAATTTTGAATCAGATGTTGCGGTCACTGTAAATTTAACAACTACCCCTGATTTTTGATTTGTATCTTTATCTTGATCATTTGTTAAATTAAAATCTTTCTCTGAAACTGATAATTTAGTCTGTTCGTTAATCGCAGTCACAACTGCTTTAATAATTTCAGCATCCTGATTTAATTCACCATATGTCTGTTCAGACTTTGCAACTGTTCCTAAATCAGTCATAGTAACCTTCTCAATACTATTTTTTTCCAAAGGTGGTTCAGTCAAAGTATTAGTAAAATTAAACGAATCTTTAATTAATTTTGAATCAGATGTTGCAGTCACTGTAAATTTAACAGCTACCCCTGATTTTTGATTTGCATCTTTATCTTGATCATTTGTTAAATCAAAATCTTTCTCTGTAACTGATAATTTAGTCTGTTCGTTAATCGCAGTCACAACTGCTTTAATAATTTCAGCATCCTGATTTAACTCACCATATGTCTGTTCAGACTTTGCAACTGTTCCTAAATCAGTCATAATAACCTTCTCAATACTATTTTTTTCCAAAGGTGGTTGAGTCAAAGTATTAGTAAAATTAAACGAATCTTTAATTAATTTTGAATCAGATGTTGCAGTCACTGTAAATTTAACAGCTACCCCTGATTTTTGATTTGTATCTTTATCTTGATCATTTGTTAAATTAAAATCTTTCTCTGAAACTGATAATTTAGTCTGTTCGTTAATCGCAGTCACAACTGCTTTAATAATATCAGCATCCTGATTTAACTGACCATATGTCTGTTCAGGCTTTGCAACTGTTCCTAAATCAGTCATAGTAACCTCACTAATACTATTTTTTTCCAAAGGTGGTTCAGTTAAAGTATTAGTAAAATTAAACGAATCTTTAATTAATTTTGAATCAGATCTTGCAGTGACTGTAAATTCAACAACTGCCCCTGATTTTTGATTTGCATCTTTTTCTTGATCATTTGTTAAATCAAAATCTTTCTCTGTAACTGATAATTTAGTCTGTTCATTAATCGCAGTCACAACTGCTTTAATAATATCAGCATCCTGATTTAACTGACCATATGTCTGTTCAGGCTTTGCAACTGTTCCTAAATCAGTCATAGTAACCTCACTAATACTATTTTTTTCCAAAGGTGGTTCAGTTAAAGTATTAGTAAAACTAAAAGTTCCTGTAATTAATTTTGAATCAGCTTTTGCCGTAACTGTAAATAATACTTTTCCAGCTACTTGTTTAGCTTTTTCATCTTTATCATTTTTTAAATTAAAATCAGCTGCCGTAACAGTTGATTTTAATTTTTTTGATAAAGCACCATTAATTGCATCAACTACACTTTTAAGAATTGTTTCATCTTTATTTAAATCTCCATATGTCTTGTCATGATTTAAAATTGTTTTTGGATCATTTACAACAGTTTTTGAAATATCTTTTTTTTCAACTGTTGGATTATTGTCATTGTTGGTTGTTTTACAAGCGATAACACTTGTTGCACCAGTCGCGGTAAGACCAAAGGCTCCTAATATTGCTAGTAATTTTTTCACTATTTATTATCCTTTCTTTGCTTAAAATAAGCTACTTCAAGTATATAATTTGAAAAAATCCATATCTAGCGAATTTTTTAGTTTTTGAAAAAAAAAAAAAAAAATGATAATTATTGGCAATTTAACGGTGTTTGCCATTTATTAAGAATAACTAACTAATATTACAAACAAAAAAAGTTACTCTTTAAAATTAAATTATAATGAGCAACTTTGTGTAATATTTTTATATATTGGTATCGCTATTGCTTGAATAGCAAGAGATATATTATCATTTTAAATTAAATATTCTTTAACAACATATTCACTATTCATTAGGGCAAGATTTGCTAGGTAGGTTAAATTAAATTTAATAACATCCCCAACTTGATAATCTTTTTCACTATTAGTTACATCTAGAATAGTGTAGTCTGGCCCTTGGCGTAAAATTTTAATATTATCATCAGTGGTAATTAAATCATTACTATAACAATCTTGATGACCTAAAGCAATAACTGCCTGCTTATGATTTGGATTACTATCTGTTGCAAGAAGTTCATCATCTCCCCCACTAACGGTAATTTTTGTGGACAAGGATGAAGGATAAACTTCAATAATTTGAGCTTCTAACCAACTTGTTTCTTGTTCTAAAAATGGAATTGGTTCATGGTTTAACCCAACACCCATTAAAATTCCAGTTCCACTACGAATTTGATTATTAGCCTTATCAAGATTTTCACTATCTCAAATACTAATATGATTTGATCCTCCACAACTAATTAGCGAAATACTAATCCCTAGTTTTTCTTCAAGGATTCTTTTAAAATGAGCTAAATTATTTAGTTTATTAATAACAACATCAGGTTCATCATATTGACTAAGATTTGTTCCTAGCCCCGTTAAAACTAAATTGGAAAAAGTAGCAATTTCAGTTAATTCCGCGATAAAATGATAATTACTGTCAAAAGCTGTATGTAATTCTTTTTCATTAATCATTAAAATAATTTCAACATGCTTATTTTGGCGAATTGCCTCTTGATTTAAGTTTCGCATGGTTTGTAAATCAGAAATAAAAGTACAATCAGCATATTCAACTAAGTATTTCAATTCTTTTAACATTGGCGCACGCAAGAGCATTTTTTTAATTGGAATATCTTGATATTTTTTTAAGTTTAAAACGCGTGAATCACCAATTGTTTTGATTCCTTGGATTGCCAAAGCTCAAACAATTTCTTCATGGCCAGCCGCAAGATTAACAACACTAACTAAATCCAAATTCCGGTTAGCTGCTTCTTTTAACATTTCGCGGCAATTACGACGTATTTTTGATAGATCTCATGTAATTTTTGGATACATTATTTCCCTCCCATGTTAATAGTTATTAATATTGGTTAATAATTAATATGGTTGCCTTGTAACTGCCTGGTAATAATTTAAAATTTAACTGTTAAAATGTTTTAACTGCTTTTTGAATTTGCTCATCATACTGATCAATTAATTGTTCAGGAGTTAATTCTTTCATCGGACTAACTTTTGTTCCAGCGATTAGAATTGGTTCATTAACTTGTGCCCCAACAAATTCTCATGTTCCTTTTAAGTATTCCGTATGATTTCCTCATAAATATCATCCATAAGGTGCTCCCTGGGTTGTTAAAATTTGTACTTTTAAATGTGGTAATAACCCAATTGCATCACCTTTTTTTGAATATTTATATGAAAATGTTTTATCAGCCACTAAAATATGGTCAAAATAATTTTTAACTAATCCACTAACATTAAAATTATTCATTGGACAGCTGATGATTACTTTATCAACATTTTTTAATTGGTCAACATAAAAATCAGTATCTTCAGCATTAAAAAAGGTTCCAAAGTTATCAACTGTTAAAGTTTTTAACGCCATTGCTGTTTTATTTAAATCTAAATAAATAAACTCATCTTGGGGATTTAAAGCTTGATAATGTTTAATAAAACGTTTAGTTAACGCGATTGAATATGAAGTTTTTTCTGGACTAACTGTCCCATTTATAACAAGAATTTTTTTGCTCATTGCTATTTCTTCCTTTCTCATAGTAATAATATTATTTTACCACCTTGCTAAATATTCGCTTAGATAAAATTTATTTTTTATAAAAATTAAAAACTAGATTAAAAACTTAATCTAGTTTAACATTATGATAGACTTCTTGGACATCATCACATTCATCAAGCATATTTAATAATTTTTCAAAACGTTCTTTTTCTTCCCCAGCTAAAGTAATTTCTTCTTGCGCTAGCATTGTAATTTCCGCCATCGCAAAATCACTAATTCCCATGCTATCTAAGACTGTTTTAACTGCATTAAAAGCAGTCGCAGGAGCATAGACAACAACTTGGTCTTCTTCATCAACAACATCATTAACATCACAATCTGCTAATAATAACTGTTCAAAAACTTCATCAACACTATGCTTTGTAAAAGCAAACAAAGCTAAATGATCAAATAGATGAGTTACAGCGCCAGATACACCAAGTTTACCCCCAGTTTTTGTAAAACAATTACGAACTTCAGCGACAGCACGATTAACATTGTTTGTTAATGTTTCAACAATAATTGCACTACCCCCAGGACCATAGCCTTCATAACGAATTGCTTGGTAATTATCATTATCATTACCACTGGCTTTTTTAATTGCCCGTTCAATAACATCTTTTGGTACTTGTTTTGATTTAGCTTTATCAATTGCGTTACGTAAAGCTAAATTAGCCGTTGGATCAGGGCTCCCTTCACGGGCCGCTAAATAGATTTCTCGGGCCATGCGATTATATAAGACAGCTTTTTTCGCCGATGTTGCGGCCATTGATTGTTTACGAACTTCAAATGCTCTTCCCATTGTTTTTTTCTCCTTTTTCTTCCTTATTTATTATACCTTAAAGTTTATTTTTTATATTCCATAACAATAGCATTATTTTGACCATAATATTTATCAATTGTCCGAATTATCGCAAAACCATTCGCTTGATATAACTTTTGGGCAATAATATTTGTTGTATTTACTTCTAAAAACAGCTTTTCAAATTGAAGGGTAGTTAATAAGTATTGTAAAAATCACTGCCCATAGCCTTGATGCTGTTCTGATTTTTTAATTGTTAACCTAATTAATTCCAAATCCGGGCCACTCTTTAATAGCAGCGCATAACCAAGAACTTTATCTTCAGAAAGTAATTTTAGACAATAATAGTTTTGATCATTTATCATTAAAATTAGATTACGATATTTATAATAATGGTCGGGATAATTCTCTTTTTCTAGCAAAAAAATGAAAACACCGTCACTATTACTAATTGGTTTAACGGTTAGTTTCATTAGTTTCAACCGCCTTTTTCAAATATAAAGGTGCTAAATCATCTACTGTTTCGCTAAGAGTAAAATAAGGTTTTAAATTTAAATAATTATTTAAATAATCAAATTCAAGTAAATCTTCGCGGATTTCATAACCAGCAAACTGTTGACTAATTTCTCGACAATTTTCTAATGTAAGCAACTGAATTGGAATAATTTCTTGGCCATTTTGATAGATGGCAAAATAAAACTGGCTTCCTTTCGCATCAATCATTGAAATACAATTATCTAACCCAGCTTGGTATAATAGACTATTAATTGTATAAACATTCAGATTAGGATTAATTGTTTTCAAAATCATTGCGATTGTGATTGGAACCCGAATGCCAGTGTAACTTCCTGGTCCAATTGTTAAATATAACGCCGTTAAATCTTTTAACTTTAAATTATGTTCACCAAGTAATTTTGTGATTGTTGGAACCGTTAATTCTGTGTGTTTTCGTTCCCCATCAAGATGATAATCGCCAAGAACAATATTATTTGATTCTAAAATTAAGGTTAAATATTTCCCTGTTGTATCAATAAATAAACTATGCATGATAAAATTCCTCTTCTAAATTTGCTAGTAATCCAGGATTTGTTGTTCTAATATCAATTAACCGCCCAGTTGATAATACTTCAATTGTAATTTCTGTAATGACTCATTTTAATGGTAAATATTGCTTAATTGGGGCTGGTCATTCAATAATATTATAGCAATCATTAGCAGCATCTAAATACATTTCAGCTTCTTCAGGAGAAATGTTATCTAATAAACGGTAAAAGTCAAAATGATTAACAGTTAATTCATTTGGACACTGGTATTGGTTCATAATGACAAAAGTTGGTGAAGTTACTAATTCATTATAACCAAGGGCAGCTAAAAGTAATTTTGTGATTGTTGTTTTACCAGCCGCTAATGGCCCATTCAGTAATAGTACTTGATTTGGACCAGCAAATTGAGCTAAAATTTGGGCTAATTTTTCACTGTCTTTTAAACTATTTATGTTAATTTGCATTTACTTCCTACTTTCTTTTCTAATTATACCGAGAAAATAAAATAACCCTTACTTTTTTTTAAAAATATGTAATAATAATATAAAAATACAATGAAAGGTTTATTTATAAATGAAAGATTTACTAATTATCGGCGCTGGGCCGGTTGGATTATATGCATGAAGTTGTGCCGGATTAATGGGCTTATCTGGTTATATTATTGAAGGTAATTCTGCCCCCGGTGGACAGCCAGCCGAACTATTTCCCGATAAGGCAATTTATGATCTTCCTGGGATTGATAAAATTACCGGGCAAGATTTTGTTAATAATTTATTAGCAAACACCAAAAAATATTGTGGTAATATGACTCTCTTATTAGAAACAAAGGTTAGTGAGCTAACTGAAATTAATGATGGTTTTGCGGTTAAATTATCAAATAATACTGTTATTGAAGTTAAAACAATTTTAATTACAACTGGAAATGGTGTTTTTACGCCGATTAAATTAGAACAACTTGATAGTAATGTTACCTATCAGAATCTGACTTATCAAATTAATAATCCCCAGCAATATCATAATAAAAAAATTGCAATTTTAGGTGGTGGTGATTCAGCACTTGATTGAGCTAATCATTTTATTGAAGAAAAAATTACAAGCAATGTCACTATTGTACATCGCCGTGAACACTATCGGGCAAAAGAAAGTAGCGTTGCCAAATTACAACAAAATCAAGTCACAGAATACAAAAACTATCATATTGAAACAATCACAACTAATGGGGAATTGATCACTGAAATGACTCTTATTCATAATGATGATAATAGTTTAGTTTCTTTACAAGCTGACTATTATTTAATCCAATATGGTGCCAAAATTGCGCCTTCAGTTATTAGTCAATGACCATTAACATTTACAAGAGCCAATAAAATTATTATTAGTCCTAGTGGTCAAACTTCCCATCCCCGCATTTTTGCCGCTGGTAATATTGCTGCCTATGAGGGAAAATACTATAATATGGCAACTGGTTTTGGAGAAAGTATCAATGCCTTATATAATATTACAAAAATAATTCATGGCGAAAAATACCATCCAGGCTATTTAGGGGCTGATTTACAATAATAAAAAAAGGAATTATAATAATTCCTTTTTTTAACCTTTTAAGACATAAATCTCATCTTCCCCACTCGGTCCGACATCAATTTCAAGATTAGTAATATGGCTTTTAACTAAAGCTTCTTCTCGTTCTCACATTTCCTGGTACGGATCAGTTGGTTCAGTTAAGTTAATAAAATCATCTTCAAATTTTGATTTGCGAATTTTACGGGCTTTTTCTTGTTTTTTCAACCAAATGCGGTGAATAATTGGTAGTCGTAAAATAATTCCTTTAACTGAACGTGGGGCTCATAAAATTGAATTTATTAAAATCAGCATAATTGAGGTAACAATTAATCCAAAGAAAATTGATAATAAGATGTTTCAGCCCCACTGATACTGAAAATTCTCATCATAAATATTATTGGGGTTATAGGAAACATTAATAAATAAATAGTTGACTAAAATAGCAATGATAATTGGAACTAATAGAATCATTCAATTACGAAAGACACCTTTGAAACTACTATTATAAGTTAGATACATCCAATTATAAACTCATAAGTAAACAAAGCGAATGAAAGTAACGATACAAGTAATAATTAAAATTCCATATAAAGCACTTTTATAATCATTAAAGGCGAATCGTGAAATAATCGCAACAATAACAGAAATAACAACATTAGCAATCCCTAAGTAAAAAATCGGCATTGCTACCTTTTGGTAGTTTCCTTTCGCATAAATTAAGACATTTGCAGGCTCTCCTAAAATAATAAACACCGAAGAAATCGCAATTAATAATGAAAAAGTTGGATAATAGAAAATATCATTAAAAATAGCTAGTTCTTGGGCTGTTCACCCAGAAAAGTCAACACCAATTTGGGGAGCATATAACGCTGTCACAAAATATGGGGATAAGATAAACTGGTTAATAAATAAGAAGGCGCCAATCATAAAAGCGTATGTTTCAAACTTAATATAAGTATCTCAATTAATACGGCCATTCTTTGCTGTTCAAGCGGCAAAAAATTCACGGAACGAATTAATTAAAATTAACATAATACTACGAACCCCAACCGCAATTGTCATATACAGCGACAAAGTTGAAGAAATATTCAAGCCTAATAAAATGGCAACAACAATTGCATCTAAGTTAATAATTAAAGTCTCACCAATGTTTTTAAAAACAATAATATTACTCTTTTTAACTAATTGCATATTATCTTTTTGTTTCATAATTCTAATTCATGGATAATTTAGTCTTACAAACAAATAAACTAAGACGCCTTTCATTAAGGAATACATTAGGAAAATTAAGAAAATAAAAAGTGGATCAATTGTGACAGAAATTGCATAGAAAATAATTGAATATGCAACTAAATCACAAATCATCATGACTAAACGACGAATATGGTTATTTTGATCAGCTTGCATTAAATTTTCATAGCAAGCTGTTCAAAATAATCCAATTAAATTTTTTGAACCAATTAAAGCAACAATTATCATCATTTTTCATAAAGCATATTTTTCGGCCACGCCATTAACGGTTACTAAAAAATCTTTTTCAAAAATATATGTGTAACTACTATATGCTAATGAAATCCCTAATAATAAGAATATTCCAATAATTCCAGCAATGCGATACTGATGTTTTGTTGTATTCAAAATTTCATTAGCGCGAATATAATCTTTTTGTAATAAAGGTTTTAATAAGAAAATAACAGTTAAAGAACCTAATGCTCCCTCAACACTTCCTAAAAACGCAACAATTGCAATGGTATTCTTTACAAAACCGTTAAACTTTGGACCATAACTTGAAATTAGTAAATACATTAAAATAAATTGGAAAATCGTCCCAATTAAAGAAGTTAATGCTCCAATTAAAATTGCAAAAATCCCTTTTTGTGTTGACAACATAATGTTCTCCTTTTTTCTATTCTTTTTTATTTTATAATATTTTCCTCAATTTTAATAATCTTTTCATTTAAATATTCTAAATTACCAGAAAAATGATGAAATTCAATTTGATAAGCATACAGCGCAATCATAAAATTAGGATTAATTCTTTTTGCCCCATATTTTTGATCATTTACAACAGGGTGTTTTAAATAGCTTAATGTTGCTCTAATTTGATGTTTCCGTCCCGTTGTTAAAGTAACTTCTAATCATGTTGAATCCACTGATGGTTTTATTACCTTAAAACTTGTTTCACATTCTTGGCTCTCTTCGACTTTTTTGGGACTGAAAACCATTCGTTTTCTTTGTTCATCTTTATAAAGATATCCTCTCACTGTTGTTAGGTCCGCTGGGAAATTACCTTGACATTGAGCTAAATATTTTTTAACAATATATTTTTTATCATTAATTTTTGTCAATAAACTATCTAATGTTGCTTTGTTTTTGGCATAAATTACTAGACCCCTAGTAAATTTATCTAAACGATGAACATGCGAAATTAAAAATGACTGCTCATAGTTTGGATCATATTGGTTAGTATTAATTAAATAATTACGAACGCTTTGGTCTAAACTATCATGCAGTGTGGAATGCATTTCCACCCCATGGGGTTTATCAACAATTAACAAATTCTCATCTTCATAAACAATTTTTAAAGTATTATTCTTATTATTTACCTGGGTTTGGACGGTTGGGCGATAAACAATTTCAATATTTTTATCAAAAATTAAAATTTTATCATTAACAGCTAACAAATATTTGCGATCTTTGACACTTTTATTATTTACTTTGATTTTTTTATTACGAAATAATTTATAAATAACTGACAAACTTGTTGTTGGCAACATTTTTTTTAAAAAATTAAATAGTGTTTGACCAGCATCATTGCTTTTTACAGTTACTTCCAGAATTTGACTACTCATATCGCTCCTACTAAATTTACTTTAATTTTACTAAGTTATTAAACAAAAAGAAAGAAAAATTTAAGAAATAACTATTAACTTAAATTTTTCTGATGTTGTTTTATTTTTTTTGGTTGTTTTGCTTTCTCAGCAGGTGGATTATCACCAACAAAAATTTCTTTACCGTTAAAAATCATAATCGCACTTGCTAAACATAAAATTGGTCCAACTAATCAAATTCAGGTGAAAAACATTAAACTCATCATTAATAATCCCGCGGCAATTCGAGCCAGTTGGCGACCTCGCAAGATGTAAACATAACAAACAATCATTGCCACAAACATAATTACAGAAATGGTAAAGAATCCAACTAACGTTAATTTATTACTAAAGCTTAAATGTAAATACTCAAATTCTTCTAAATTGCCAAAAATCATTAACGCACAGATAACCATGTTTGCCACAGTAATGGCAATAGCAATAGCCCCGCCAATTATGGCTGAACGAGCTGGTTGATAACAGCGTTTATTACATTTTTGTTTTGGTAGCGGATTTTCTGGTTTATGATAACGATTATAAAGTAAGTTGTTAATTCAAATATAAAAATATTGTAATAGGATTGCTATCGTAAAAATAACAACAAGTGAAATCACTAGTAATTCTTCTCCAAATTCTTTCGTATAATCTAAAAAGCCATAAGGAAATCATGAAATAGGATCTTTACCATCTCATTGTCGTAGTGTTCCCCGAATAATTGTGAAAGTAAAATACAATAACATATAAAGCATGATTAGTCATAAATATAAATAATGATGTTTTAAACCATCATAGTTTTCATCCCCTGCCGTTAAAACATAACTAGTAATCATTGCAACTGGCATTACTAAATGTAAAATAACTGTTGCAATTCATCGTCATAAATCATACTGATTTGGTTCTGACGCTTGACTAAAAATACCAGTTCAAAAAACGAGCATTGTAATTGTAATATAGGTTGTAACTGCCAAACGAATAATATAATGTGGTTTAGTATTTTTAAATTTATTTTCAAATAAATAAATTAAGAAATAAAAAGCAACTAAATAATTTGTTTGGGTTGTAAAATAAGCAAAATAAACCGAAGCACGATCGCCATAACCTAAATTAGCAAATTTTGGCATTGGATGAAAAATTGCTCAATAACAGTCAAAGATTAAAAACAACACTAAGCAAATTAACGAAACTAATCGTAGATAAAAGTGGGTCTTGGGATTTCAAGTAAACACTCGCTAATTCCTCCTAAAATATTTTCTAAATTAATGATCAGGGCTAATTTTACCTGCTTCAAGCGCTGCTTGAATAGTAAAATTTTTATTATGCCCTGGTAAAACATGTCATTGTGGTTCTAAATTTGTCATTTTAACTAGTTCTTTAACAAAATATTGATCATTACATAATTTTCCCGTATAACCTGGAGCATTATAATCTGGTAATAAACTAAATCCTGATGTTACTAAATTTAATTTTTTAATTCGGAATAACTGTGTTCCTTTTGTGTGACCAGGAACACTAAATACTTCAACTTCATAACCAATATCATTTGTTATTGTATTACCATCTAATAATTCTAAATTAACAAGCGGAGAATTAATTACTGGCCCAATAATATCACCGGTAATATCATCAACACGTTTCTGAGCTAATAATTTTTCGTCCTTACGTTGTAAATAAATTTTAATATCAGGATATTTTGCTAAAACAAAATCTAAGCCATCAAAATGATCAATATGACCATGGCTAATAAATAATGCTTTTAAACTAATATTACGTTCTGTTAAATAGTCAACAGCTTCTTTTGCTGCATTAGAAGCATCAATCATAATTGCTTCATTACTATCATTAATAATTAAATAAACATTTTGGTTATCATATGTTTGATCAATAAAATTTTTCATTTTTGCCATTTTTTTGTTTTTCCCTTCTATTATTCGCTAAACTCATCTACTAAATATGAGCTATCTTCTAAATACATTACAAAATCATCCATAATTTCCATATAAGTGCTAATACTTTCAAAACTATTTTCATTTGTTAACTCTTGATAATATAAATAAAGGCGTTCTACAAAGGTAATTCCCAATTCTTTGTTTAAAAAGATATATCCAAATCAACGACCAACTCCAGCACAAGCTCCAGCTAAAATTCAAGAGATAAAACTTAAGACATGAGGATTATCTAAATTTTCATGATAAAACTGTGGGCGAATAAAACCCGCCTTAATAATTTCTGTTAATAAATTTAATAATAAATTAATATAATCTGTTGCTTCCCCTTGCGAATCACTATCTTCTTCAACAGCATTACTTACTTTTGTAAAACTATTCATAACAGCTTTATATAGTGCTTTAAAAGATACAACATCTTCTAACTTTACCCCTGGAAAAAAACTGTCTTCATGTTTAAAACCTACTTTTGTTCCTCAAACAGCCGAAGTATAAATACTATCAAAAACCTCAATACTTGGACGATATCATTTAAAACGCAATGATACTTTCGGTTCAGTTATCCCTTGTTCTTGTAATTGCTCACTTGTTAATTTTAAAATTTTTTGATAATTAATTTTAACATCTTTTTTTGCTAAAACTTTTACGATATATGTTTTTTCCATCAATAAAAACCCCTTTTTATGTTGCCTATAGTTTTAATATATTTAGATATAAATATCTATTCTATATGATTATAGCACTATTTTTGCGTGATTAATAAAATCTAAGTCTAATTTTAAAATTCAAAATACTTTTCTAGTGCTTCGGCAACCCCATCCTCATCATTTGATAAACAAGTCGTATTAGCATGCTGTTTAATATGGTTCCCAGCATTAGCCATTGCGACACCAACCCCGGCTCATTTTAACATTTCAACATCATTTTGTTCGTTGCCAAAAGCCATTACTTCACTTGGTTTAATGTTACTTAACTGACATAACTGTTTTAATCCTCACGCCTTATTTGTTCCTTTTTTTGTAATCTCAACAATTGCATGGTCTATTTTTACTTCATGAGAAATTTCTAACCGGTCTTGTCAATTGCTAACAATTGTGGCAATTGTTGCAATTGACCCAGCCATAAATAATTTACCAATTTTTAAATTAGTTTCTCCCTTATATTTATTTAAGACAACTTCCTGAGAAGATTTTGACTTAAAATTTGCAAAATAATGGGCTGTTACGCCATCATTAAAATTCTGACAATAAATTTGTAAAAAATTAAAAGTTGATTGTTGATTTTCAAACATAATAATTGTTGAAATTCCTAATTCTTGTGCCTCTGTGCATAATTGTCCGATAAAATTACTTGGTAAATGATCTTCATATAGTACTTCACCATTAAAGTTATTCCCAACTACAGCCCCATTTAAGCCAATTGAATAATCATTTTCATCTTTTAGGCCCACTTTTTCGACTAAATGATTAATTTGATAAAGTGGTCGCCCCGAGGCAATCACTAATTTAATTCCTAATTGATTTAACTTTTGAAAAGTATTAACAGTTCGCGAAGATAATAATCCTTGCGAATTCAATGATGTTCCATCTAAATCAACAGCAACAAGTTTAATTTTTTTATTCATATTTTATACTCCTTTGTAAAAACTATTTATTATTGCTTTTATTATAACCAAAATTGGACAAGAAAAATATTGAAAATTAATTTTCTAGAAATTTTAAAAGTCAGTTATAATTAATTATAAGAAAGCATTCGCTTTCAAATTGTTTTATTAGTTAATAGTCCTCGACTATTTTAAAGGGAATTGAGTTAAAAGCTCAAGCTGCCCCAGCATCTGTAAGGATGATGAACATTGCATAAACTCACTGAGATTATTCTTGGGAAGAGGCAATAAGTAAAGTGATTCTAAGCCAGAAGACCTACTAATAAAAGAAATAAAAAGTAAATATCCCTGGGGGTGTGATATTTATGAGCAACGTTAAGATTTTATTGTAATAATGTCTTTTTTTAACTCATAAATAAAAACAAAGAACCCTTATTTTATTGGTTCTTTTTTATTTTTTTAGCCTAAGAATTAGGAAAGGAGAACTTTATGAAAAATTTTTCATGAAAAAAATATTTGATGTTTCTAAGTCTAGCAATTGTAATTCTTGGAGCCATTATTTTAAATATCATTTATATTCCAAAATATTATGATCAACTCCATAAAAATAACAGTGTAACTTATAAAAATGTTGAAATTCGGGCAACTGATAAAAATGGTGTTGAGTATTTAAATAAAACCCTAATTTTCAATA
This sequence comes from Spiroplasma syrphidicola EA-1, assembly GCF_000400955.1. Classification (NCBI taxonomy): domain Bacteria; kingdom Bacillati; phylum Mycoplasmatota; class Mollicutes; order Entomoplasmatales; family Spiroplasmataceae; genus Spiroplasma; species Spiroplasma syrphidicola. Next base: position 790,175 of record NC_021284.1, read on the forward strand.
ATGTTACAACATTAGCTGATGTCATTGAAAAAGACACCAAAGATTTTGATTATTCAGTAACACCTGGAATTGGGATTTTTGTTATCCGCATTGGTAACATTAAAACTGATATTAATAAAGAATATTTTGATCTTCGTAGTGGAGATAGCGATGATAAAGACGCGCAAAACATTAATCCAATTTGTAAAGGGGAAAATAATAGTTGCGAAAAAGGAGCAACAGATGTTATTTTAGAAGATATTAATGTCTTTCGTTTTGTTTTAACAGCTGTTAAAACAAATGGTTAAGCAAATGAAAAAAGATATTTTTTGAACAAATTCAATTAAATTAACAATGAAAATTACCATAATTGCCGTTTTTAGTGCTCTTGGCTTAGCCTTAAAAGCAGCGTTTGCTTTTTTACCAAATATTGAATTTGTGACCTTTATTTTAATGTTTAGTATTTTTTTCTTTAGCATTGAAATTGGTTTTGGAATTGTGAATGTCTATTGTACTTTAAATATGGTAACCTTTGGAATTGCCGATTGAAGTTTAATGTATTTTGTTATTTTTAATTTATATGCCGTAATTATTCTTTGATTAAAACCGTTAATTAGTAAGTGATGATGAACAATGATTATTATGAACGGCTTATTTGGTTATTTATTTGGTAGCCTTTATGCCATCCAAACGGCTCTGTTATTTAATAGTACCAGTGTTGGTTTAGCCTATTGAATTAATGGTTTAGTCTTTGACGCTATTCATGGGACCGGAAATATTATTGTTACCGCGCTGCTATTTGCTCCAGTGTATAAATTAATGGAACAACTAGTACAAAAATGACCCTTTATTTTTAATAACCGTTTTATTATTAATAGTGAAATAAATCTTTGCCAAAAAAATAAATTATCAAAAAAAGAATTAACCTTAAGTTAATTCTTTTTTTGTTTTATAATAAATGACCCATTTTATCTTTTTTGGCTTGAAAATATTTTTCGTTAGTTTCATTTTTACCAACAATTAAAGGGGTTCTTGCTGTAACATTAATGCCATTCGCAATTAGCTGTTCAATTTTATCAGGGTTATTGGTTAATAAATTAACTTCCTTTATTCCTAGTAATGCTAAAGCTACACTAGCACTATCATAATGTCTTAAATCAGGAGCAAAACCTAATTGTTCATTTGCTTGCACAGTATCATAACCTTCATCTTGGAGATTATAAGCTTTCAGTTTATTAACCAAACCAATTCCCCGCCCTTCTTGGGGCAAATATAAGACAACCCCCGTACTAGCATTAATTGCTTCTAAAGCGTTTGCTAATTGTTCACCACAATCACACCGTAATGATCCTAATACATCCCCAGTAAAACACTCTGAATGTAATCGAACCAAAACTGGTTGATTTAAATTAAGTGGTTCTTTAATAATTGCTTTAATTATTTCGCGGCCATTTTGATCGCTAAATAATCTTAAGGCAAAATTTCCATATTTTGTTGGCAACTTTGCGCTGACAACATTTGTTAAGCTGTTTTCGCCCATAAATATCATTCCTTACAATTAGTTCATTGTTATATTTAATAATTTTTCGGTTATTTTATAAACCACATTTTAACTGGACATTACAGTTATTACATGTAACACATCCTCCAGCATCAATCATTGTTCCTTCTTTACAAATTGGACAAACATCACCAACCTCAGCCCCAATTTTACGGTCTTGGTTAATTCCACGCATTTTTCCAACAGTATGTAATTTTTCATCATCTTGTTGACCACTACGGTTATCAACTTCAACTCCTAATTGATCAAAGTTTAATTGTTCTAATGCTGGATGTTGTTCATCAGTTGTTAATGATAAGACTTGGGCATCACGAGAACCATCAACATAAACAGTTCCTCCTTTTGCCCCTCCTTTGTATAAACGAGTATAAATTTTTTCAACATCTTTAACTGAGTAACCACGAGGGGCATTAACAGTTTTTGAAATTGATGAATCAACTCAACGTTGAATAATACATTGTGTATCAGCATGGTCTTCTGGTGCTAAATCCATCGCAGCAACAAAAATATCTGGTAAATTTGTTGCACTATACCCTGGATTATATTTTAATCATTCATCAACAATTTTTGCATTTACTTCAATGTTTTTTCCTAATCGTCCTGAACGATAGAATTTAAAGCCAAAGTATGGTTCTAATCCTGTTGATACTCCAACCATTGTTCCTGTTGAACCAGTTGGGGCAATTGTTAATAAGTGTGAATTACGAATTCCATATTTTAAAATATCTTGACGAATATCTTCTGGCATTTTTTTCATATATCCAGTATTAATGAAACGTTCGGGACTAATTAAGAATGGGAATGATCCTTTTTCTTTTGCTAATTCGATTGAAGCACGGTAAGCTTCTGTTGCCATTAATTCAAAGATTTTATCAACAATTTGATTACCTGCCACACTACCATAACGAACCCCATGATAAATTAGTAAGTCATGTAATCCCATTACTCCTAATCCAACTCGACGTTCTCCTAAAGCTTGTTTTTTATTTGCTTCTAGGAAATATGGTGTTGCATCAATAACATTATCTTGCATTCTAACACAAGTACGAACTGTTTGGCGTAGTTTATCATATAAAATTTCTTTCGTTGTTTTATCAACAAAGTTAGCTAAATTAATTGCCGCTAAGTTACATACTGAGTATGGTGCTAATGGTTGTTCCCCACAAGGATTTGTCGCCACAACTTTCATATCATATGCTTTCGCATTTGTCATATCATTTGCCGTGTCAATAAAGAAGATTCCTGGCTCTGCTGAATAATTGGCACAAAAATTAATTAAATCTCATAAATCTCTGGCTTTCATTTTATAGTAAGTTTTAACTTTATATCCTAAAGCTTTTCATTCATTGATATCACCAATTTTTGATCAGTTTTCATCATAAAAGGCTTTTTCTTCTTTTGTATAATTATCCAAGTCAGGGAATTGTAATTCTCAATCTTCATTGTTTTCAACTGCTTGCATAAATTTATGGGTAATTGTTACAGAGATATTAGCCCCTGATAAAAAGGCTGGGTTATTTACCTCTCATGTTCCCCCTTCATCTAATTTAATGCGCGCTTCGCGAACAACAGCACTGTCATTAATATCTGCTTCTTTGTTAACAGCATATTCATATAGTGTGCGATCAAGACTTGTTAATGGTGAAAACTTAATTTTACGACTTGCTTCATCCCGAATTAATTTATCATTCCCATTTTCTTTTAATCAACGTAGAATTTTTGGGTTTTGCATTTTTGAAATAATAAATTCAATAATATCAGGGTGTCAGTCCGCCATCATAATCATTTGGGCTCCTCTTCGTGACCCTCCTTGTTCAACTAAATGTGTTAAAGTTGACAAGTCATTTAATCATGATACCGCTCCTGATGAACGACCCCCAACTGTTTTAGCAACAGTTCCACGTGGTCGTAAAGTTGAGCCATTTGTTCCAACTCCTCCCCCATGTGACATAATTTCCATTACTTCTTTTCGGTGAATTGAAATTCCTTCCCGTGAGTCTTTAATAAAGGGCATTACAAAACAGTTAAAGAATGTAACATCACTATTACTTCCAGCTCCATATAAAACACGACCTGCTGGAACAATATTTAAGTCTTTTAACTCATTGTAAAAACTTTCTAAATGTGGTGGTTGGTTTTCCTCTTGGTTGCTTAAAGCTTTAGCAACTCTTCAAGCAATTTGTTCATAAAAGATTTCTAATGGTTTTTCCACCATATGTAAATTTTTACGAATTATATTATTACTATTATTAATTAATAAGTCTTTATCGATACTATGAACATATTCTTCCTCAATTTTAATATCACAAGTTCCATTAATTCGATCAACTTCAACAATGTTCCCAATTCCACGAGTTGGGAATCAGCCATCATCTTTAATAACTGTTAACACTAAATCATTCTTTTTTAATGTTTTTAAAGTATTATCTTTTTGAGCATAGCGGTCTAAAACAACCATTCTTGAAACTCCATCAAAAACCATTTGATAACTATCTTCAATTTCTTTTAGATATGGGAAATGTTCACGAATATCTTGATTTAAACTTGCTATTAATTCTTTTGCGTACATTTTAAACTCTCCTTTTTGTCAAATTAGTGGACATAATTAAGTATACCAAACTTTTTTATAGTTTTTAATTTGAAACACTTTTTCTTTTTTTGGTAAAAAAATGCTTTTGTTATTATACAAAAGCAATTGGTTGGCCAGGTTTTAATAATTCAATTAAAATCCCTTCTTTTTCCAGGTTTGCAAGGTAATTAGTTTTTTCATCAATTTTAATTGGTAATTTTGTGAGATAAATCTCGCCATTATAACGATGATAATTTTCATTATCAATTAATAATGTATACGGTTTAACTTCGCCGCTAATTTCATTCTGAAATGGTACGACTAGACTATTATTTTGTCCTAATCCCCGACTTTCTAAAAACCTTAAAACATAAGAATTGCTATCTTCGCGCAAATGATAACGCTGATTTTGTAATTTTGCGATAATCGCTTTTGGCAGATTAGCATAATCTAATTTTATCGTAATATTGTCCGATTTGTTAATTTTTGTTAAAAATTTTAATTCTTCTTCACTAACATTTAAATCCCCAATAATACAAGTATCAATATCGTGCTTTTTATATCATTGTAACTGGACATATGGCTCTAAAAAGCGCATTTTTTCGACTGTTGGTAATCCTTGAAAAACAGGTTTACGAGGATGGGCTTGAGAAGCAATAAAGGCATTTGTTTTAACACCATATTCTTTAATAATTCGATTACGATAAATTAAAGTCCCCTCATCCATCCCAGTATATGGTTTTGGATAAAAGTTATAAGAAACCGATAAACGACTACTTCCTCGTAATTTAATAATTTCAATAATATCATCTAAGCTATTATCACTACCATTGATTTGAATATCAAACGGTAAAGTATCAATTATGCTAATTACTTCGGTAAGACTAAAACCAAAGTCTAACCGAATCGCATCTGGTTTTCAAGTCATAATTTTTGCTTGATCAAAATATTTTTTACTAATGTCAAGACAAACATACATCCCTAATTGTTGGGCATAATTAATTAAAGTCGCTAATTCAGTCTCATTTTGGCTTTCGACCAAATGGCCACTACAAAAAACATAATTAAAGCCGGCGCTTTGCGCTGTTTTTAAATAAGCTTGGTTTTCGGTCAAACTCATTTCTCCCGTTGTATAAATTGAAACTCCTAACATCTTGACCTCCTGTTATGGGAATAAAAGACATCTCAAAGGAGATGTCTTTTACCTATAAATTATTGATTTTTTAATACTGCGGCAATACTGTTATTAGCTGTAGCTAGTAGGGTAATACTTTCCTCATAATTAACATTACAGAAAATCATCACTATGGCATGCTTACATGAATAATTTGCTTCCACTAATGCGGCATTGATTTTTTCATCATCCGCCCCAGTGATTTCTTTAATAATCCGTGCTGTTCGTACTTTTAACTTCTCATTTGAAGCTTTTAAATCAACCATTAAATTTTGGTAAACTTTTCCTCATTTAATCATTAAGGTTGTTGAAATCATATTACATACTAACTTTGTGGCTGTTCCGGCTTTCATTCTTGTACTTCCAGTTACAACTTCTGGGCCAGTTACAACCGCAATTGTTTGGTCGGCAACGGCACTCATTTCTGAGTTTTTTGTCATACACATTCCAACCGCTAAAGCGCCAACTGTTTTAGCATATTCTAACCCAGCTAAAACATATGGTGTTCTTCCTGAAGCAGCAATTCCAATGACTGTATCTAATGGTCCTAAGTTAATTGCTTTTAAATCAGCAACTGCTTGGGTTTCATCATCTTCAGCTCCTTCAACGGCATTACGAATGGCGTAATCTCCCCCAGCCATAATACCAATAATAAGTTGATCACTAACACCATAAGTTGGGGGCATTTCAGAAGCATCTAAAACACCAATTCGCCCTGATGTTCCAGCTCCAATATAAATAACGCGACCATTTTGTTGAAAACGGGGAAAAATTAAATCAACAACTGTTGTAATTGTTGGCAATTCACTTTTAATCGCCTCAGCAATTTTCCCATCTTCATTATTAATAATTGTTAAAATTTCTGATGTACTTTTTTGGTCAATATCCATACTATTTATATTTCTTTGCTCAGTATCAATTTTTGACAAATCAATTTTTTTCATAAATAACTCCTTCATTTAACTTCTATTCTACTTTTGTTTTAGCAATTTTTAAGCGTTCAGCTTTTGGTAATTGATAATATGATACTGTTCAGTACACAAAAATCCCAACTACTGTACAAAAGGCTGTTGTTCATAAAATTTGTTGTCAAAGTTTATATTTACCATTTTTTTTGTACAATTCTTTCATATCTTTACCACCAATTTTAACAATTCGTGAATATCCAAATAAGGTTACTAATAGTCCCCCAGCAATTGATATTCCACAAGCGATTAAGTATAAAATTACTGCTAAAACAATATTTCCTGAATCAGTTGTCATCATAAAGGCTGCTAAAATTCCTGATGGCCCAAACATTGCGTTAAGACCAAAAGTAATGTTTCCTCACATTGACATTGCGCCAATAAAGAATCCGGCAAAACCAGCTCCAATTGATGAAGTAATAAATGGACGAACACGAGGTAAAGTTACCCCATAAATCATTGGTTCTCCAATTCCAAAAAAGGCTGGAATCAATGATCCTTGAATTTGACGACGTAATAAACTACCTTTATCAGCTAATAATCATAAAGCGATTCCAGTTCCAAACTGAGCCATTCCAGCCATTGCTAAAATTGGGAATAATCCATTAACACCAGTTTGTTGAATCATCATTGCATAAATTGGGACAAATCCTTGGTGAATTCCAAACGCGACCGCAGTTAAGAAAATTGCGGCTAGGACGAAGGCTCCAAATGGATTTGTATGGAGATGAAGAAAGAATCATGCTACTCCCATGTATAAATATCCTGAAACAGGAATTAATACAAAAATATTTAAGATTAATAATGCGAATAAAACTAGGGTTGGTGTTCCAATTGTGTCAAGAACTCCAGGCATAAACTTACGAACCCCACGTTCTAATCAAATTGAGGCTGTTGCTGTTAATAATGCTCCTAAAATATTTCCTGAAGCATAACCAAAAACTCATTGCCCACTTTCATTCATTTCAGGACGGAATCCAACTGTTAATCAGTTACTTGCTGGATTATGAATTGGAATTCCTAAAAAAGTAATATTATTTGGATCAGTATTGATAATTAATTTAATTAATTCTGAACCAAAAACTGGTGAATACATTGAAGCAACCATTGCTCCTAATACTCCACTACCTCCAAATACTTCGGCTGTTCTTCAACCAACAATAATAATGAAGGCATTTTTTCAAATATTTAATAACAAGTTTAAAGCGTTAAATCATGACTGAACAACTGCTGAAGCGGTTGTAATATCGCCACCAAAAGCTGATTGCATAATTCCAGCAATCCCAGCTAGAATCCCTGCTCCAATGAAACCAATAATCATTGGTGAGAAAATTCGTGAAAACTTCGTAAAGAAGTTTTGTAATCAATTTGATTTTCCTTTTATTGCTCCTTTTACTTGTTTTGCGACGTCAGCAGCACTGACAAAGTCGGCGCTTTGTTCAGCACCATCAACTGGACTAGTTTGTTGTGCATTAACTAATTTCCCAAATTCTTGGGTAACTGTTCCAACAAAACCAGGTCCTAAAACGATTTGTAATTCAGTTGCTGAGGGTGTTAAAATTCCCATTACATTTGTTACTGTTTTTAATTTTTCTAAATCTACGTTAACGCCAGGTTTGATGTTTAAGCGTAGTCTTGTTAAACAATTTGTAAATGAAACAACATTCTCAGGCCCAATTACACCGACAAGATCTTGTGCGGTTTGTTTTGGATTTTTTGCCATTTTCTATTCCTCCTGATATATCCTTTATTATCTTAAAACAACTGTTCTTAATTCACAATTAAAAACAGTTGTTCTGTAATTTCACATCAAAAATTGTAAAATTTTCTATTTAAAATTTATTAATAATGGTATTTTCTAAAATATGATGATATTGCTCCATATCAGTTGTTAATAAACTTGAATACAGCATATCTAATGCAAATAATAAGGCAAAACGACTTGTTGTCGAAATTAATCGTTCAATTGATTCATTACTTGAAATAGTAATTGCGTTATTAGCAATTGCCGCTAAACTATTATTGGCATTTTTACAAATAACAGCAACTGGGGTTCTATTATCTTGGCAAATTTTTGCTAATTTAATTAAGTCTAACGTTTCCCCTGAATAACTAATAAAAATTGCTAAATCATCAGGCGATAATTGTTTTGCCAGAAAATAACCGCTATGAAAATCATTAACAGCAAAAATATTAAAACCTAACCGCAACAGTTTTTCTTGAAAATCCTTAGCAACGTTATATGTTCCCCCAACGGCAAAAACAACAATTTTACGACTTTTTTTAATTAAGGTAATTATCTCATCAAAACTTTCTTTTTGTTTAATCACTAAACGAAATGTATCGTGTAAAGTTTTAACAGTATTGTGGTATCCCTTAATCATAAAACTATTATTATTTTGTTCATTTAAGAGGAACTCTTCTCCCGTTAAATTATAATTAAAATATTTAATAACATGAATTAATTCTTTGTAGCCGTCCAAATCAAGGTATTTAGTAAAACGATTTATTGTTGCAACAGAAGTATAAGTATATTCTGCCATTTCGGTAATTGTAATATCAGGGATAATAGCTAGATTTTGAATAATATACTTTGCAATAAATGAAAAGCGATGATCACTGTTTAAACTAATTTCCTTGATTTTCCGAATAATATCATTTTCTGTCATAATTGCCCCCTAATGTTTTTTATTATATCGTTCAAAAATAAACCATAAAATCATTAAACAAAAAAAACCTAAACCAGCCAAAGATAAAAGCACAATGGCAACAATAATAAAATCAAATAAATAAAAAATAGTTCCAATTCCAGCTAATACTGCTAAGCCAAATAATGATCAGCTAATAATTTTCTTTTGTTTTGTTGTAAAACTAAACATCTTTTTCACCTTCCAATAATATAACTATATTATAACGAATTAATTACTATTTTGATACTTAGTTTAATATTATAATCTTTAATAATAAAAAACTTCTTAGATTACAAGTCAAATCTATATTACTTTAATAAAGTATCATTTGAAAATAATAAATAAAAAGACTAAATATCTTAGTCTTTTAAAATATTTCTATAACTTAAATTTTTTTAAAAAGTAAAATACTACTCATTTTTTAGGATATACACGCCATTGTCACCATTATAACTTTTTCTAAAACCTAAAAATGTCCCGCTTTTTAATTTAATGGCTAATTGCATTTCTTCTTCATTAGGGAACCCAGTTTGTTCTTTAAGACTCAAATCTGAATAAAGATGATAAATACACTTAGTTTGCGCTGCTCCCCCTAATAAGATAATGCCCGAATTTTCGGATTGAAGAAGGCTATAACCTCAAGCATTACAAACTCCAGGAGGATTAAGGAAAATTTTCTTTTGAATGCTATAATCTTTATTTAATTGAATAATTTCTTCACCATTCAAGTTAGACGTCAAGAAAATTGATCCATTTTCTAACTGATATAAATAAGTGTAGGAAATATCATCATATTTTTTAATTTGTTTTAGAAGAGTCCCATCCGCATTAAGTTGATATAGAGTAGGGTTTTTTTCTGAACTTATTCCTAAAATAGTTCCATTGTGTAAAAAAATTATGTCACCCAATTTGTCATTTAAAGGATTATTAGGATTATCTTCAACTTTTTTTATTATTTTTCCACTTCTACTATCTAATAAAAATAAACCTTTAGAATATCCTAGCCCCATTAATATATTGTTATCAGGTGTTTTTATAATTTTATTAAAAATTTGGTCTTCTACTTTAGTAACATATTTACCATCAAGACTAAATAAGTGTGTCCCTTGTCCTTTATTTTCTACTCATCCTGAAACTAATATTAAATTATTTTCTAATTCAAATGCTGTGTCTAAATCGCTAATTTTAATATCATTTTCTACCTTTTCTTTAATTTGACCTAATTCTTTATTAAAACTCCGAAATTCTACTGTAATTAAATAACTATCATTAATATAATAATCTTTACTATTACTTTTAACCTTAATTTTTGCTTCCTTATCAACAACATTACCAGGTATTACTTCAACTTGATCAATAAGAACATTTTTATTTTTTAATTTAACTGCTTCTAAAATTGTCTTAGATTTATAATTTTTAATATCCCCTAAATTAATTTCAGTTAAATCGTTTGATAGCATTTTTCTATCTGTATTACTAAAATATAATTCTAATGATTCATCTGAAACATAAATTGATTTTTCCCCTTGCGAAACTAAATTTCCTTTTAAAATAATTTGATTATTTTCAACTGTAATAATATTTTCAATATTGACATAGTCTAAAACTAATTTTGGGTTTTCTAATTTAATAATTTTCAATAATTCTGGTGGGTTTGGTGAATTAGTGTTGATAAAAAAATTTCTCTTTATAACATGGGTTAATAAAGAAATCTTTGTAGGTAAAAAAGAAACTATGACAGTTGAATCAGTATTATAAATATTACTTGAAGATTTTACATAAATAACTGCATTTGTATCAGTAATATTTTTTACTAATAAATCCTGTATGTCTAATTTTTTATTTTTCTTTTTTGCGGCTTGTAAAATTGAGTTTTCCCGATTATCATTAATTAAATCAAGTTGAGAATCAGCAAGATGTTCATTTAAATCAATTCGTTGCTTACTTGGATTAATTATTGATCCGGAATTATTTTGCCCAGATAAAAAATATCAACTTAAAAAACCACCCATTGCTGCAAACATTAAAATAAAAACTAAACTAAGTAACATAATTGTTTTTCGCATTTTTGACATATGTAAAAAATGTTGGCGATGAATCAACGTCATTTGACGACTAAAACTTTGTTTTAGAGCGTGATTATTTTTTTCAATTATTTTTGGAACTAACATTTGTTGTTTTTTTGTAGTTGTTAAACTATTTGAAACTAAATTATAGTCCTTGATTTTGTGAATTGTTTGTTGTGATAATAAGATAGTATTATTAATAACTGGTATTTTGGTAGTGCCATCTCCATTATAAATTGAATCTTTTCAAATAAAAACATATGAGTCTTGACGACAAAAAATTAATGCCAAAGGCAAAATATTTTTATCATCTAATACATCTCGTGTTTTATCAACTTTACACTTAAATAAATCTAGGTCATTTAAATTTTTTTCTCGGTTATTTTTAACATATGAGATAATGTTTCTAAATTTAAATTGACAGTCATAACACATTTTATTGTAAATTAACTGAATTTTATTGTTCATATTTACTTTTCTCCCAAAACGATTTACAAACTTTTTAATTATTTGTAATAATAATTATAGCAAAAGAATGTTTTTTTTGCAATAATCCACTTTGAAACCCTTGTTTTACAAAATAAGTAAAATAAAATAAGAATAGGTTTAACCTTAAACTAACCCTATTCTTATTATTAAAATTTATTACTTATTTTTTAACTGGTAAATGTTTATCATAGAATTTAAGAATATCAGCCATTACTTCAGATTTAATTTTTTCATTTAAAATTTCGTGACGAGCCCCTGGATATAATTTCATTTCATCATTATGATGGTGTTTTTTATATAATTTAAAGGTTTTTTTAACACCTTTCCCAAAGTTACCAACCGGATCATCGCCTCCAGCAATAAATAATAGCGGTAATTTTTTAGGTGTTTTAGCAATATTTTTTGTATCGGTAATAAAAATTAAACCGTTAAACATATCTTTAAAAGCACTTGTTGAAAAAATTTGTCCAGCCAAAGGATCACGCTGAAACTTATCTTGCACTTTTAAATCAGAAGATAATCATTCTGTCCCAGTTTTACCCTCTTTTTGGAATTTTTTATTTAATGGGGCATAAGATAAATTATAGATAAAGTGGTCTTTTGCTTTTGGCCCATATTTGGCTTGGTGCTTTTCCGCTAAATGAGCTGAAAATTTTAGTAACCCTTTTTTATGATGGGCTGTTCCGCAAACTACTAAAGCTGCTAAATTATCCCCATACAACATTGCATAATGACGAACCATAAATGATCCCATTGAGTGTCCAAACATTACAATTGGTAGTTCAGGATAATGTTTTTTAATATAAGTTGTTACTTCATTTAAATCTTCAATTAATTTATCTCAACCATCTTCTTCTGCAAAAAATCCTAAATCTTCTTTTGCTAAAGCGGTTTTACCATGCCCACGGTGATCACTTGCGATAACAATATAATGATGTTCTACTAAGTATTCAGCAAATTCTTGGTATCGTAAGGCATGTTCACAACTACCATGGACTAACTGAACAACCCCTTTAACACTAGTTAAATTTTTTGGTTTTCATTCATACATATGTAATTCTGTTTTATCACGTAAAATTTGTTTTCATTCTTTAAATTCCATTTTAACTTATCTCCTTTTAATAGTTTTATTATACCTTAGTTTTGCTTAACATACAATTTATAGTAATTGTAATGGTTTAATAAGCATTTCATTGTTAGTAAACATTTTCAAATATTTATATTATTTATATAAGTATTTGAAAGATGATTAATATTATCTATTTATATTTTATTAAGTAATCTTTCTGAAAAGTAATTATTTTAAAAATTTAATTAAAATAAAAACTAATAGTAAAGATTAGTTTTTATTTTTTTATATTTAAAGAAAAGGCATAACAAGAATAGCTGAAAGTTAAAATAATAAATCCTAAATTCCCTAATAAAGGTTGTCAATAATAAGAAAAAGGAATATAGGAATCAATACTATTAATAAAGAAATAAACATTATAAAAATTTTTATACATTTCCGCATTTGCATATAATAGCAATCATGTTGAATATTTTTGGGGAACAAAATAACCAATTATGCTGATTGCTAAAACTGAAGAACTATCATTTGGCGATAAAAAAATATCACCAAAAATTGCCATAAAAAATATAATTAAAATATTTATCGTCTGAATTACATAAATATTTTTTAAAGTTCCAGTAATAGATACACCGATAAAAGTACCTAAAATTGAGCTCAATAATAAGGCAAAAATTACGCCTAAAATTTGTCTAAAATCTATAATCGATAAAATTCAATTAATAAAGTCATTAGTGGGTGTTATAAACCCAAAAATAAACAAATAAAGAAAACTACAGGCAATCGTAAATAAACTTGCAACAATATTTGCGTTAATAAAACCAAGTAAAAAATTAATTTTAGTTATTTTAAAGTTATTCATCTGTTTGATAAAGATACTTTTTCTTCAATCAAATAAAATAAAAGAAGTAAATAAAATCATTGATAAAATTGGGACAAAAAATAAGGTTGGGTATAAATAATGATTTATTGGATTATGAAAAAATGAACTTTTAATTGCTAAATCAATAAAACTTAATAAGGCAGGAATTATAATTAAATATATATAAGATTTAAAACTTGTAAAAATTGTTTTAGAAGTGTATAAAAAAACTTTATGTTCTTTAATGAAACTATTCTTTACATCGATAAAAGAATTTTGGACTTTATATTTCAATTTTAAATTCAACACCTTTCATTATATTTCCTTGCTTATCAATTGGAATAATTGCTAAATTAATATGTTCTAAACCTTCAACGTTTATATCTCTAATAAAATAATTATTCATAGTTGTTTCCCCAGCACGATTTCAAATCCCTGATTTCGGTGATTTTATATAAAATTCATAATAATCAACATTATTACCAATGCTTTCAAATAAAAATCTTATATTAACACTATTTTCTCTTTTAATTAAATACTCAATTTTTAAATTCGAAATTAAAACTGGATCTTGGGATGCAAAACTACTACTATTTTTAAATATTTTTAATTGCCCAACATTTAGTTTTGCATTTATATCAGCATTTGCCGAAAAAGATAACCCAATACGCGATATTTTATGATTATTGTCAATTGTCCCTTTAATTTGCGATAAATCAAAGGTAACTATTGTTCAATTATCATTATATTTTTGCGAATTTATTTGTTCTAATTCTTCATAGCGATTACTTTTACCATCAATATCAGTTATAGTAACTAATCCTTTAGTATTTAAATTACTATCATTTTTAATTGCCATTTGAACTAAATTATTTTTATTTTTAATATCAGTTCCCATAATATTTCATAGATATTTTTTATTCGCTTCCAGTTTTGCTGGAATAACTTTTCCATATTCATCAAAACCTGAACCAATAGATAAGGAATTAGTTTTTTTAAAGACATCATAATAATCATAAAAACCATTAATTTTATTGTATGCTGGTTTTTTAGGGTTTAATATATCATAACTTGATAAATCACTATTATCAGCTTGATCAATATTTCACTGATATGTTGGTAAAACATCAGCTAAACGTTTATTAGTAAACGGATAATTTTTTACAACATAACTATTTCCTTCAGAATCTCTATCAACAAATTGAATACCACTCCCCATTGAAAAATTAGTTGCAAAATTAATATCTTGGTCTTTATCACTAATTACTGTTTTTTCTTTAATTAAATTACCAATTCCATAAGAATTAGAATTGATACCATTGTTAGAATTTGCATTGTAAATGAAATTTTTAATAAACTTTTCATTATCTGTATCTTCTAATTTTTTGTCTTTATTTTGAACTTTTATTCGATCATCATTTAATAAAAATAAGTTTTTATAATGTGTTCTATCTTTAAATCCTCTGTAATCATTTGATAATCTGTTTAAATTTAAACCTTTGTCATTAGGGTTAATATTAGTGTTTAAACCATTAAAAATAATATCATTATATAAATTATTGACTTGTGTTGCAAAAACAAAATCAGAGATAGAATTATAGTTTGTTAATTTTTTTGCGGCATATGAAGCAATCGCTCCAGATCCGTCATCCATATAACCTGAGAAAGAGGATCAAACATTTTTATCATAATCAACTATACTTTTTCCACTATTATTGTAGCCATTCACTAACTTATAAGACAATTGTTTTCAATCATAAGTTCCAATTGATCACGTATAACCCCCACCTGGTTCACTAATGTTTAACATTGTATATAAATTATTATTTTTATAAAATGGATTTTCTTTTAAAAACATTTCAGATTTTTCAACAGGCTCGGAAAAATCTAGTTGAATGTCTATTGGTGTTTTAGTTTTAATTGCTTCTTGGGTAATTCCATAAGTTTCTTTATCAACATAATCATTTCCACGTTTTGATAAAGTTGATCATGCTCGATAAAATGTTAAGCGCAGTTTTTTAACATTTTCGTCTTCTGACCTGTTAATTTTTTGGTTAAATTGATTAACAATATCTAGAATAACATGGTAATCTAATACCGTTCCATTTGGATCAAACCCATTAGATTCATCATTTAAAAATCAACCATCAAAGCCATTATATTGGGCAATTTCAATCAACTTGTCAACTATTAAATAATTTCCACTTGCATCTTTTTTAATAAAGTTAGTTAACATATCTTTTGTTAAACCATGTGATCCATCAAGAAAAACATTTCCATAAATTGGGACCCCATTTTTATGAGCAATATCAATAGTATCAGCTGGGGGCGGAACTATTGGCCCTTCAAACCATGATCCTGATCAATTAATAAAATTATTAATATACTGCCAATTAGTATTTGTATTTTCAAATGGATTTTTACTTCCTACAATTGAACTATCAAAAGTTCTATGTTTTCTAGTTGAAAATCCTAAATAATTAAAATTCATTCCTTCATGTTGTTCTGGGTTATAAAATGGTACATCTACACGAGTTTGTAATTTTACATTAGATCTATTATATTTTGCATCATTATCATTATTCGGTGACCAATCTAAAATTGAATTAACTGTTTTATAACTTTGAGCTTTACTTGTTATTCCAAAATCTGACGCAAAATTACCATTAGGCATAAATCCTTTATTCATTGGAGCCCCAGTCACAGCTTGTTTTTTAATTCCTTCTTTATATTGAAAGCCAGTACTAAATTTAGAATAATCTAAAAATCTACCAGAATTTAAAGCTTTAATTGACTGTCCATTTTGGCTAATATTTCCATCAACATTTATTCCAGCCGGGTTATTGTTTAGATCATATTTTAATCCGTCCCCATAATCTAAATCACTTCAATCAAAATCAGGTAACGAATTTAAAAACCTATTTCCATTTTTATCACCAATATCACAAGCTACAACAGCCAAAGTCATTGCTCCTACTACTATAACAGAAGCTAATAAATTTAATCTTTTTTTCATATTATTATCCCTTCTAAACTTAACTTTTTAATGAAAAAGTAAAATATTTAATATTTAAAAAAATAAATAAACCAATAAACGCAAAACTTGGAATAATAGTCTGTGCAATATTATTAAATGGCGGTCAATTAGAATTTGTAGGAAGAAAAATTTGTCCCATCCCTTCTGGATCAAAAACCTGATAAGAAGTAAATAATAACATTGTTCAATTAGAATATTTTCAAGGATTAAAATAACCAACAACATTAAAAAATATTGAATTGGATTGAATTGGGGGAATTGCTACATCGGAAAATATTAATAAAAATAAAAAAACTAGAAACATCACCCCAAAACAAGCATATTTATTTTTAAAAACTCCGGCTAACAAAACAAATATAAATGTAAGTAAAACCATTGATACAAAAGTTGTTAAAACAAAATATATTCACATAAAAGGTAAAATATTGTTAAATAATTCAGAATTTAAACCAATAATAGAAATCTTAGACATTCCATAATAAAGTAATAGGCCTAATATCGTATTTACCACATAAATTTCTGATGAAACAATTAGTAAGGCAATAAAAATATTAGCTTTACTATTATTTTTTAAGTAGATCCTTCTTAAAAAAGAAGTTTCTTTTGCTTCATATGTAAAAATGCCAATATAAAAAGTTGAAAACAAAATCGTAATTGTAGAAAAAGCAAGCATTTCTGGTGGAGTTATTTTGTATATACTATATCTATTTCATAATCAATATACAAAAAAAGACACAATCAAAGGTAAAACAATAGCAATAATATGAGTTCGTGGATTTTTAAAAATTGTTTTATTTAGCAATTTAAGTGAAGAATATTCTTCTTTAAATCATTGCTTATTTATTTTCATTTTCAAAAAAATTCACCAGCCTTTTTCGTACTGAACCATATTTTGTTAACATATCTTGCATTTTTACATCTTCAAATATAAAACCATCTTTTAAAATAATTATACGGTCACTTAATATTTCAACTTCTTCAGGAATATGAGAAACAATAATTAATGATATTTTTTTCTCAGTTCTAAATTTATTGAAAAAATTAGTTAATTTTACTTGCATTTTTAAATCCAAACCAGTAATTAATTCATCTAAAATTAAAATTTTAGGTTCATTTACAACTGATAAAAAAGAATTAAATCTTTGTTTTTGTCCAGCTGATAAAGAATTAAGATCTTTTTTTAAGAGTAAATTTAATTCAAAAATATCTAGTAATTCTAAAACATAATTATCTTTTTCATAATTGTTACCTTTGTAAAAAATAATTAGATCTTTTGGTGTTGTTCCAAGCGGTCATGAGCCATCTTGAAATTGAATACCAATATTAATATTTTTATCTGAATGAATTATTTTACCTGATGATGGTTTCAAACTTCCAGCAATCATTTCTACTAATGTAGTTTTTCCTGAACCATTAGCCCCTAAAATAGCAATTGATTCACCTTCCTGAATTTCTAAATTTATATCTTTTAAAACTTGTATCTTACCAAAATATTTCGACACTTTTTCTAACTTAATCATTTAATAACTAACCTCTTCTTTTTGTTTTAAATATTTGAAATCTAATGTTAAATTTCATTCTTGTTTATTAATAAATAGTTTTAGTAAAGCTTTTCTATTTTGATAAATGAATTTATATTGTTTGCCATTTTCTTCTTTAATAATCTCTGAAGTCCCATCATCGCTTTGGGAAGAAATATCTAAATCTTGATAAGTTAATTTATTGTGAAATAAAACCCCTTTTTCAATAACCGCCTTTTGTAGATCTTCTAAACTATAATCTTTTTTAATTTCCCCAATATTAATTGTTTTTTCCCCAGTTACAGCTCAATTATAAATATCTCAGGCAAAACCTCATAATTCAGGATCTAATTGATCAATATTAATATAAGGATTAAAATTATTATCGTAATCTGGTCCTTCTCATCATTTTATAGTACCAGTTTGTTCATCATTATCTGGACCGATAAAATCATAAAAATTTAAATTTATGCCAGTTTCATAAATAAAACCTGTATCTCATAAAATAATTTTAGCTCATTGATAAAATGGGAAAGAATGTCAATAAACCATTCCTCATAAATTTAGCATTTCATTTTGATTTAATAAAATTTTTTCTTGCTTAATTTCGCTTATTGCACATTCAATAAAATATAATCGTAATGAATAAAAAGCATAATTTTTCATTTCAATACTTTTAGCTACAGTTTGCGCTAAATAATTATCCATAACTTCATTAGGTACACCATAAGCATCATAGCCATCTTGCCCAGCATGTTCCTTATTTATGTCTTTGTATTTCAAATATTGCGAATAATAATAATCTTCAAATTTGTGAATAATGATTCCTTGATTTTGGGCAATTTTTTCTTGAGAATTAGTATAAAATTGTTCTCATATTGACAAAAACTTTTCATTCATTGGTGGTCAGCCATGTTGAGGTTCAAAACTATTGTTTTGACAAGAAATTACTTGAGTAACAGATGTGATAGTCATAGTTGATAAAATTACAGAGGATAAAATAGTAAGTAATTTTTTCATAACACTTAACCTTCCTTATTTCAAACTTTTTTCATTATATCACAACAAAAAAAAAAAAAAAAACCGCTTAAGACAAAAAATATCATAAATTTTTTATAAAAGTTAATTATCTTTATATTATTTTTGGTAAATTTGGTTAGCATTAGTCCTTTTTACATAAAAAAATGGCCTCCTGAGCCATTCTCTTATTCTAATTACCTAAACATATATCCCATAGCGATCAATTAGCTGACGACTTCGTTGTTCTAAAACAATGAATAAAATTGCACTAATTGTATACTTTCCAACAAAGATTCCAAAGAAAATTCCGATAAAAATTAACGTATTTTTCCATGAAGCAAATATTGGTGATAAATCATTACTTTCACTATGTTCATGATAAAGTCCCTTATCAAGAGGTAAACTCCCAACCAGGTGCCCCCCAGCCTCAGTGTGAGCCTCAAAGCCCCCAGCGCCAGTACTTAATAATATTTTCGCAACAATTAAAACAGCTAAAGCCTCAACAATTGCACATAATGGTACAACTAAACTAAATGCTAAAATTTTTTTTCAAAATTTAACTTTAACAATACGGTGATGATGATCATGTGATGTTTTTGTTAAATGTGGATCATGAATGTTATGATCTTCAACATTTTCCTCAACAAATTCCTTACGATATGCACTAAAGACAATATAGTAAATAAATCAAGTAATAAATATTACTAAAATATTTGATAACATAAAGAACGCCATTTCTAACCAAGAATGATGTCCATCAACTAAATTATGTAATCATGGTAATGCAATTCCATCCAATAACGCAAATCATAATCCGATAATGGCAATTGAATAAATTAGCACTAACGTGTCAAAAAAGCGCACCCCAAATGTCGCCCCTCATGGCATTGGAATATCAAAAATTTCTAATAAACTTAAACCAACAGCAATTGCTAGAAAAACCCCAGCAAGCGTGATTTTAAAAACTAAACTTTTTTGATTATACAATTCTTTTTTAAAAATTGATTCTTTAACACGGTTTCAAAGTAAATCTTGTTTTACTTTAATTTCAGGCTCTTTTTTTTCCATTAATATTTCCTCCAATTATTTATAAAAATTATAATTTATTTAGTAGTAACAGTCAACCTTTTTTGAAAAAAAAAAAAAAAAGTTATGACTTCATAACCCACGTTCTGTTTTTTTATTCTTACGAATAAAAACACTAGTTATTTATCTATTAAAAGTCTCCTTTTAATTCTTGTATTTCTTCTGAATTAAAAATACAAAAGTCCCTTACCAATATTTAGGTTTCTCGCTTGTGGGGTTTACCCGTTCCATCTCCCTAAATTTCTTTAGTTCCTCGTTTCTGTGGCACTTTTACAGAAAATATCCATATTACATTGTAACTTAGGAATCTTTTCAGCCGTCATAAGAAAGTTCTTATGCTTAATCTTATTTTTTCGATTAACACAAACACTACAATCATCCCAGATTGTGCGAGCGTGGAGTTTCCTCTACTATTTGATATAGCAGCAACTAGTTCGGCCATAACAATATTATTATACTATTAAATCGCTAATTTTAATATTGTTGCAAAAGAAAAATCACTGTTATTTAACAGTGATTTTTTGGTAAATAATTATTTACTTGCTGGCGTTAATTGTTTTTTCTTATTTAAACGGTTGAAAGCAAAATTATATAATGTTGCAAAGCCTAAAATCATTGCTAATAAGACAAAAACAACAATAATAAATCAAGCATATCCTGGTAACCCTAAAATTTTTGGGGCTGTTACTTGTAAAAAGAAGTATGGATATGCAGTTGAAACTAGTTTACCACTAAATTCTCTCAACAACCCACGGATAATAGCATATACACCATAAACTACAACATAGATAACATAATTACCGTAGTATTTTTTGATAAATTGTTTATTTGAAACTAAGTTATCTTTTTTCAAGAAGAAAATCACATAGATAATACATAGCATTGGAACAATAAAGTGTAAGAAGGTTTGAATTACTCAGCTAAATGCACTTAAAGCTGATCCTTTTCCACTTCCACTATTTGCTATTCCAACTGGTAATAAAACCAAGTTATAAACAATACATGTAATTGAAATATAAACGGCAACAGCTAAACTAAAGTATGGTTTTAAAAATTTATGTACCCCTTCTTTAGTATGTCAGATTGCGGCAAAAATAAATCATAATACTACTAAAATGTTAGTTTGAATTGTAAAAAATGATAAGAAAAAGACCGTATAACCTGCATAATCTCAGTGAAGATTACCTTGGGCATCATACAGCGCCCAAACATAAACTTTATCTGTTGAACCTTCCGGAATTCTTCAAACATTTGAAATATTGACCATTCCATTAATATATTCACCTAAAATGGCAAATAGCCCAATAAAAATTGCAGCAATTTTAAATCAAAATCGTCAATCTTTAATGTATAAGTTACGTTGTTTTAATGACATAAAATATATTCCTCTCTTAAATTAATCCAAATATTGAAAATTAGTCATTTTTTAATTTACCTTCTAAATTATGAATCCGTTTAATTAAATCTGCTTTTGAAAAACCTTCCTCTTCTAGACGCGCTTTTTGGGCTTTTGTTTCATCTAGTTGGGCTTTTAAAACATCATTTTTATCTTGGAGATCATTAATCTGTTGGCGAAGGTATTTAATTTCCTTATTGAAGTCATTAGTAATTGCTTCAAACATTTGATAATCAACAGCTACCATATCTAAAAAAACATCGACTTCATGGGGATCATATCCCTGATAATCAACTTGAAATTCTTTATTGACAACATCAACTGCTCTTAATTTAATTGTTTTCACTACTAATTCACCTCTTTTAAATGATAAGGAAAAATAAAATTCTAATGGTAATAATAGATTGGAAAGGAAGTGAAATTATTCACCTAACTGCCAATCGGGGTATGTTTCTTGAAACACTAATTAATTATACCATCAATGAATATAAAAGCAAAAATATTGCATTATTTAATAAAAGGCCCGTAAACATTATTCCTTTAGTAAAAAATGGGGCCATAATTGAAAAAGGGTATTTTAAAGAAAAGTCAACTTGTGACTACTATGGGTTATTTCGGGGAACATATGTTGAATTTGAAGCAAAAGAAACTTTTAAAGAAAAATTTAACCTAGCATTATTAAAAAAACATCAACTAGAACAATTATTTTCAGTAACTGCTCATGGTGGGATTAGTTTTATTGTTGTTTATTTTCATCTTTATCATCGTTTTTTTCTTTTATATAGCGAAGAAATAAAAAAATGACTAGCTACAATAAAATCACGACAAATGCCAATCACTTATTTTGAACAATATGGTCATGAACTATTTATTACTTATCCCTATATTCTAGATTTTTACCAGCATTTAATTATCAAGTAGTCAATTATATTTAGTTAAAGATTTTGGTTTAGTTTTAATATAATCTTCAATTAATTTCAATAATTCTTTGAAAACAAGTTTTTTACCTTGATAGTTATTTAGAATTAATGTTAATTGGAAATCAGAAATTTCATCATTAAGATATTTATTTAAAACAATTTTTTCGTCATTTGTTAATGGGTTTTGTAATAACACATCAACTTGTTGATACAAAAATTGTTTTTCTAAATTCGTTTCATTGTTTTCAATAATAATCATAATTTTTTTAAAAATTGGTGACAAATCCATTTCCAGGGCCCCTTTTTTCATTGTGATATTAATAAAACCTTGTTGTTTTAGCTCATCCAACATTGCTTTCGCTTGTGTTTCAGTAAAATTTGAATGATTTGAAATTTCTAATGGTGTAATAAACCTTTTATCAGAAGAAGAACAGTTCATTATTAACATAATTAATACTAACTGTTCTTCTGATAAACTTATTAACTTGTAATGATTCAATAAAAATCTTCACTTATTGATACTACCATTATTAAATAAAATATTTAACATAGATTATTTATTTAATTAAATGATCCTAGTTTAAAGCATCTTTTAATTGTTTTGCTGGTTTAAATTTAGCTGCTTTTGATGCTGCAATTTTAATTGTTTCACCAGTAGCTGGGTTTCTTCCTTCTCTTGCTGCACGTGCTGTAACTGAGAATTTTCCAAATCCAGCAATAGCAACTTCGTTCCCTTTTACTAAATTTGCTGAAATTTTATCAAAGATAAAATCTACGATTTCAGCTGATTCAACTTTAGTTTTGTTAAATTGTCCTGCTAATAATTCTACTAATTCTTTTTTTGACATATTTACACCTCTTCTAATTAAACCCATTTCATTAGGTTTATCGTTATTTTACTCTATTTTATTGAAAAAGTATATAAAAACAAGGAAAAAAGTCCGAAATATCGCATAATAAAACCCTTATTTTATAAGGGTTTTATTAAAAATATTAATTTTTTTTTAAAAAAATATAAATAATTTTCGTTAGAAACATTAAACTGACTATTTTTTAATTGTAATAACTAACTGATAAGTTTTATTTTCTTGTCGTTTTAAATGATTAATTCATGGTTTTTCATCGAATGGGGTTGTGGCAAAATTATAATCATCATGATGGCCATCTCATGGCTCAACACAAATAAATTCAGCCCCATTATCAACTTTTCAAAGTAATAAATTTGGGTAATTTTTAACGACAATTTCAAGTTCACGTAAGTCATCTTCAATCTTAACAGTTGTTAATTTGTGGCCAAAAACCGCATAACACTGACCTTGATCAAAATCATGGCTTTTAATGTCAAATTCTGTAAGAACTTCCCCAACTAATTCTTTTCCTAAAAATTGGCCCCCTGGAATTTCCATTACTTGGGATGACTGATCAAAAATAACCTTCCCAACATTTGGATTTACTTTAAAAGCAGGGTGTCAGCCAAAATTATATGGTAAATCATCATTACTTAAATTTATCACTTCGACAGTATTAATTAAGCCAGTTGTTGTTAATTCATAAGTGACTTTTAAACAGAAGCGAAAAGGATAAATTGCTAAAAAATCATCGCCATCGTATTTAACAACTAATTTTGTTGCACTATGTTCAAGTAATTCTCACTTTGTAATTGAACGAAAAAATCCATGACCTGTCATTTTATAGACTTGATTGCGATACCAATATTGGTCATCAATTAATTTTCCAACAATTGGAAAACAAATTGGTCATGATTTTTTTCAACTACTGTTTTGTTGATAAATATATTCCTGCCCATTTTTTGTCAACGAAATTAGTTCAAAAGGTTCTTGGGCAATTTTTGCTTGTAATTCGCCATTTTCTAAAAGATACATTTTATTATTTCCTTTCTAATAACCATCATTGTGCTGTTGATTTTGCACAATTGCGACTCCTCCACTTGTTCCAATTCGACTTGCACCAGCGGCAATCATTTCTAGAGCATCGTTTTTCGTACGAACTCCCCCAGCCGCTTTAACTTTAATCTGATCGCCAACCGTTGTAGCCATTAGTTTAACATCTTCAACTGTTGCCCCACCTTTATTAAAGCCAGTTGAGGTTTTAACAAAATCAGCTCCAGCTTGTAAAACTATTTGAGAAGCTAAAACAATTTCTTCTTTTGTTAATAAACATGTTTCAATAATAACTTTTAAAACATTATTTTTTAACACTGCTTTACAAGCGGCAATATCTGCTTGCACAAGATCAAAGTCTTGTGATTTAAAAGCACTAATATTCATTACCATGTCAATTTCGTCAGCCCCATTTTCGAGCGCATTCGTAATTTCAAAAACTTTTGTTGGCGTTGTATTAGCTCCTAAAGGGAAACCAATTACAGTACAAACTTTAACATCACTATTTTTTAATAATGTAGATGCTAACTTAACATATGTTGGATTAATACAAACCGAAGCAAAATCAAATTTCAATGCCTCTTCACATAAAATAGTAATTTCCTTTGTTGTTGCTTCTGGTTTAAGTAGGGTGTGATCAATATATTTATTTAATTTCATCAATAAATTCTCCTTGCTGATTTTGATTACGGTCAATCGCTTCCAATGCGCCAATTGCATTAATTGTTAAATCTAATAACCGTTCCATTTCTGTAAAATTATTACTATTAATAAGATCAAGAAAGACATTTAATTCATATGTCATTCTATTAGGATTTGTAGATGTAGCTGTTAACTGTTGTTCATCATCTTCTTCACGGCGATGGAGTACTAAGTTATCAATACTAGTTAAATTATTAAAAGTAATTGTATAGTCATAACTTAAAATTTCACTTTCACTTTTACCATTTGTGGCTTTCGAACAAACAATACTTGTAAAAATATTATTTTGGTGACGTAATAGGACAATATTATTAATATCAACCCCATTTTTTAACTTATGACTCATTGCTTTAACTTCTTTAATCGGACCAAATAAAGCCCCTGCTAATTCAACAGGATAAATTAAGGCATCGTATAATGAACCCCGTCCTAATATTTCATCAAAAACTGATGGATATTCATCATTTAAGACATCTTTCATCCGACTTGAATATTTATTCCAGTTAAAATTAGCCAAAAATGGCTTTATTTCATCAACCGTTTTTTTCAAGATTTGAAACTCTGGTAAATGAATTGGTTTAAAAGCTTCCATTAAAATAACATTATTCATTAAAGCAATATTTTTTAGATCAATAACTTCGCTTTGGCAAAAAGCGGCTGGTTTTTCTAGTAAAACATGCTTTTGTTGTTGTAAAAAATATTTGGCTTGCTGATAATGTAGTCCATTTGGTGAGGCGATGTAAATTATATCAATGTAATCAAGCATTTCCTCAAAATTATCAACCATCCGGACTTGTAAATTATTTTTTAAACTAAAAATTTTTGCTTTATCTAAACTACGAGAATAAAGACAAGTAATTTCCACTTCCTTATTTTCTCGGCAGGCATTAATAAATTCACTAACAATCATCCCAGTTCCAATTGTGCCAATTCTTAACATTTTATCACCTCAAATAATCCTGGTATATCTTATTCTTTTGTTTTATTTTCTGAGTCATCTAAAAAGGGATTTGCATTAGGGTTTTTACTTTTCACGCTAGTAAATGGGGAATCATTTTTTGCTTTTAATTGGGCCTCTTCTCAATCAGCTGAATCTTTTCAGGCTTTTTTAACTAAAAAGATTTTTTCTTCGACTCTAACAATTGATTCTAGAATTGAAATAGCAATCGATAAAACAAACACAATTGGGAATCAAACGTATCAAAAAATGTTAATGCCAGTTTGATTTAACACATTGGTATTGGCCAAAATTAAATAAAGCAAAGTAATCCCAAAAATAATATACTGACCAATATAGAAAATTTGCATATAAACTAAGTGTTTTTTTGTTAATTGAAATGTTGTTTTCTTCAATTCATGAATTCTGACAACATGATAAATAACAAATAAGACAATACCAAAGCCTACTAAAACATAACAAATTTTATAAGTAGTTACTGGGTCAAGGTTAATTTTGTTAATTCCTAAAACTAAGAATACTAATAATAATGCTGTATATAAGATAATATTAGCAATACTAACAATTGATTTAATACTTAGTGATTTCATCTTCTTCTGCTCCTTTTATAATTCCTTTTGATAAAGAATGGCACTTAACACTGCCAAACTTGCTGTTTCTGCTCGTAAAATCCGAGCACCTAACGAGACATTATCAAAACCTAACTTTTGTAATTGATCAATTTCTTGGGGTGTTAAACCACCTTCTGGACCAATCACAAAAGTAATTGTCTTACCTGGTTTTGCTAAGACATCATTTAGTCGCGCTCCTAAATTTGCATTTTCATAACAAACAAAATTAATTTCCCCACAAAACTTCTTAATTTCCCCCAGTTTATTCATAATTGGAAAAACTGTTGGAATTTCATTGCGGTAAGACTGTTCGCTAGCTTCTTTACAGATTTTTTGTCAGCGCGCTAATTTGTTAGTGCTATTTTCATTCTTTAATTGTACCACAGAACGTTCAAACTGAAATGGAACAATTGCCTTAACGCCTAATTCTGTTGCCTTTTGTAATAAAAAGTCTCATTTTGGCCCCCGAATTAAACCAGCAATTAAAGTAATTGCAACTGGCGATTCGTGGTTTGATAATAGCGCTTGCACCAAAATAATTTTAATAGTGCTATCTTGATAATTAACAGCCGCTTCATAATGTTGACCATTAAAAATACAAATTAAATGTTCGCCCTGACGAAATTTTAAGACTGTTTTAATTTGTTTTAAATCATCTGGTTCTAAGGTAAAAAAAGTACCATCAAAGTTTTGAGCAAAAAAACGATGCATTAGTTATTTCCTTCCATTTTGACCATTATTTGGTCAATTTTCTTAAATAGTTCCTGTTCAAAAGTATTATTTATTATTTTAAAATCATATTTCTCGCTAGTAAATAATTCTGCTTGAATTGTTAATAATGAATTAATTTCCGCTGGTGTTCAAATCGTATTTCGTTCTTCCACTCTTTTAAACAAAGTTTCGGTTGGAGCCGTAATAAAAATTGTATAATCAAGAATTATTTTTAAATCCTTAAATGCAACTGCCTCAATAACAATATTTTTATTTTGACTGGCCGTAATAATTTCTGTAATTTTATCACCTACTAAAGGCCATAAGAAATCGCGAATTTTTTTAGCAGCAGTTTGATTGGTAAATAATAATTGGCGAAGTTGTGCTTTATCATAGCCTTCATCAATCACTACTGCTGGATAATGTTTCGTAAAAAAAGCAAGCACTATTTCACTAACCATCACTGTTTGGGCGATTTGATCTGCTGATAAATAATCATAATGATAATTCTCAGCAAGATAGTGACATAAAGTTGATTTTCCAGCGCCAATTGGTCCATATACCCCAATAATCATTTTATAACCCTTCCTAATTAATGGCTAATAAATTATCTGCCACAATTTTATTAAATATTGCCTGTGCAACTGCCCTAGTTTCTTGCACTGTATAATGAATCCCATCATAATTTTGATAATCTTCGGGCTGCGGATTTGCTGTTTGTTGTAAATTGACAACCCCAACTCCGGCATTGGCAAAATGCGCTTCAAAAATAGCTGGTAAATCTGTTAATAATTCCCCATCTGTTTTGGTAATTACTTTCGGTGGGCAAATAATTAACTCCTGATATTTTTTGTGACCTTCACTGTTAACGACCAAACTTGCCATTTGTTTTAATAACTGTGATAAATTATCAACAATTGTTTTACTAATATCATTGTCTTTTTCCCCCGTCATTTTTTGATAAGCGTCTTCGCCAAAAAAATCATTAGTTCCTAAAAAGACAATAAAAAGATCAAAAGGACCAGCTTGTTGTAATAGTTTTGGGACCTGGGCTTGACCATTATCTTGGGGAAAACCAAAATCAATTCGTGGCGGAACAATTGTTCGCCCTGGTCAAGCATTAATAACTAAAGTAATTTCATAGTCTTGATAGTGCTCTTGTAAAAGGTCTTTTAATTTTACTGGTCAATTATCCGCTTGGGCCATTTGACCACGTCCCATTGGTAAATATCCAAAGGTTAAGGAATCACCTAAAATAGCTATTTTTTTCTGTTTCATTATTTTTTCTTCTTTCTATTTTATTTTATCACTAATTATTTTTTCAAAAAAATTAATTATTCATGCTAAGCCAAATAACCCTTTAATCATATTATCAAGGCTTTGGCGCGCTTTTAAATAACCAACTAAAGTGTAGCAAAGAAAGAAAATCGCAATTAATCACGAAAATAAAATTCAAAGGATTATTAATAAAACAATAATAAATCATTCTTTACCGCCTTGCTCTAATTTATCAGTTAATTGCTTGGTAGAACGATATTTTGCATAAAAATAGCCAGCTGGTCAAGCTAAAAAATATCATAAATATAGTAAAGGTAAAAATAAAATAAATAAAATAATTTTAAAAAATGTTACTTCTTTTTGATTCGCCATGACTCTATTCCTCCTTTGCCATAATTTTTAATTAATTTTTAACAAATTTTAGTAATATAGTTTCCGTAATGCATAAGCCACTGGCGGATAAATTAATATTGCTAGTAATCATTCTGGCAAAAAATTTGTTGCCAAAATAATTCATGTAAACGCTTTAAAAAAACTTTGTTGATCAGGATTAGTATAAATTAACGGTCCTAAAAAATACATAAATGATAAAACAAAAAAAGTATTTAAGATTGTTGCTGTTGCCGCCACAATTACATCATAAACTTTATAAGAATAACGTGTTAATCATGTCACTTTTGCCAACTGATTATTAAGGGCTTTTTGCTCTCTTTTTACAGCTGAATAATTTAACAAGTGTGCTAAAGTTCCCACGATTATCCCCATTAACAAGCGTGGGACAACAGAAAATAACGGGTTAACAAAAATGAATGCTGTTATATCTGGAAAAACTAGAATCTTTATCAGCGATGACAAACCAAAGATTAAACCATAAATTGTTCCCGAGATAATTAAATTAACACCCGCTGTTAAAAATAAAGCATACATTCCTATTAAAAAGAGAATGTGAACTAAAGTTAAAGCAACAGGACCAATCATAATGTACCCTAGTTGCGGAACAAAAGTAAATAGTAAAAAAATTGCAATAAGAATACTATTGATTGTAATTACTCTTGTTGTCAACTTGCGCATCATTGCACCTCTTTCGTTTAAATTATTTTTCTCAAGTTCAAGCTTTGATTTTTTCAACATCAGCGATTGCAACGTACGGTAAATTACGTAAACGTTCTTCATAATCTAAACCAAAACCGATTAAAAAAGCCGCTGGAACATCAAAACCATATCAATCAGCTGCTAAATCAACTTTTCGCCCTGATTTTTTATCCAATAAAGTAACAACTTTAACACTACGAGCCCCTTTGTCCAGTAAATAATCTTTAACTAGTTTAATTGTCTTCCCACTATCAATAATATCTTCAACAAGAAGAACATCACGATCTTCAACATCTGCTACTAAATCAAACATTATTTCTGGATTTAGATTACCAGCGACACCCCCAGCGTAAGATGAAACTGTCATATATTCTGTTTCAACTTCAATTTCTAAATCTAATAACAACATTGCCATAAAGGGAATACAACCCTTTAATAATCCTAAGCATATAACCGTATTATCTTTATTATCCTGAGAATTGGCGTGATAATATTGATTAACTGCTACTGCTAATTCTTTACATTTAGCGGCAATCTCTTCACGTGTATATAAAACTTCTTTAACTAATGGATGAATTTTCATTTCTTACCTCTTTTATCAACTATTGTGTTTATTATATCTAAAATATTTAATTTTTTTAAATGAAATTACGAAAAACTTACTAATTATTTGAAAGAAAAAGATATAATAATATTTATATTAGCAAGAGAAATATTATTATATATAAAGGTGGGAAACATGGCAATATTTTTTATACAACTGAGTACGGAACTCCTTGGAACAGCCATTTTAGTTTTATTGGGAAATGGTGTTGTCGCAAATACTCTTTTAAAAAAAACAAAAGGAAATAATCAAGGTTTTCTGGCAATAACAGCCGGATGAGGATTTGCAACATTTTTAGGAGCTTTAGTCGCTAGTTTATTAAACGGGGCAGCGCAGTTAAACCCAGCTGTTACAATTGCTGTTGTTATTCAGCAAACATGGTTTATTGAGCATGGTTGATTTTTACTTCCAGCAATCTTAATTGGTCAAATTCTTGGGGCAATAATTGCTCAATTAATTGTTGATACAATTTATTGAAAACATATTAAAGATACTGTAACAGATAATCCTGATTTTGTTTTAGCCGTTCATGCGACAATTCCTACTTATCAAAATAAGTTTCTGAATTTTTTCACCGAAATGATTGGCGCGGCTTTATTAGTATTAGTAGTATTATTGTTATCTGAACAAGAATCAAAAGTAATTCATAATTTAGCACCATTATTTGTTGGATTCACTGTTTTTGCAATTGGATTAGGAATTGGGGGGCCTACTGGCTATGCTATTAACCCTGTCCGGGATTTTATTCCCCGTCTTATTTATAGTTTTTTACCCCTAAAAGGTAAAAGTAAAGCCCAATGGAATTATAGTTGAATCCCTGTTTTAGCCCCAATTACGGGAGGAATTATTGTTAGTTTAATTTTCTGAGCATTATAAATAATAAAAAAAGGTTAGGTATTTTATACCTAACCTTTTTCTTTACCAAATAAGTTTATTGCTTAAAAATTATTTTTTAAATTCAGCAACATGTTTTTTTAGATTATAGAATGTTTTAATTCCATCATATTTTGCTGAAGTTCCTAATTCATCTTCAATTGCTAATAAACGGTTGTATTTTGCAATACGATCACTACGTGACATACTTCCTGTTTTAATTTGTCCTGTATTTAACGCAACAGCTAAGTCAGCAATTGTTGTGTCTTCTGTTTCCCCTGAACGGTGTGAAACTACAGCTGTTCATCCAGCTTTTTGGGCTAATTGAATTGTATCAATTGTTTCTGTTACAGTTCCAATTTGGTTTAATTTAATTAATACTGAGTTTGCAGCATTATGGGCAATTCCTTCAGCAGTAATTTTTGGGTTTGTAACAAATAAGTCATCCCCAACAATTTGGATTTTTGATCCCATTGTTTGTACTTGTAATTCAAATCCGTTTCAGTCAGCTTCTGCTAAACCATCTTCGATTGAAATAATTGGGTATTTATCAACTAATTTATCTAAATATTTAACCATTTCTTCAGTTGAAATTGCTCATTCTTTTCCAGTAACTTTTTCAATTTTTTTGAAATGATATTTTTTATCTTCAAAATATAATTCTGATGAAGCACAATCCATTGCGATCATTACTCCTTCAGCTCCTGGTTGATATCCAGCTGTTTTAATTGCTTCAACAATTAATTCTAAGGCAACTTCGGCTGGAGTTTGAGCTTGAAATGCTTCTAAAGTTTGGTCTTTATATGCTCAAGCAAAGTTTGGGGCAAATCCCCCTTCATCACCAACGGCAGTAATATCACCTTTATCATGTAAAATTTTCTTTAAAGTATGGAAAATTTCTGCTGATCAACGTAATGCTTCTTTAAAAGTTGGTGCTCCAACTGGCATAATCATAAATTCTTGGAAATCAATTGCACTATCAGCATGTTCTCCCCCATTAATAATATTTAACATTGGCACTGGTAATGTTTTAGCATTAACTCCTCCAAGGTATTTATATAATGGTATTTCTAATTCATTAGCTGCCGCTTTGGCAACAGCCATTGAAACTCCTAACATTGCATTTGCTCCTAAGTTTTTTTTGAAATCTGTTCCATCTAATTGAATCATTGCATTATCAATGGCTACTTGATCACAAACTTCCATTCCAATAACAATATCAGCAATTTTTGTATTAACATTTTCAACAGCTTTTAAAACACCTTTCCCAAAGTATCTTGCTTTGTCACCATCACGTAATTCTAACGCTTCACGGCTTCCTGTTGATGCTCCTGATGGAACCATTGCAGAACCATATCCACCAAATTCTGTTCAAACTTCAACTTGGACTGTTGGATTTCCTCGTGAATCTAGGACTTCACGAGCATAAATATTTTCAATTTTTGACATTTCTATTTTTCTCCTTTTTAACCTAATAAATCTATTATATTCCTTGTCTTTCAAATAGTAAATAAGTTATTTAAAAAAAGCATTTTTTTAAATAACTTATTTGTAAATTATCAAATATATATTAAAATTTAAAATATTTTTTATACTTATTTAAATCAATTAATTGAACTGCTTCATAAAAAATATTGACTTTTTCATTATTATTTAACAAAAAATTTTTTACATGAATATTAATATCCATTATTTGTTCGTTATTAATCTCAATTTCAATATTACTTTTTAAAATATCTAATATGCAACTAATAAATTTAAATAATTTATTTTCCTCTATTAAAATTAGACTATCTGTTTTTAAAAAAATGGATGAAAAATCAAAATAACTTGTTTTTGTTGCTAATGGAGAAACTATGTATTCAGATTGTGATAAAGAATGCTTTGACTTATCACTATCAAAAATTACAAACTCACTATTTGATAATTCATCATTTAAAGCATATATTCCTCCATATTCTATGTCTGTAAACCAATTATCTACATAATTTATTGATGCACAAATAAAATAACAACAATTTTCTATTTTACGGTTTAGTGCTTTTTCTTTTATATATCTTGTAATATCTGTTCCATAATTAATTTTTGGATCTTCTTTAGTATAAATTATACTAATTTTAGGATTAATAACCTTAATTTTGTTTAAAACCTCACTTAATACTTCAGAAATGAAGCAAGATGTAAAACTAGTTAAACTATTTGACTGTTTTAAATTTTCTATGTTTAAAGCTTTGCTCGATGAATAATTTTTAAAACTAATAAAAACAGTATCAAGCTTTTGTGGTAATTTTTCATTTTTAAAATTTGAAATATATTTAGCTAAAACTTCAGCTTCTTTATCTAATTGTGGTGAATTTTTTAGAACTTTTTCTTCAAATTCCAAATATTTTTTAGTAAAATTAGAATATTTTTTAGTTATTTTCTCTTGATTTGCATCATTAATTTTTTTAACTATTTCATTACGATTAGTAATTAATTTATTGATTAAATATATAATAAAAAATTTTAAATAAATAAATCTCTCGTCGTTCTCATCAACGGCATCTCTTCCTGGTGTAGCAATATCGTTTTCATCATCTGTATCTAAATAATTTGCAAAAATATCCCCAATTATATAATTTGAACCAATTTGAGTATTTTCTATAGAGTCAAAAATATTTGATATCATAACTCTATTTCTAGAATAAATAGATATAATACCACCTATATTATTTTCACGATCGATTCTATCCAAAATACCTATAAATCCTTTTAAAGTAACTAATTCTTTGAATAGAACTGGATTAATTTTGTAATTTTCATCGTTATAACTTCTACATAATTTTTTTTCTAACCAATTATGTAGTTCTTTTGCCTCTTCTGCAGAAGAAACAACTGATAAAATTCTATTACTAGAATTTTCATGAACATTAATTTTTTTTGAAATATCAGGATT
The DNA here is from genome assembly GCF_000400955.1 of Spiroplasma syrphidicola EA-1. NCBI lineage: Bacteria > Bacillati > Mycoplasmatota > Mollicutes > Entomoplasmatales > Spiroplasmataceae > Spiroplasma > Spiroplasma syrphidicola. Next base: position 824,243 of record NC_021284.1, read on the forward strand.
TTTATGCGATAAAATTGTTTTTTGGATTTTTTCAATTTCCTTTTCAGAAAAATAATTTAAATCATATACTTTTAAAAACGAAGTAACTATATATTTTACTGGATTAATTAATTCTATTTTTTCTATGTTAAAATATTCATTTTTTAGTACATATATATTCATTTTGCTATTATTTTCTATTTTTTCAGAATATAATGGCTTAAAGGCTTTATAAATTCTATAATTAATTTTATTTTTAACATCATTCAAAGCATTATTTTTGTTAAAATCCTTAATTGAAATTAATGTTCCATTTTGTGATGAAAATTTGTTTAAAAATTGATTATAATAATTAACTTTATCAGAATCTATTTTATCAATTTCATGGGGATTAATTTTATTATCAATATCCCTTTTGCTTAATAACAATGTTTCTAATGATGTTTTTTTAGTTTTTGAATATAGTTCAATGTGATTTCCAATACCAAAAACAGCTAATTTTCCAAAGCCTTTTCTACCCATAGGTGGTCTTTTAAAAACTAGTGACTCTCTAAAGAAAGTTCTCTTTGAATAACCAATTTTAAGAAATTTATTTTGAATATCATTTGTATCCATACCATTTCCATCATCAAAAAAACAGATTTCTTCTACTTTGTTATTTATAGTTTTAAATCATATTAATACATTTTTTGCATCAGCATCATATGAATTTGCTACAAGTTCTGTAATCATACTATATGTATTTTTATATAAATTCTTACCAAATTCTTGAACTATTTTATTATCTACATAATCAAAAGTATAACTCTTCATATTAAATTTTCCTTATCTATTTCAATTGCTTTAATATTTCATATACAAACAATGGTGGAACTCCTTCACCAATTACTCTCCTTATAAAATTATCAGAAGCTCATTCTGGTATATTTCAATTGTCAGGTAATGTAGTTAGTCTCATTATTTCTAAAATTGTTAATACTCTTGGATCACTGTATGTGCCATCCTCTAATTTTTTACCAGGATGGACATTATTCTGGGATGAAATTGCCCCATTAGCCATAGTAATTGTTGGCGAAGGAGAATCTCATTCTATTCTTTTATATGTGGTTGGAAAACCTCTAATTAATTCTCCAGATGTTTTTTTTGGTTTATACAGATCAGAATTATCAAATGCGCTTTTCCCTGTAGGAGTAACTTTCATAATTTCTACATGTCTTTTACAATGAATAGGAGGCTTATGCCATTTATTATGTAAATTTTCCTTTCCAAAGGTATTTGATGAACCTACTTCCTCTTTAATTATAGGATTCAATGATTCTAAGTCTCCTATTGCATCCTTAACTGTCTTTCATTCTCTTTTTTTTATTTTTGGAATAATTAATTTTTTTTCAATATCTTTTCTTGTTAATAAAATAATTGCTCTTTTTCTAATTTGCGGAACTCCAAAATCTGCTGAGTTTAGTACGCTTTTTTCCAAAAAATAATCCAAAGATAATTTTTCATATAAAATGTCTATAATTTTTTTAAGCTTATTATCCAAAATAATTTTAGTGTTTAAAAAGCTTGGTACATTTTCTAAAAAAACATACTTCGGTTTTAATTCTAATATAATATCTATTACATATTTTATTAATAAATTTCTTTGATCTTTTCAATCATTTTTTCCGGCTGTACTCATACCTTGACAAGGTGGAGTAGCAATAATAAAATCAATTTTTTCTTTTTTTGAGTAAGAAATTATCTTGTTAAAAATATACTTTTCCTTAATATCACCAATTATAACATTTGTTTCAGGATAAATATTTTTATAAAATTTTGCTCTATCTTCTTTTAATTCAGACGCAATTTTAACTTTAATATTTAATTTATTTAAATAAAATTCTGCAATTCCTACATTTGCAAATAAAGATAAACCATTCATTTTTAAACCTTTCTATAAAAAATTATAAATTATTTATTTAAATTATATAATATTTTCAAGATTGTTAATATAATAACTTCGCTAAAAAATAAAAAGTTTAATTAAATTAAACTTTTTATAATCATTTTTTAAAGATTTTAATATATCCCATTTTGACTAACTGACTAAGTAGACAATAACTAACAATTATGGTAATGACAATTCCAATAAATGAATATGGTGGTGAAACCATGCTCATATTTGCTCCTAAAACGGTAAATGGTATTGCAAAGCCTATTGCACATAATAATCCTGTCATCACATTAACTGGTCATGGCGAACGTGATTGAATAAATGGAATTTTTTCTGTACGGAACATTTGGACAACTAAGATCTGTGTTAGTAAGCCTTCGATAAATCATCCGGCGTTAAACATTGCAATTGCTGAAGGATCATCAACATGATTTTTAACATCATAGCCAATATATAATACGGTAAAGGTTACAATATCAAAAATTGATGATACTGGGCCGTTAATTAAGGCAAATGGTAAAAAGTCTTTTGTCGTTCACCGCTGGGGTTTTGCTAAAAAGCTACTATCAACTCGGTCAAAGGCAATGGCAAATTGAGAAATATCATATAATAAATTTTGGAATAATAATTGAACTGGCATCATTGGGGTAAATGGTAATCAGGCTGAAGCGACTAAGACACTAAAGACATTCCCAAATTGTGATGCAATTGTAATTTTAATATATTTTAGAATATTACCAAAGACTTTGCGTCCCTCAACGATTCCTTCTTCAATTACACTTAAAGATTTTTCTAATAAAATTAAATCTGAGGCTTCTTTAACAATATCGGTCGCATTATCAACTGAAATTGCTACATCACTTTGGCGTAAAACGGGAGCATCATTAATCCCATCACCCATATAACCAACAACGTGGTTATTCATTTTTAAAGCTTTAATAACTTCAACTTTTTGAATTGGAGTTAATTTAACAAAAATGTTATTTTTTTCAACAATTTTCGCTAATTGTTCTGGGGTCATATTTTCAATTTCACTACCTGAAATTACCCCTTTAATTTTTAAATTAATGCGTTTACAAATTGCACGAGTTACTTGTTCATTATCCCCCGTTAAAATTTTCAAATCAACACCATAATGGGCTAATGATTTAATCATCCCAGCAGCTGATGCTTTTGGGGTATCTAGAAAACTAGCAAAACCACAGAAAATCAATTTTTCTTCAGCGTTATCAATAAAATCATCCGTTTTAGCTTGTAAATTTTTATAAGCTAATCCTAAAACCCTTAACCCTTGCGAATTTTGATCATCAACTGTACTTTTGATTTGACGCATCATACTATCATCTAATGGTACGATTTTCCCTTGATATTCGACATGTGTACATGTGCTTAGCATTTCTTCAACCGCCCCTTTACTGATGACAATTGATTCATCATAAGCTGTTTTAACAATTATTGTTAAGCGACGACGGTGAAAATCAAACGGAATTTCATGAATTTTTTGATAAGCATTAGTTGTAATTGTTAAATTATTTTTATCAATATAATTTGTAATCGCTGAATCTAACGGATTACGAATTCCTGTTTGATAAAAGGCATTTAAATATAATAATTTAAGTAAATGATCATTATTTTTATTATCTAACGTACGATAATCAACTAGTTCAATATTATCATTGGTAATTGTCCCTGTTTTATCAGTACATAAAACATCAATTGCTCCTAAGTTTTGAATCGCACTTAAATTTTTAGTAATAATTTTTTGTTGACTTAGTTTTTTTGATCCACGAGCTAAATTGGAAGTAACAATCATTGGTAACATTTCTGGTGTTAATCCAACGGCGATTGAAATCGCAAAAACTAAGGAAGTTGTTCAGTCATTTTTTGTTAAACCATTTAGGACTAAAACAATTGGCACCATTACTAACATAAAAATAATTAATAAGAATGTTACTTTTTTAATTCCCTTCGCAAAACTAGTTTGCGGACGGCGTTCAGAAATTGTTTCAGAAATTGATGAGAAATAAGTATTTTCTCCCGTTGCAACAACAACTCCTAAAGCATTTCCTGAAACAACAGTTGTCCCCATTAGACAAATATTTTCAAAATCAATAAAATTATTTGTTTCTTGATAGAAATCTTGTTTTTGAACTGGTAAAGATTCTCCTGTTAAACTTGACTGATTAATTAATAAGTTATTGCTTAAAATAACTCTTACATCAGCTGGGACAACATCTCCCGTTGCTAAATGGACTAAATCCCCTGGCACCAATTCACTTGCACTCATTTCTGTTCCATATTTAATAAATTCAAACTCATTATTACGATTAATTTCATTTGTTGTTAAATATGGTTCGCGAATAACAATCGCTTTTTTACTAATAAATTTTGTTAATTTTTTCGCGATTAAATTTCCCCGAATTGTTTGAATATAAGTAAATGTACCACTTAATAAAATCATTCCCCCAACAATACAAGCCGCTACTAAATCAAAAATTGATGGTTCATCATCTGAAAAGTAGTTATATAAACTATAGGCTGTAATTAAGAGCAAAATAATATTAAATGGGCTAAAATAACTTTTAAGAAATTCTCATCCTCACGGAAACTTTTTTTCTTTCATTTCATTTTTCCCATATTTGGCTTGGCGATCTTCAACTTGCTTTTCGCTCAATCCATAACTGGTAATTTTCAATTCATTTAATAGTTCTTCTTGACTAGCTTTGGCATTTTTTCGAATTTGTTCTTCATAAGCATAAATATGTTTTTTCTTTTTATGTTTATGAAAGAAATTAGTTTTTCTCATATTTAATCCCCCTCTAGTACTTGATGTTTATCAGACTTTACAGGGAACCACAAAAAAATATTAGTTTACAACAACTAAAAAAAGTGGTCTTACCGTAGTAACCTCTGAATTACATCAATTAATTAAATTAATGTCTGATAATTTCCTTTCGGAATAACTGGATACTACCATAAAACCACCTCCTTTAACACTCTTCTAACTATAACAAAAATTGGTATTTATAGCAACCACTTTTTTTATTCGGTCTATTATTCGGTCTATTATTCGGTCCAGAAGCAGGATAAGGAGAATGCGCGCTAAATATCAAAAAAGACTGTAGATACAGTCTTTTTTCGTGGGGGCAAAAGTACGTGCACTTTTCTTTTTGCCCTCTTTCTCGGACAGCCAAGCATTAATCTTATGGTATTATTAAGTTGGTGATCTAAAACGTATGGAAGCAACTAATCAAATTACAAAAATACAACATTTTTTGTCTAACCTCTTATTGAAAAGATGAAAATCAAACAATGGATGAATTATTCTTAATAGAGAAACAAGTGAAATAAAAAAAATAGATAGTACCAAAAAAATGAACAATATATTTGCTCTTAATTTTTTATATGAAGATAATATTCATAATATTAATGAAATTGAAATAAAATTATCCCAAATAGAAAATTCTTATGCAGAATTTACTAAAAGAATTATGAAACAAATTGATGAAAAAAATTTTAAGATAGACTTAAATTTTAAACAAGTTTGCCTTATTTGAATTTGAGATAGAATTCAAATATTAAGATCTATAGACTCTAGAAAATGATTTGAAGACATAATTAACCTAAAATCTTTTAATGAATATATTAATGAAATATTTAATAATTACTATACTAATATTTTTCTTAAAGGAAACATAAAATCTTTTAATGAAGCATTATTAAAGTATGATAAATGATTTACAAATGAGCAAAAAAAATAAATTCAACTAAATCAAGAAAAGCTATGGAAAATTTAAATAATGAAATTATTAAAACAATTCAACAAAATAATGAATTATCATTGATTCACTTTTTTAAAACTTATAATATTTATATTGCCTATAATATTTTAGGAACAAATACATTAAATTCAAATATTAGAATGAAAGTTAATTGGACAAATCCACCATATATTGGCAAAGAATTTTTTTGAATTTGAAAGCAACCGTTTTCTCCTTACTTGTCATTCCAGTTTTACCCAAAAAATAACACAAAATTATTAGAAATATTTAATATACCAGTTTTGGAAGAATATAAAAATCAATTTCAGAAATTAACAACAAATCAAAATTTAATAAAAATGATATATAGTAATTAATATAGATTTTCAAATTTCCATTTTAAGGTCTCATTTCTAAATTTATTTACCTTTATTTTACACATAAAAACAAGATTTTATTTTAAATCTTGTTTATTTTTATTTATTAAATTCTTATTTTCTTCCTTATTTATTTTCGTTTGAATATTGCGATATTTGGCAATAATCTCACGTTCTTCCGGAGTTCTTTCACTTGGAGACTTAGCTAGTAAACTTGTAGTTCATTAAACTTGTCTATTTTTTCTTTATCTTTTAATTCATTTGTTACTCACTTTGCAACACCATATTCAACAGAATTAGTTTCTTTAATATAAACCTTTCCAAGTTCTTTTTTAACTAAAATAATCATAAAACTTATGGTCCAAAAAATAGCAGTTAAAATTAAACACAATAACGTTATAAAAACCAGATTAGCTTTTATAAATAGTCATAAAAAATCAAAGTATTTTAATAATTTAAATCCTTCCATTTTTCATGCTTTTAAAAACGGAATTATTACAACCCCAACTGCTAAGACAAAAGGAAATATAATAATAGAGTTAATTAGAGATTCTTTTCTAGGTTTATTTCAAAATTTCTTTTTTCCTTGATTATCCATTGAAACTTAACACTCCAAAAACTATAACTCCAATTATTGCGACTGCTAAAACCGTTAAATTAAAAATTAATCTAACCCTTATTTCTTTTTTAGCTTTACAAATATGTTCTTCATCCAACTTTTTAATTTCCTGTTTTAATTCAGGTTTACTATTAACTCACTTTTGAAAATATTTTGATCATATATTTTGGCAGTACTTATTTCATTTAACAAAAACTATAATTTCATAAATTACTAAAACTATTGATAAAACATCAAGGCCGACATTGTTGTTTGATATGTCATATTTATATCCTTTCATTCAAATTTGTCCTTTACCAAATAAAAAAACACATGCATACGATAAAAATCGTAGCATGTGTCATTGGTCATCTACCTTAACATTATACTATACTTTATAATTATAAGTATTTAAGATTTTTTATGATTAAAAAAACATAATTAATTTAATTATGCTATAAATTGTTATTTTTTTCATAATATTTAAATCAGAAATCTTCTTCCGACATTTTATAATAGTCTTTTTCAATTTTTGGGTCTAAACTAGTTGCACAATGCATACAAAGACTGCGTGATCCTAAAACAGGAATTTCACATATTGCGCATGGAAACTCAAACTGAGGATCAATCTCTTTTCTAAATTTATCTAAAACTTTTTCTTTTTCATCTCGTGTCATAAAACTATTCCTTTCATTAATAATAATTTTTATACCAATTAATATTATATTTATATATTAAAAATTTTAGTTTAAAAATTAGTATATTTCAATAGAAAAAACTTATACTATAAAAATTATTTTATCTTATCTAAAATATTAGTTGATAATCATTCATTAAAATAGGAATCCTGAATTTCTAGTAACTTTTGTGGGCTTCTATCAATTGTACTTTCTGAAATATTTTTTATATTATCAAAATCTAAATCATTTTTATTAACTGAGAAAATTAAAAATTGCCTATTAAAAATTTTATTGTAATCAATTATATCCCTAAAAATTAAATTTCTAGCACGTATTGTAGGAAGATCTTGTTCTTCTTTTTTTGGAGAATCAATAATAAAAAAAGAATTTAATTTTACTATATTTTTATAATTAATAAATAATCTAGTCAAAGAATATATTATTGATTCACTTCCTGTATACTTTTTTTTATTATAAATTGCATCTTTAATTTTTACAGAATATTTTAAATCTAATTTACTTATATATATTTTAATATCATTTAGTAATTTTTGATTAAGTTTGTTCAATTCTAATGTTATAAAAATTGATTTTTGATCAAATGCCTTTTTTTCTTTTTTAGCCTTTTTGATTTTTTTATTTAAGTCATTTAAATTATTTTCATAATTTTGTATTAAAATTTTAATTCTATTGTTTTCTTCCTTGTTACCTACTTGTGCTAATAAACTATCAAATTTTTTTAATTCTAATTTTAAATTAAAATATTCTGTCTTAAGCGACTTAATAGTTGTATTTATTAATTTTTTATTAGTTTTTAATATATTAATTTCATCAAGTATTTTTTCTTTTTCTTGTAAATTTAAAACAGTTTTTGCTCTAAAATCTAATATATCTTTTAAGTAAATTTTATGATTTGCACCATTTATATCAACATTGTATATAAAATCACTGTTTTGCTCTATAAATTCATTAATAGCATTTATGTTGGCATTAAGTAAATTAAATTGAATTTCTAATTCAGCTATTTTTTCACTTATTTTACGTTCATTAAGCATGTTTCCTTTTATTTCTTTTTCTTTTATTATCATATTTGAAAATAATTTTTTAGAATTATTAGAAATATCTTTAATTTCTTTAAAATCTTGATCAGATGAAAACTTCTTTGATAATTCTTTGATAATAAATTCTAATTTATCTTTTGTTAATTCATCATCAATAATAGAAGATGCTATTGACGCATTATCATTTAAAAATTTAATATCGTCATCCGAAATTATCCCATACAAATAAGCATAAATATAAGAATAATCTTTAGGTGAAATATTAAATAATTCTTTTTTAAATGTTTTTCAATCAGCTCCTCAATTCAACTGATCAATATAAAATAATTCAAACATTGCACCTGGATAAGGAGTTGAAAAAGAAATTTTATTTTTGATAGTATTTTTAATTAAAAAATTTTCAAGACCAAAAAGATTATAAATATAATCTGCATAGCCTAAAACTGATTTGGTATTATTTCGTGAATATGTCTTGCCTTCCCATAATATTTGATATGAATTATTTAAAATGTACAATTGGTTTTCATATTTTTTATTATTTAATCTTAAAAAATAATAATTTTCATTGTCTATATTTAAAGATAAAATAGTCATAAAATCGTCATATTCTTCACTTATAGTTTCTAGGTCTGTATTACATCCTAAAGTATAAAAAGGTATTTTTGCTAATGTAGTTTTACCAACTCTACTATCAGCTAATATCAAATTGATTCCATCTTCAAAAAAATGTCTATACGAACCATTATTAATAAAATTGTATAAACCTACAAAATTTATTTTAATCTTCTTCATAATTAACCTCCAACATGATTTTTCCTTCTAAAAACAATCATGCAATCTCATCAACTTCTAAGTTTTCTTCTTCTTTTATTTTGACCAAATAATTATATAAATCTTTCTCTGTCAATATTTCAAAATTATTTATTTTTGTTGCTAATTTATCATAAACAGTATTATTATCTCATTTAAAAGTAATCTCATATTTACGTAAATTTTTTATTACTTCATAACCTATATTTTTACTAAAATTAAATGAATCTAAAACACCATAACTAATATAGTTAGTAATTTTTATAGAATAAGAATTTAGTGAGCTAAATTTTTTCATTGCATCAATAATATTTGAATATGTAATCGATCTTCTAGAATCAATATCAGATAAAAATTTACTTTCAAGTTTTATAGAATCATTAATTGACTCAACAATTCCTATTAATTGATTTACTACTTCTTCAATTTGTTCTGAATTAAAAATTCTGTAAACATCATTAATTTTAATAAAATTCCTTATTATATTCAAATGTTCAGAATTTTGGTGATCAAAATATTGAATTACTATTTTGTTATACACACTAGTTTTTTCAATATTGTCTATTGATAATTGTTGATATCCTAATATTTTGGAATATAAATCTCCATTATTAATTTCATAACCTTTTAAGTATAGTTTACCACTATAAACAAATTTGCCAGATACATTTATTGTACTATCAATAATCTTAACTAAATTTATTCTATTTTCTAGATTTTTAATATCAGTTGAAAATTTAGACAAATCTTGACTATTATCTTCGCCTGTATATTTTCCTTTTACTTGACAAACTGTAACTGAATAAATTTCATCTTTATTTTTCGGATTAGTAAAAAGAAATAAAACATCATCCATAAGTTCATTAAATGCATGCACATTGTAATCTTTTAAATATAAAAGTTCATATAATAAAAATATTTGTTGAAAAGTAAAACCTTTATTACCATAAATTCCAGATGTATTAATTGACTCATGTTTTATATTTGATATTTTTTTACTATAATCGTTTTTATTCATATTAAAATATCCTATCTAATTATTTTCATTATACAACAAAAAAATTGCTCTAATAACTAATTAGTGCAATAAAAATTAATTTCTTTAATTATTTTTATCAATGTTAGAACTAAATTAATATTTTTTATTTCCATATTAATACATCCTGTTTTTGAATTATATATAAGTGGTATTGAAGAATCCGAATAACTTTTCTTATTATCTAAAGTTTTTAAATACAATATAATTTGTTTATCATTATTATTACATAAATTAATTCATAAATATAATTTATTTTTATACTTTAAATTAAATTTCTTGATTAACTTATTGATTTTTTTCATTAGGGTAAATGCCTTTTAATGTAGCTATTAAAATATCATATTCATAATGCTTAAACAAAGTACTTCTAATTCATCAATAATGTTTTCGATCTAACTCAGTATCATTTGTTCAGGACGAAATTTCTTGGCCCTTTTTTGCTTTTTCAACTGCAATATTTATTTTATTAAAAGAATCTAAAATTTGTTCTTTAGTATAATGGCGAAATAAAGTATTTTTTATCCATCAATAATGAGGATGATCAAGTTTATTATTTAAATTTTCCATACTTAATTACTCTCTTTTTTAATTCTAGCTTGAACTTCTTGATCAACCTGTTTGATAATACGATGCAATTTTTTAAGCATAATATTTTCAATATCTTCAGAATCAAAACTAAATAATAATTTTGCTTTTGCTAGCATAACATAGTAGCATGCCTTTTCTTCTTTACTGCTATTCCGCAATATACTTGCAAAGTTATTTAATTAAATCTGATAATTCTCAAATAGCTTGTATAATTTAATTATTATGTAATACATTATAGACTTTAACATAATATTTTTATCCTTCAATAAATAATCTCACCCGTTTTAAATTGTATTTATTAATTATTTAAATCATTAAGGGATTAAATATATAGTCATAGCAAAATAAATACTTTAATTATTCAACTAATGTAGGCTTAAAACAGTATTATATAAAATTATGTTTTTTAAAAATAAATGTTGATCCAATTAATATCGCTACATTTAGTAAACTATATCCAATAAATAAACCATTTACATTAGCAATTTCTGATAATTTATTACTATCATCAATATACAAATTTATTGGTTGATAAAAGAAATCATTTCTGTCATAAATTTTTTCCGTTAAGGCCCTATTATTATATCCTTCCCCATAAAACATATGACTAACATGTAATAATGGATTAAATCTAACATTTGTTTTTATCTTATTTATAAAATCATAATAATTATTTTTTTCAGTTTCATCTTGAAAAATTTTAAATTTATTATTATTTATATAATTGTTAATTAGCATTAAAGAATTTAAATATTTGTAAATATAATATTGTTCTCAATTATTTTTATAGTTTTCCAAGATAGTATTTTTAAGTTTCTGATTACTATTAGAAACATTTATACCTTCTTTATTATTAACAAGTTGCAAAAATGGAATTGTATCATTTAAGGCATCATAATTATAATTAGCTATATTCTCTAACAGTAATTCTTTTATACCGCCAGCTGACAAATTAATTTTTTTTAATGAATTATAAATGATATTAAAATATTTCTGATTTTCTGACATATGTTCTGTATTTAATAAATCTTTAAATTCATTTTCCCCAATATAAGAAATATTATCTTTAAAATAGTTCTTAATTTCTGTAATTAATTTTGAAAAAGAAGGAAATTCTTTTTGAAATTCTGGATTCGTATTGGTAATATCAAACCCACCATTTCAAATTCCTGGCCCATATAAAAATAAATCTAAGGGTCTTAAGTTTAAAGTATTAATTTGTTCTTCACTAAAAATATGCAAGTAATTATCGTTTATTTTAATTTTGTTAATTAGTAAATTTAATTCTTTAAAAACTTCTTTTGATTCTTGATCATAGTTAACTAACTTATTAATATTTTGATTTTTTTCAAATTCTATATTCTTATTTAAAACTAAATACTTGTTTTGCAGATAGCTCTCATCATTTGATTTTGGAGATATTAAAAAGACTGACAATAAACTTATTGTAAAAAGCATAAAAACAATTAAAATAGAAATAAAATTTGATACCCCAAAATTAAAAATAGTGATTAAGAAGACTGAGATGGAAAAAATAAGTAAAGCTACAAATAAATAGTATTCAATACTAATTCAATAGTATCTATTCATTAAAATATTTTTATTAGATACTGAATATAAAATTCCGTTTATTAAAATTACAATAAGAAAAATAAATAATATGTTAATTACAATAATAGCAAGTCTACTTAATATTATTTCTTTGTAACTATAGCCATTTCGTCTTTCTAAACTAACTAAGTTATTGTTTTTTTGTCTATTAAACAATTTTGAAGTTATAAAAATTATATAACTAGCAAACAAAATAGAATTTAAAGAAATAAATAAATTGTGCATCATTCGATTTGCATTAGAAGCAACATCATTTAAAAATATTATCGAAATTGAAAAAATTAGATAAATGGTAAATAAAAATACTAAATACATTATATTTTTTAAATCTCTTAAGGTGATCAAAAACAAATTTTTAAATAATAAATTAATTTTCATCGCTAAAAAATCCTTTCATTTTAGAATCAATTTCATCAATTAATACGTTATTTTTATTATTTTCATTTGTTTTATTTTCAAACAGATATTGATGGTATATTTCTTTTACATCATCATTTTTAGACAATGATTTGTTATAGACAATTTCACCATCTTTAAAAATAATTATGTGGTCAAGAAATGGTTTAATTTCTTCAATTAAATGAGAAATAATAATTAGTGTTTTATTCTGTTGCTTTAATAATTCAATTGTTTTAAATAAAATAATTTTATTAACTTCATCTAAATTTGCAGTTGGTTCATCAAAAAAAATAATTTCAGGATCAAGAATTAGCATTATGAACAACGTTAGTTTTTTCTTTTCCCCAGCTGATATTTTTTTAATTAAAATATTTTTATATTTATTGTAATCAAATAATCATTCCAGTTTTTTAATATAATCATCTATCTTCTTCTGGGAATCTGATATACCAAATAAATAATTTATATACTCATTAACTTTTAAATCTATTGGTAACTCGTTATTTTCAGTAAAAAAATACATTTTTTTGTAATCATCTTTTGAAAGTTTGTTATTATTAAAAGTAATATTTCCAGCATTAACTTTGTATTCATTAAATAATGTTTTTATAAATGTTGTTTTTCCAGCCCCATTATTGCCCAAAATACCATATGTTTTATTATCTTCAAAAACTAAATTTAATTTATTTAAAATTACTTTCTTTTTTATTACTTTTGTTAAGTTTTCTACTTTTATCATAATTGTATTCCTTTCAATAATTATAAATTAACAAAAATCTCTCTATTTTATTTTAAAAAGATATCTTGTTAATTTAACTAACCATTTTTTCTGAAAATACCATTTTTTCATGTCAGCTAGAAACTATCCCTGCATGATTATAAATTGATCCTGACTTTCATCAAACAACTCCTGTGTATTTTATCCCGACTAAAAGTAAATCATTGTTTATCTTAAAATTTAAATCAATTTTTACCTTTGCCTTATGAGTATTTGAATAATTTTCAAACAAATTTATATAATTTCCACCATAAATAATATTATCATTTTTGGAATATTGACTAAATGGTGATGTTTTACCTCCATTTTTATCTCATCCGGTTTTGCTATCTCATAAATTATATCTTACATCATAATTTATTGTAAAACTTTTATATTTTTTTTGAAAATCAGACGAATTTCCTGCATATTTTGTAGTATCAATTGTTAATAAGGTTGTTGCATAGGTATAAGGTTCTCAATTACCCGCATGATTATGATTAGACCCATATTCATTGCTAAATTCTTCACCTGTTGCAGTATCTCCACTTGAATCAACATAAATTCATTTTTTATTTTCATATGTATCAGATTTTAAAGTGAATTCATCGTAATTTATGTAACCACTTATAGACACTAATGATGTTGCAGAAAATACCGGTAGTATTGTTAATATTTTTAAAAAATTAGCCATTTTCTTTTCTCCTTTTAGTTAATTATAACAAATACTTTATTTTAAATATTTTATAATTGATTTTTTGAAATTTTCACTATAATTGTATTTATAAATATCTTCAATATTATCAGACTTGTTAAATGGTTTATCATACACTATTGTCCCAGTTTTAATAATGATTAAACGATTGATTATTAACTCTAAGTCATTAACAAGATGGGTAGTTATTAAAAGCGTTTTCCCTTTTGCTTTTAAATACTTAAATATCGCAATAAATTCGTTCCGCGAATTAATATCTAGATTAGCTGTTGGTTCATCAAAAATAATGAAATCACAATCACTAAGTAATACAGCAATCATTAACATTTTTTTAATCATTCCCGAACTTAATTTATTAATTGGTTTGTACAAATAATTAGTTAAGCCAAATTCTGTTAATAATAAATCCCGGTAATTTTTATCTAATTTAATGCCTTTTAAATTTAAATAAAAATTAAAATAATCATTAATTGTTATATCGCGAGGAAAAGAATTTTGGTCAGGGAAAAAAGCAATTTTCTTATAATCATTTAAGGTTATTGCTCTATCATCAATAAAAATATCTCCGGCTGTTAATTTATATTCGCCAAGTAATAATTTTATTGTAGTTGTTTTACCAGCCCCATTATCACCAATAAAACCGATTACATCACCAGTTTTAATAACAAAAGAAAGATCTTTAATTACCACTTGTTTTTTAAAAAATTTCTGTAAATTTTGTAATTTTAATTTCATACTTTCACCTAAATTCTAAGCTTTTTATTAAAAGCTAAATATACTCCCCCACTAGTCATTAATGTTAATAGCAGCATTGCAATAGCATTTCCCAAATAACTAGACGTTGATTTTAAACCTTTTAAATTATACTGATATACAAATGGGGTTATCATTCATTCCCCATTATCTGGGTTACGATTCATATCAACATAATTGAAGACATAAAATTGAACTTCTGGAAACTCAAGATATTTATTATTTATGCTTGTGCTTAATGCTCCATAACTAAAATTTAAAATTCAAAAAAGTGGATTAATTTTAAAATGATCAGCTAATGAGTTTTGCGCTAGATTAATTTCGTCAACTGGTAAAATACCTTTGTCAATTGTTTTTAAACCTTCTTGTAAAGCAAACATTAGTTGACTTTCCCCCGGCGAATAATTCGAGTCATTATAAAACGTTTGGTCAGTTTTTAAATTTCCACCATATTTTTGTCACTCTTGATATGAAGGTTTATATAAAAAAGTATCAAAGAAACTCTTGGCAATATCTAATAGTGTCTTTAATTTTATTTGTTCTTCTGTTGATAAGCTAATTTTATTAATATTATTTAAAATTCTGTTATATTCATAATTTACACCAAATTGCGAATTAACATTATTAAAATCATATGTAATTTGCTTTTTATTATTATTTCAGTTAGCTTGTTGATCTTGATTTAAAATCAAATGAATATTCTTCCCAAAATTATCATATTGAAACTGATATTTATCAGTGCAAGTAATTCCATCATCAGTACACATCCCATAAAATTGTTTTAATTCTTTTTCAGGAATTTCTTCTTTTATCTGAGAATTTTTACTTGGATTTAAATTATCAGCATAAAAACCTCTAATATAATTATCAATAATGTTATTTTCCTTAATTTCTTGCTGAACATTGTAGGCAAAAAACTTTTCTTTTAAACTTGTTGTTAAAGAAACTTGATATGTTGCTGGGGTAAATGATGCTGCTGTTATTAGTCAATTTAAGGCTAAAAATAAACCAAAAGCTACTGATATGATTGATGCTAAATAACTTTTTAAAAAAATTGTACAAAAAATAATAACATTACTGATAGCTAAATCTATTAAAAATAAGCTTCAATAATTTGCCGAAAAATAAGGAATAAAGTCTACTCGAACATATGGATTAAATGATCCGAAAACTAAAATTATTACTAAAGTCATTAATAAAAATCCAGTTGTCACAATAGTTTTTGAAACAAATCGTGGCCACATAATTTCTCATGCTTTGCGACCATTTTGCAGTTCCATACTAAATACACCATTCTTTTTATCCTCATAAAACTGACCAAACAAAATAATTAAATCTAAAATTAAAATACTTGAAATTAATACTGGCGTAAAAACATGATATAAATTTTGAGCCCCTGATCTATGCCAATCAGATTTTAAGAAGATAAATAAAAGCGATAAAATAAAAGCAGATATTAATAATAAAGTAAAAGTGAGGATATTTATTTTATTAGTTATAATTTTTTTTAAATGAAATTTAAACATAATATTTTGGTGTTGAATTTTTTCTATTATTTTTTAATAAGTTGATAGATTGATATAGTGATGGAACTGAAGTTGTTGATAAACTTATTCCACCAAGTAATAAAAATAACATACTATACACTACTCCTTTATCTGCATTCAAAATATTAATATAGAACTTTAAATATTTATCATACATTTTAATTATATAAAAAATACCAACTAAAATAAATAAAAACACTAGAATAAATCTAGTGTTTTTATTAATGATTAAATATTTCATGATATTGTCGTTTTGTAATTCGGGGTAATATTTCTTCTTGATAGCCAACAAGGGAAAAATTATTTCATTTAGCATAACGATAAAAGATTGGCGTAATAATTGTAACTCAGCAAATATTTAAAATTATAACTAAATTTAAATTACTAAATAAAGCATGATATTTAAAACCAGTAATTAAGAATAATAATAATCCTTGTGAATAATCCAATGGAACATACATTCCAAGACCAAACATAATTACTCAATTAAACAAATTAATTGGTACATACATTAGGAAATATAAGAACGGTGTCACAAACATAAATAGTAATTCTAATGGTCATAAATTACCTGTTAAAAGTGCACTACCACTAATTAAAATAATAATGCTAATTGTTGAAAATCTATTTTCTTTTTTAGCAGTTGAAATTGAAACAAATCCCATTGAAAATGCCAAAGCAAAAGTTAAAGCGTTAGTTTGATTATAATTTGCAACTAAAACATCATTAATAGAACCAGAGACAAATCATTTACTAAATGGTGCTAATGTTCCCTCTGGGTTAATTGGTAAATTGCCAATTGATAGTAAATTTATTCACGTTAAGTTACTAAATTTTTTATTGCCAAATCACTGATTTTGTAAATATTCTCATACGCGTGTTAACTCCTCGCTTATAACATTATTTTCGTTGTATCACTCTTTATTATTAAATGGGCTTTGATATCATCCATGTTGATTTGCAGCATGCATAAAATTTGATAAAAAAGCATCATATGAATATAATGGTAAAAAAGCCCCTCCATGTTCAATTTGATCAAATCCAAGAAACTTTACTAGCATTGAAAGTAGCCCAGCACCAATTAAATTACCAACATTATTATTTTTTATTAGAACGTCATTAAATAATATAACAACTTCATTAAAACCAATAAAAAATAATAAATATACAAAATCAAAAACAATAATAATAGGAATTAAAATTATTGTTACAAAAGGGATTTCATTTAAAAATCCTATTTTTTTTGGTAATCGATATTCATGATATTTATTAAAAATATATGAACATAAGATTCCCAATACAATCCCTCCTAGTAATGGCAATTTAAGATATAATAATCCAAAAATGCTTGATAAATTATTAATCACATTTGAATTACTATAAAAAAACAAAAAACTTTTAAATTGCATATTTATACTATCATAAGAATATTCAATAAAAAGTTGCTGAAAACTAAAGAAAAATAATAACACAAAAAGCCCTACGACTATTGCCTTAAGATTATTAGTGATCGAAATTATCACTACTAAAAAGAAAATAATTCCTAAATTACTAAAAGCAATATTGCCAATTGATGCTAAACCATTTCCAATTGCTATTAAAAATGAAGCTGATGACAAATAAATTATCAATTGTCCAAGTCCTGATAGCAATGAAACAATTGCCAATAAAATAATAACTATTAGCGATACTTTGATAAAACTATTATATAATTTTCGTTTTTTTTCTCTATTATAATTTTTACCTTTTTTTTGCTTACGTACTTCATAGATTCTTGAATAATCTATCATATGTATTTTAAATTTATATTTTTTTAGGTCCTAACTAAAAAAAACAATTTCACCAAAATGAATATCATAAGACATTACAGCTGATGGATTTAAGCTATTTTCAACTAGATATTGACCTGCTAATAATAATTTTTTATTATTAGCATCTACATAAGCACTAAAAGATAAATTGAATTTGGCGTTATATCCATCAAAATTTAATGCACTTAAACCATATCCGATTGATAATGTTAGATTTTTAGTATTGAATGGTCTTCACAAATCATCCTCTTTTTTTTCTGAATATGCATCCATTTTTACTTTTGTATTTTTAAAAGTAAACTTTGGGTATTTGACCACAAATTCATTTCAATCTGTCAAAATTGAACTAATATCATATGAAACTGGTTCCTTGGTCACTAGGCCTCTTTGAGGTTGTTGAGGTGCATAGTTAAATGATTTTTGTGCTGAAAAATTTAAAGTTAAACTTGTTTCTTCTGATTTAACAGTAGTATTACTTGTCATTAAATTTGCGATTGCTGGGGCACTACTAAATGAGATAACAGCCGGCATTAAAAATGTTAATATTTTTTTCATTTTATATTTCTCCTTTTAATAATTAAATTATATTTTATACGGTTTATTTTTATCATTTGTCACTATAAATGAATAGTCTAAAATAATTCTAACATAAATTACTAAAAAAAATATTAATTATTTTTCTGATATTAGTTATAATAGTTATGATATATCGTGAAAAATTACGACCACAGGAGGAAAAATGGAACAAAAACAACGCCCAACAATCGTATCAGGAATAACAGCAACTGGAAATTTAACATTAGGGAATTATATTGGCGCAATTAAAAATTTTATCAGTTTACAAGAAGAGAATAATTTAATTATTTTTGTTGCTAATCTTCATGCTATTACAATTCCAATTAGCAAAGAAGATTTACGAAAAAATATTAAAAGCATGGTTGCTTTATATTATGCTTGTGGTCTTGATCCTGTTAAATCAACTATTTTTATTCAGTCTGATGTTCTAGAACACACCCTATTAGGTCATATTTTATTATGTAATACTACGGTTGGCGAATTATCACGAATGACTCAATATAAAGATAAAGCAAATAAAATGAAAGCCGAAAATGGGACTGAATTTATTCCGACAGGATTATTAACTTATCCAGCCTTAATGGCAGCTGATATTTTATTATATGATGCTGATTTAGTCCCTGTTGGAATTGATCAAAAACAGCATATTGAATTAACTCGCAATTTAGCTGAGCGAATGAATAATAAATACCAAACAAATTTATTTAAGATTCCTGATGGTTTTATTCCCCCAATTGGGAATAAAATCATGGATTTACAAGACCCAACTAAAAAAATGAGTAAATCATCCAATAACCCAAAATCTTTTATTGCCTTATTAGATTCACCAGCTGAAATTATGAAAAAAATTAAAAGCGCTGTCACTGATTCAGAAGGAAAAATTTATTTTGATCCCGAGAATAAACCAGGAATTAGTAATTTACTAGTAATTTATGCGGCGTTAAAAAATATCCCAATTGAAAAAGCCGTTGCTGAATTAAAAGATTATGATTATGGAGAATTTAAAACAATTGTTGGTCAAACAATCATTGACACATTAACTCCTCTGCAAACAAAATATCATGAATTAATTAATAGTCCCGCAATTGATGATTTACTTACAACAGGAGCTCAAAAAGCCCGAGAAATTGCTAGTCGCAAGATGACTAAAGTTAATAATGCCGTTGGTTTAAATTATAAAAGAAAATAGCACATATGTGCTATTTTTATTTAACAAGATATTCGCCACTAATTTTCCATTCATAAACTTCTGGCCCCTCACTTCTCACAATCAAAGTAAAAGTCTTTTTTGGTTGGGGTTGACTAGTATTTAAGTTTTCAAAAGTAAACGTAAATGGTAAAGCAATTAAATATTGGTACAAATCATCAATATTATTAATTTTACTAATATTAACTAAATTAAAAGTAAAACTAGCATTATAAACTCCTGTTAATCATTCTTTAATAATTTCTTCTTCACGAGTTTCAGTTTTAAATTCAAATGCCGGTTTATTTTGAATTTCCGCAATTAAAAAGTTTCTTAAATCATTATTAACTTCATAATTTCAAAATACGCGACTATCTAAATTAACAGACATAAAAGATAAATCTCATTTTGCTTCTTCACCATTTAAATCAAAGACAGATAAAGTTGTTTGCCCTGTTGTATAGGTGCTAGTTGTTGTTTGCCCAATAAAAGGGAAAATTTCAACATCTTTATATAAAGAACTTGGTGATGGCAATAATGTCGGAGTAATTGCCAAATATAATTTCAAAACAACTTGGCTATTTGATAATTCAAAATTATTTACCTTTTCTGTATTATTAGTATCAAATGTAATAATTGGTTTGCGCGTATGTGCTTCATGTTTTAACGAAAAAGAAGTAAAATCAGGAGTTGTTTTCTTATCTGCCTCATCTTTCAAGGCAAAATTATACAGTCCTTCATCTTGATCAACAACTTCTAATAGATAATTATCACTTAAAAAATTGGTAATTTCTGGTTCTAACCTTTGGTCTTGCTGAGGTTGATAATGCTTAACAACTGTTTGACAACTAATTGTTAAACTAATAGGTAAAATGGCAAAACTACAACTGATTAAAAATACTATTATTTTTCGCATCATCATTATCATCCTTTATTTTATTTATGCTTAATTATAACATAAATATCTTAACTTCCTTGCCAACTGCGATTATTTATTTTTAGGATGCTAAATTTATTAATTTTAACAAATTTTTCTTCAAAAAAATGTAGGAAAAAAATTTTAAATTAAAAAAATAAATGATAAGATAACTATAAATTACTAAGGAGGTAAAATATGCGACGAATTTGGATTAATTTAAATTTAAATTTTTTCTTAATAATTCTATTCCTAGTTTTTGCAACAATTTCATTTGCAATGACAAATTCATTAATCATGAAAGATAGCACATGAAATTTAAGCACCTGGACTGATAAATATTTTTCATTAATAGATAAAACTTATAGCGTCAATTGAAAAGTTGGGGAAGTTATTACCCTATTAATGGCAACAATTACTGGAGGATTAGCTTTCATTGGTATTAATTTACATTTAATTTTTATGATTAAAGATAAAGAAATATCAATTGAAAATATTATCCTAACAGCAGTAACATGAATCTTTTTAGCTGTTATTGTTGGATTCTATGTTACCCTTGTTTTTGATTTAACCGACTATAGTAGTTACTTAAATACAAATGTCATGCGTAGTGGTAATGTTTGAAAATTGAATTTTGCAATTCAATCATTTACTGACATGCAAGCAGGAATTTTTGAAATTATTGCCATTAGTTTTACAGCAGCTTTAATTCCTGGCTTTATTGGTTATTATGTTTATACTTTACGAAAATAAAATGTTGCCTTAGCAACATTTTATTTTTTTGTTAAATTGTAAGTATCTGTACAAATCATAATTTCTTCATCGGTACGAATCGCATAAATTGGTAACACTGAACGTGTTGAAGAAATTAATTTTTCTGAATCATATTTTTCTTCATTTGCAATTGGGTCTAAATCAACTTTTAAAATTTTTAAATTATTAATAACTAGTTGGCGCATTGCTGCTGAATTTTCCCCAATTCCAGCCGTGAAGACAATCGCATCAACTTCCCCATCAAGTTCATTGGCATAAGCTAATAAATATTTAGCAATTCTTTTACTGCTCATTTTTAAAGCTAAGCGACTACGAGGATTTTCTTTACTTGATGCAAAAACATCACGCAAATCAGAAGAAACCCCTGAGATTCCTACTAATCCCGATTTTTTATTTAAAATATCAGTAATTGTTGCTAAATCTTGCCCTGTTTGTGTTGCAATATATTGGTGAATTGATGGATCAATGTCCCCACTTCTTGTTCCCATAATTAAACCTTCTAATGGTGTTAAACCCATTGAAGTATTAAAACTTTTACCTTTTTTAACCGCACACATTGATGCTCCATTTCCTAAATGACAAATCACAGCATTAACTTCCTCAACTGGTTTTTCTAACATTTTTGCCAAATGACTTGTTATATAACGGTATGAAATTCCGTGGAACCCATAACGGCGAACTTGGTGTTCCTTATATCATTCATATGGTACTGAGTATAAATAATTTTCTTCTGGAATTGTTGTATGAAATGATGTATCAAAAACTGCAACATTTGGAACAGCAATGATGTTTCGAAAGGCTTCAATTGCGGCAATTGATGGGGGATTATGCAATGGTGCTAAAGTAATCATTTTCTTAATTTCCATGAAAACTTCATCAGTAATAATTGTTGATTGAGTAAATCGTTCCCCACCGTGGACAATCCGGTGCCCGATTCCTTTAATATCAGAAAAATCTTTAATTACCTTGTGCTCTTTTAATTTATTAATTAAAACCTTAGCTGTAGCACTATGGTCAGGCAATTGTTCATTGGTTTCAAATTCTTCTCCGTTATATTTAATTATAAAACGCCCATCTAAGTAAATTCGTTCGGCTAAACCTTTACAAATAACTTCAAAATCATTCTCTCCGTTAATTTTATAAAGTTGAAATTTCATTGAGCTGCTACCAGCATTTATCACTAAAATCATTCTTGTTTTCTCTTACTTTCTATTACTTTTTATTTTGATTATAAATATGCATATATGCTGTCACAATAGCGGTAAAATAAATTTCTTCTCCCGTAGCTCCGCGTGAAAGGTCATTAACTGGCTTATCTAGGCCAATAATAATTGGTCCGACCGCTTGATAACCTCCCATACGTTGGGCAATTTTGTAACCAATATTTGCTGCATTTAATGAGGGAAAAACATAAATATCAGCACGATGGGTAATTGGTGAATTTGGTGCTTTAATTTTACGGATATTATCATCTCATGCTGCATCAAATTGGAATTCCCCGTCAATTTGGCAAGGTAAATTTTTTTCCAAGACTAATTTATAGGCATTACGAACTTTATCAACTAATGGTCCTTTCCCTGACCCTTTTGTTGAAAATGACAATAATACTAAATTTGGATTAGAAAAATTAAAGATTTGACTTGCTTCATATCCTAATTCAGCAATATCTGCTAATTCTTCACTCGAAGGATCAATATTTAATGAACCATCAGTGAAAATGTATTTCTCTTCTCCACGTAACATTAAAAAGAATGATGATACCAATTTAATTCCTGGTCGAGGTTTAATAATTTTTAAAGCTGGGCCAATGATATCTTTTGTATCATATTCGATCCCACCAACCATTGCTTGGGCTTTATCTAATTTAACTCATAAAACAGCTAAATAATTACATTCTGTCACTAATCTTTGTGCTTCTGACAACGATAATTTTCCTTTGCGTAATTCAAATAAATAATTTGCTAAGGCCGCTAAATCTTGCTCTTCAACAACAACAATTTCTAACTTTTTATTTTCCAAAATTTCAGTTGGAATTTCAGCTCTTGTTTTAAAAACTAAAACAGGAATAATTTTTGTATTTGCAAATTTTGGTAAGATTTCTTGAATCCGTTTTGATTTTCCTTCCGGAAAAACAATTCGAATTGTTTCATTTTGTTCATTGATTTTTGCTACAATTTGTTCTAACATAAATAAAATCCTTTCACTACATCTTTACTTAACAATTTCATAATCCGGGGATTATATGACCTTTTTAATTTATAATGGTTTAATTATATTCTATTTTTAGCAATTTTTGCTAAAATCTCACCAAATGGGAAAAAAATTTTTTACCAAAATTATTGCATTGTTTTGGCTATAATTATTATAAGGAGGGAAAATATGCAATCAAACCGAAAACATTTAGTTATTATTACAGGTGCTTCATCAGGGATTGGTGCTGCATGTGCCAAACTTTTTAGTGCCCACGGTTATCCCCTATTATTAATTGCGCGGCGAAAAGAAATCTTAGAAAGTTATCATTTACCAAATACAATTTGTGCGCAAGGGAATGTTAACAACTTGGAACAGTTTAAAGCAGCTGTTAAACAAGCTGAAGCAATTTATGGACCAGCTGATTTGTTAATTAATAACGCGGGAATTATGGCTTTAGATTATTTTACAGACTTAAGTTTGGATCAACAATATGAAATGATTGAAACAAACCTAAAAGGAGTAATTAATGGCATAAACCTTGTTTTACCGCAAATGAAAAAAGCCCACCATGGAACTATCATTAATATTTCATCTGTTGCAGGGCGTTATACATCAGAAACGAGAAGTATCTATAATGCCACAAAGTTTGGGGTCCATGCCTTGTCGGAAAGTATTCGAAAAGAAGTGGCTCCTGATAATGTTCGAGTGCTGTTATTTGCCCCGGGAATTATTGATACCAATTTATTAACTTCCGTTAAAAATGAAACTATTTTAAAAGATTATCAAAAAGTTAAAGCAACGATTGACCAAGGATTAACAGCACAAGAAGCGGCGGAAATTATTCTTTACACTTACCAATTACCTCAGCATATTGCTTTAAAAGAAATTTTATTGTCTCATACAAAACAAAAAATCTAACGAATTAATCGTTAGATTTTTTTTCCTGGAATTGTTGTAATAACGCTAAATCAATCGGTTCGTTTCAACTCTGATTAACGCGAACAGCACTACCAATATGAATCGCATCAACCACTGGTAAAACTGTTTGATAATTAGTTAAGTTAATACCACTACCCCCTTGGATTTGAACACCATGACCGCTAATTTCTTTAAAAGTTGTTAAGTTTGTTAAAATGGGCGTTTCACCCCCTTGCGTTAAAACAGTTTTTACCCCTAGGTTTTTTAATTGGATAATTGCCTGTTGTTTATCTTTAATTAAATCAAAAGCCCGATGAAATGTGACATTTAACGGTGAAGCTAACATAATCAGTTCTTGCATTCGAACAAGATCAATTTCATTTGTTGGGGTTAAAATCCCAATGACAATCCCATCAGCCTTGGTTGTTTTAATAAAATCAATATCTTTTTTCATTTGTTCATATTCTCACGCTGGGCAATAAAAATTTTCATCGCTATGGCGAACTATTACACGAATTGGTAAATTAATTTTGGCACAGCATTCCTTAATAACTTGATATTCAGGTGTATAACCACCATGTTCTAAATTAGCACATAATTCAATGCGATTAACATTTCCGGCCGAAACAATCATTTCACAATCCGCTAAACTTGTTCCAATTACTTCTAAAAACATTCTTATTCCCCTTGCTTTCCAATTAATTTAATTCGATTAATAATACCATTGATTTTGTCTTGGTATGTTCCTAAACGAATATTAACCAATAAAATATTGCCTTCTTGTAATGCTTCATGATGGTCTTGATATGTCCCGGCAAAAGCTGTTAAACTAATCTCCCCACTTTCATCATAGCAATCTAAAAAAGCCATTTGTTTATTATTCTTATCACTAATAACACGAATCCTACGAATCGTGATTAATAAATTTGTTGTTCCTTGCGCTAATGTGACATTTTTAATTAAAGTTGTTTTGTTTTGATAACCCTCTTTTTCACGAATATACTTTAAGGGATGATTTGATAAATAAAATCCTAAACATTCATATTCTTTTTCAATTATAAAAACTTCATCATCTGGAACATTCACTAACGTTGGTTGTTCAGCCAAGGTTTGATCAACAATTAAACTTTCACGTTGTTCTTCTACTTTAATCAACTCTAAATAATTAACAATTGTCTGATAATTATTAAACATTGTTGTTCGACTTAATTTAAAGCAATCCAAGGCCCCAGAGAAAACTAGCATCTCATAAGTTTTGCGATTTAACCCTTTTTTGTACAAGCGAATAAATAAGTCATAAATATCTTTAAATGGTCCATTAGTATTAAATTCCACTAAAATTTTATTAAAAAAGGCATATCCAATTTGCTTAATTACTAACAATGGCAAGTGAATATTTGCTCCTACTGTCCGATAGCGATCAGCTGGAAAATTTATGGCAGGAGCTACTATTTTTAAATTGTTTTGGCGAGCTAAGGCCAAATAATCGGTTGTTTTTACTTCATCACCAATCACATTACTTAATAGCGATGCTAAAAATTGGGATGGGTAATTAGCTTTTAAATATGCCATTTGATATCCTAATAACGAATAGGCGACAGCATGACTACGGTTAAACCCATAGGCGGCAAACTTCGCAATTAAATTTCAAATTTCTTGGGCAATTGTTAATGTATAATTATTTTTAACAGCTTCTTGCATAAATTCTGTTTGCATTTCGTTCATGATTGTTGCATCTTTTTTTCCCATTGCCCGGCGTAAAACATCGGCTTTCGCTAAACTAAAATTAGCAACTAACTGGGCAATTAACATTACTTGCTCTTGATAAACAATAATCCCATATGTTGGGGCCAAAATATCTCCCAATCTTTGGTCTAAATACGTAATTGGGGCTTGTTTTTTCTTACGTTGAATAAATAACGGAATATTTTCTTGTGGTCCTGGACGATATAAAGAAGAGGTTGCAACAATGTCTTCTAATTTATCAGGTTGCATTTCAATTAAAACTTTTGTCATTCCCGGTGATTCTAACTGAAAAATTCCTTTTGTATCTCCTTTTGCTAACAAAGCAAAAGTTTTTTCATCATTCAAGGGGATTTTTTCAATTGCCAGTTTTTGTTGCAACCCTGTTCCTACTTCATCAATGATATTATGTAAAATTGTTAAATTTCGTAATCCCAGTAAATCCATTTTTAATAGGCCTAAATCTTCTAGATAATTCATTGAATACTGCGTTTGAAAAATACCATTGTAACCTTCTTTAATTGGAATAATTGTTTGAAGTCTTTGGTTAGTTAAAATAACCCCCGCGGCATGTGTTCCTGTTTGGCGAGGTAATCCCACTAATTCTTTTAAGTATAAAAATAATTGTGGGTATTTTTTTTGAAAAAAACTTAGGACGTTATTGCTTTGCATTGCTAAATCATAATCAAAGTTTGCTTCAATTTTAACAGCCTTACTCATTTTATCGGCTTCATCAAGGGGAATTTCAAAAATTCGCGACAAATCACGCAAAGCCATTTTCATTCCAATTGTTTGAAAAGTTACAATATGAGCAACATGATCAACGCCATATTTTTCAAACAAATATTCTACTACCATTTCTCGCTTATCATCTTGAAAATCAATATCAATATCTGGCAAACCATTTCGTTCTGGGTTTAAAAACCGCTCAAACAGTAAATTATATTCCAACGGATCAATTGTTGTAATGTCTAATAAGTAACTAACTAAACTTCCCGCGGCACTTCCCCGTCCTGGCCCTACATAAATATTATTTTTTTTCGCAAAAGCAACATAATCTCAAACAATTAAAAAATAATCATTAAAGCCCATTTTATTAATAACTTCTAATTCGTAGAATAAACGATCCAGATATTTTTGGGCAACCATTTTCCCTTTTTTAAATTCTAAGCCTTTTTTGCACAGAGCTTTCAAATACTCACGAGCACTAATATTTTCCGGAGTTGGGAATTGTAATAAATTATCAATAACCGTTCCTTTTGCTAACGAATATTGCTCAATATCAGCAATAAATTTTGTAATATTTTCAAAATAAAGGGCATAGTCTTTAATAACGTCTGTTCACGCATAATTATCAGTTAAGCGGTTATCTTTAAATAATGTTTGAGTTTTAATTGCATCAATCATTTTGAAAGCAGCGAAATTATCCGAAGTAAAATATTGAATTTTATTATTTCAAATAATTTGGTCACTAGGGATAATTTTTTGAAAAGTTTCTAGTAACGATAAATTATTATTATTTAATCCTAAATATAAATTATTCGGATTTTCTAACTTTGATTGTAAAAAAGTAAATAATTGTTGATCATAATTATCACTAGTATAATTAACAATAATTTTAAGGCCCGTTGTAAAATATTGCAAAATATCAACTAACTCAATTTTATTGATTTTTTCATTATTAGCCATAATTGTTGAAGAAATTTCAACCAAATTAAAATAGCCTTTTTGATTTACAGCAAAAAGATTTAAATTATAAGACTGGTTATTATAAATTAAATTAACATTTAAGCCAACAATTGGCTTAATATTATTTTTTTGACATAAAGTATGGAATTCATAAACCCCAAACATATTATTATCACAAATTGCTAAATTTTTTAAATTATTTTTTTTAGCAAACGATAAGTAATTTTCTAATGTAATTAATGACGATAAAAGGCTATAGCTTGTCCGAACATTTAAATGGGTTATCAACATTATCACATCACTTTCTAATCATATTTTAACAAAAATAATTTAAAAATCCTTTACCAGATTTTTATTTAACACCAAATTTGATAATAATAATTGTAATCATTGTAATAATTAAAATTGCTAAAATCACAAAAAAGATATACTTAAAAAACCGGTTTTTCTTTTTTTGAGGTACTTCTTTTAATAATTCTTGTTCTAAATCAATAGCATTTTCATTGTAAAAATTATTTTTTGCCATATTAATAACTTTAATGTTATCATCTTTAAAATCTTTAACAATTGAATAATCATCATCAATAATTATTGTTTCTTCTAACAAATTAGTTTTGCTTTGATCAGTTAGTTTATCTAAATTTGATTGTGACTGTTTTTGCTTTTTTGAGAAATTAATTTTCTTCATGTATTTCATCTCCCTTAATAACATAAGTTACAATATGTTTCTCAATAATGACATTAATGATATCTTCTCATAATAAATTTTTTTCTTGGATTTCCGCTGAATGTAAGCGTGGTTTTGTAACTGGGTTTTTTGGAACAAATAAACTACAACAATCTTCAAAAGGCAAAATTGATGTTGTATAAGTATCAATTTGCTCAGAAATACTAATAATTTCATTTTTATCATAACATAAGACTGGACGCAAGACAGCCATTTCAGCAACAGCGTTAATAACATTAATACTTTCAATTGTTTGAGAAGCAACTTGTCCTAATGATTCCCCTGTAATAATTGCCTGACTTTTATTATTCCGAGCAACAATGTTAGCAATTCGGTAAAACATTCGACGCATAATTGTAATCCGATATGTACTATCCGGAATATGCATCAACTCATGTTGTAACATTGAAAAATTAACAACATGTAAACGTTGTGTTTTTGTTCCAGCATATGGTAATAATTTTTGAACTAAAGTTTTAACTTTTTCTAAAGCTTCCGGACCAGTATGAGGTGGTGTTGCAAAATGTAAATATTCAACTGCCATCCCACGTTTCATCATTAAATAAGCAGCAACTGGCGAATCAATTCCCCCAGATAACATTACCATCCCTTTTCCTGAAACTCCAACTGGTAATCCGCCAAGAGCTTTAATTCGTTTAATAAATAGATAAGTAAAATCACGACGAACTTCAATATCAATTTGCATTTCAGGGTTATGAACGTCTACTTTAACCTCAGTATTTTTTAAAATAATTGGCGCTAAATATTGTTTAATTTCTGTTGAATTTTTAGGGAATGATTTATCACTACGACGAGCCTCTAGCTTAAAAGTTTTTGGCTGATAATATTTGACAATTTCCACAGCCATTGCCCCAATCACATCTAAATCTTTTGCTAATTTTTTCGCAAACGAAAGCGAAGAAATTCCATAAATTTTTTGCATTAAAGCCAAAATTTCTTCAGCATATGAAGGTTCTAAAATTTCAATAAATAAACGATCAAACTGTTTATCAATTTGATAAAACCCCTGATATTTTTCTAATTTATTTTTAATATTTTTAACTAAAACGTTAATAAAATCACTACGATTTTTTCCTTTAATTGTTAATTCACCATAGCGAACTAAGATGACGTCAAAATTCATGCTTTTTTAACTCCCTTTCCCTGTTTTCCCTAATTTTGCTTCTGTTAAAACCTTTAGTGAAACAAATAATGAACTATCATAATCCCCGCTGCGGTAAGAGATTTCGGCATTCTTTAATTGATTTTCTACGGCGTCATTTGTTAAGCTATATTTTTGGGCATATATTAATGCTTCTTGGGCTAATATATCTAATAAAATATTATTTTTTATTTTTTCAAATAATTTTAAGACATCGGTTTTTAAACGATCTAATTTAGCGGTTACTTCTTGTACTTCCTCTTTTTTGGTTACATCAAATGAAATATTTTTAATTTTATCTAAACTTTTACGATAATCGTTAATGGCCTTATCATATTTTCCCAATAATTTTTTATATTCTAATTGGTTTAATCTTACTTCTGCTTGTAATAAAACAACTTCTAGTAAGTGAATTGTTTTACGAATTTCTGTTTCGGCAAAATTACGTTTTTCAATAATTTTAACAACCCCTGCAATTGCTTCATGGGTTGTAATCCCATTTTCTAACAATTTTACTAATTCATTATTAAATTTAACATAGTCTTTCCCATTTTTATTGATTTCCAACACTAAATAATTTGTATCATGAGTTAACTGTTTAGTTTTGGCCATTGCTTCACGATAAATCCCATCTTCTTTTGGGGTCAAAATTGATGAACTACGTAAACTTTCAATTTGACGCGAAACAATATTAAAACTACGTTCAATTTTATTAATATAGTCCATAACAATTTTATAATACTTTTTAAAACATGAAATAATTGCCTTTTGATGTTCAATTGTATTATCAAAATCATTAATACTATTAATAATTTCAATTGTTTTTTTCGTCGCCTTTTTATACTGTAAATTATCAATATGTTTTGAAATTAAGATCTTAATTT
Source organism: Spiroplasma syrphidicola EA-1 (assembly GCF_000400955.1). Lineage (NCBI taxonomy): Bacteria > Bacillati > Mycoplasmatota > Mollicutes > Entomoplasmatales > Spiroplasmataceae > Spiroplasma > Spiroplasma syrphidicola. The sequence continues at coordinate 855,430 of NC_021284.1, forward strand.
CATCAATATTTGTTGTTAATTCATCAAAACTATATTTTAAAATATCCTTACTATTTTCGTCCTTATTAAAAAGAACATATTTGTCTTTTAACAATGATAATTTATTCGGAACAACTTTTGTTAAGAGAATTTTAATTTGGGGAATGTTATCTAAAATTTCAACAAAGATTGTTAATGATGTTGTAATATTTGAAAGAATTTGATCAGTTCGGTTAAAATCCCCCGCTGATAAAAATTCTTCAAATTCATCAAACATATTTTCAATATTATGTTGAAAATCGTTAAATTTATTTTCATCTAACGAAACATTCATTTGCAATTTTGCGGCGTCTTCTTGTAAAGCCGTAAACATAATTTTATGGGCTAAAATATAGTCGCGTTGTAATACTTCAATTTTTAACTGCTTATCAATTTCCCCAAGCAGTTTACGTCCTTCATCTTCTAATAACGTTAATTCTTTATATAACGGTTGTAACGCTTTATAATTTGGATGGTTTTGCTTTGTTTGACCGTTAATTTTTGTTGGCAAGTATAATTTTTTTAAAACTTCTAAACAACTTACCATTTTTTTTTCATAAATTATTTCATACTTTGTTCGTCAAATTACTAAGTCTTTGGCATAAGCATTATTATTACGCGCAATTTCTGATACCCGAAAAATCTTATACTTTAACGGTAAGCGCTTTAAAATATCAATTTTTGCTAAAATTTTAATTTCTAATTTTTTTAAAGTAATTTTTTTACATCACAGCACTAATAACCCAGTCAAAATAATAATTAAAACAATAAATAAAATAAAAAGTGTTAATTTAATTGGACTATTTCAAAAATTATTAACAATTGTTAAAACCATTATTCGACCCCCTAAATAGTTATATCCAATTGAATTATAGCATTTGTTAAAAATATTACATTAAAAATTACAAAAAACTTGTATTTGCTAGTCAGTTATTATAAAATAACTTAGACAACACTGAGAAGCAGCAGTTTTGTATAAAAATGTTCTTAGTCTATTAATTTTTTATTGTTAGATAGTAACCCTAGCTGTTAGGGCGAACAAGATAGACTTCCATTTTTAGAGCAAAATATATGAATCTTTTTGTATGTCAATTTGCTGATATATAGGAGGTTTTTTTATGTCACGTTATTTAGGAAGTACTTTTAAAAAGTCACGTCGTTACGGGTTTAGTATCTTAGAAAATGATAAAGAATTTTCAAAAGGGAAAAAAAGAACTACAGCCCCAGGTCAACATGGTCAACGTCGTAGTAAATTATCAAACTACGGTTTACAATTAAATGAAAAACAAAAAGTTAGATATATGTATGGGTTAACAGAACGTCAATTCCGTAATACTTATACAAAATCAAAAAAAATGAAGGGAATTACTGGGACAAACTTCTTAATTGCCTTAGAATCACGTTTAGATAACTTAGTTTATCGTATGGGATTAGCATTAACACGTGCTGGAGCAAGACAATTAGTTAACCATTCACACATTTTAGTTAATGGAAAAAAAGTTAATATTCCTTCATATAGCTGTAAACCAGGAGATGTAATCACCCTGAAAGAAGCTGCACGTAAAAATGTTAAAGTTTTAGAAAGTTTACAAAGCCAAGTAAGTACATTAGACTTTGTTAAATTTGATAAAACAAAATTTACGGGAACATATGTTCGTTTCCCATTACGTGAAGAATTAAATGTTAATATTAACGATGCATTAATTGTTGAATGATATAACCGTTTAGTATAATTTAAAACAATAAAAAAAATAAGCAAATGCTTATTTTTTTTATTGTTAAAATCAAGTTTTATTTTATTGCTTTGTTAACAATGATGCGGCTTTATAATCAATTACAATTGTAACATCGGGATGGTTTTGTAAAGCAGTACAAGGCCATAAGTTACTAATTTCCCCTTCAACTAAATGTTTAATTGCTTCGGCTTTTCCTTCTCCATCAGCAATTAAGACAATTTTACGAGCATTTAAAATTGATTTAATTCCCATTGAAACTGCTTGTTTTGGCACATCGTTAATTGAATCAAAAAAACGAGCATTTGCTTGGAATGTTGCTTCAACTAAATCAACAACTCCTGTTAAAGAATCAAAATCAGCAGGTGGTTCATTGAAACCAATGTGACCATTTGTTCCAACTCCTAATAATTGCAGATCAATTCCCCCAGCCTCAGCGATTTTTTGATCATATTGTTTTGCTAAACTAACATAATCCCCTACACCAGAAGGAACATAAGTATTTTCTTTCTGAATATTAATGTGGTTAAATAATTTTTCATTCATAAAATGACGATAACTTTGGGGATGAGTTGGTTCTAATCCAATATATTCATCTAAGTTAAAAGTTTTAACATTACTTCAATCAGTATGGTTTGTTTGATAATCTTCAATCAAATACTGATAAGTTGATTCTGGTGAAGAACCAGTTGCTAGGCCAAAAATTACCTTTGGATTATTTTTTACCGCATTAACAAACATTTGCCCAACAGTGTGACCAATTGCTGCTTTATCTTCAACAATAATTACTTTCATATTATTCCTCTTTTCTTTTTTAAATAACTACCTTTTAAATTATAGCGGTTTTTTTTCTGATTTGCTATTTATTATTTTTTGTTAGAAAATTTAAGTTATCCGGTATTTTTTTATAGTTAAAATTAACTTTTTTCTTTCCTAAACTACGATATAATAGCGCTAAAATTAAAGTATTATTATTTTCGCGTAGTAAATAACTCTTATTATTAACAACAATTTTAATACCAATATCTAAATCTTCAACTTGTTGGATTGTATTAATATCAAATTCGAGCGCTTTTTTTGTTTCAAAATTATCTTTAATCCCATCAATAATGATCCGCTTATTTGTAATCAATAATACACCTTTGCAAATAAACTTAATTTCATTGTTTTTTGTTAATTGATGAATATTAACATCATTATTTTTAAAGTGACACTTTTCTTTTGGTTCTAATTCATAATAAATTGGTAATTCTTTTAATGGTCGCCATAAGGTAAAGTTAACTTCTTCAACGTTATAAATAAACTCTTTTTCCTTTTGGTTTAATGTTAAGCCCAGTTTTCGACGCAAACGGTAAAAACGATGAATAAATTCTTGGGTATAAGCAAAATTTTTAAGAATTCATCGTTTAAAAATCCAAAACTTAAAATTATTAAAATTTTCTTTTCCCATTTTTCGTTCATAACGGTAGAGAATAAATCTTGGTTTATAGCGAACATTGTCTTCATTTAACTGATACTTTCATTCTTCGCGCTTATAATAAAATAATAAATCTTTTGTAAAACGTGCAAACATTAAATCACCCAGAGTAATTATAACGAAAAATATAAAAAACTCCAAACTAATTATTTATTAGTTTGGAGTATAAAGTTATTTTTTCAGCTAAATTCAATGGTGGTTCAGGACGGAATTGAACCGCCGACACTTTGAGCTTCAATCAAATGCTCTACCAACTGAGCTACTGAACCATTAATGGCGGTCTTGACGGGACTTGAACCCGCGATCTCCTCTGTGACAGAGAGGCATGATAACCACTTCACTACAAGACCATTTGGTTGCGGGGGCAGGACTTGAACCTACGACCTTCGGATTATGAGCCCGACGAGCTACCAACTGCTCCACCCCGCGATAAAATTTACTAAATTAATACTAACATAAATTACTGCTAAAATGCAAATAATTCTTATAAATGGCGGAAGATGAGGGATTCGAACCCCCGCGCGGCTTTCACCGCCTGTCGGTTTTCAAGACCGATCCCTTCAACCAGGCTTGGGTAATCTTCCAATAATGTTTCTGATAAAGAATTCTACTATAAACTGGTGGACCCTACTGGACTTGAACCAGTGACCATCCGGTTATGAGCCGGATGCTCTAACCAACTGAGCTAAGGGTCCATATGGTAGCGGAAAAGAGACTTGAACTCTTGACCTCCCGGGTATGAGCCGAGCGCTCTAACCAGCTGAGCTATCCCGCCATTTGAATATATTTTGTTTTTTGTAGAATACTTTATTGATAAAATGGTGGACCCGAACGGGATCGAACCGTCGACCCCCTGCGTGCAAGGCAGGTGCTCTCCCAGCTGAGCTACGGGCCCAATTAATTACTAAAATAATGGTCGGAAAGACAGGATTCGAACCTGCGACCCCTCGGTCCCAAACCGAGTGCTCTACCAAGCTAAGCTACTTTCCGAAAAAAAATAAATGGCGCGCCCAGAAGGATTCGAACCCTCAACCTTTTGATCCGTAGTCAAACGATCTATCCAATTGATCTATGGGCGCATAAATGTGAAATTGTAATAATCTAAATGGAGGCACTAGTCGGACTCGAACCGACGGTCGGGGAGTTGCAGTCCCATGCCTTAGCCAACTTGGCTATAGTGCCACGAGTTTTAGACCCTTTATATATTATCATAATTATAATACTTTTCAAGAAAATTTACTAAAAAATATTGATATTATTAAAGAAATTTTATTCAACAGCAATTAAGAACGGATATAATTGCTGTTCACCATTTACAAATTCATATTCAACATCATAACTTTCATCTAATAATTTTTTGATCATGTTGATATCTTTTGTTTCAGCATCTTCACCAGTAAAAATTGTAACAATTTCACTAGCTTTTGTGATTGATTTAGCAAATAATTGTTTAAGCGTTTGGATTAATGTTGGATGTGAACAAATAATTTTTTTATTCAAAACCCCTAAATATTCCCCTTTAGTAATTTTAACGCCATCAATTGATGTTGTTTTTGCTGCTTGAGTAACTGATAAACTAGCAACATTTTTTAACGCTGTTTTTAAGGTTGAATAATTCTTTTTTGCTAATTCTCCTTGTTCAAAAGCTAATGTTGCCACCATTCCTTCTTGGACAGATGAAGTTGGGATAACATAAACATTTGATTTTTTCTCAACTTTTGCGGCTTGTTGAGCTGCCAAAATAGCATTACTATTATTTGGAAGAATAAAGACATCAACTGCGTCAACTTCTTCAATTGCTTTTAAATAATCATCAGTTGAGGGGTTCATTGATTGTCCACCATTAACTGTTGCTTGAATATTTAAATCACTTTTAAAGAAACGAGCTATTCCAACACTTGGTGTAACAGCAATAATTGCTTCTTTATTTTTAAGTTCACGTTCAGCTTTAATTGTTTTAACATGTTTTTCGGCTTGTAAAGTCATATTTTCAACTTTAATATTTTTAAATTCACCATGTTTTTGTAAAAATGTTAAAATCAGCCCTGGCACTAATGTATGTACGTGTACTTTTAGAATATCTTTATCCACAACAGCAACAATTGATTGTCCACCTTGATCTTCTAATGTTTGACGAACATTGTTAACATCAATATTTTTTTCATAATGTTCATTTAACATGACAATTGTTTCAGTACAATAACCAAATTCTTCATTTTCAAGATTCATTGCAACATTATTTCCAGTATTTTCAGCATGTTTTTTTCGTTGAGCAACTACTTTACCTGTTTCTAGGTATTCAGTCATTCCTTCAAAAACTTTAACTAACCCAAAGCCTCCTGAATCAACAACACCTACTTCTTTTAAAACTGGTAATAATTCTGGTGTTCCTTTCAACGATTCAGTTGAAAAGACAACAATTTTGCGGAATAAGGCTGGTACAGTTAATTCCTCAGTAATTTTTTCAACATTTTCTGCTGTTTCACGAATTACTGTTAAGATTGTTCCTTCCACTGGTTTCATTACTGCTTTATAAGCTACTTCTTTTGCTTGAATTATTGCTGTTTTAACAGCTGCAACAGAAAATTCGTCTGTTTCTTTTAACCCATTGGCAAAACCACGGAAAATTTGGGACAGAATAACTCCTGAATTCCCTCGTGCTCCCATTATTAAACCACGCGCAAAAGCATCAGCAAGTTTACTTACTGAATCTCCTTCTAAATCTCTAATGTCTTTAATAGCATTTGTCATTGTTAAATTCATATTAGTTCCTGTATCACCATCGGGAACAGGAAACACGTTTAACTTATCAATTTCTGGATAAAAATTGTATAAGTTATTATATCCACTAATTAGTGCATTCTTAAAAGATTTGGCATTAAATTCCATCTTGTTATCACCCTTACATTTCTGTATCTATCATAAATTAATTCGATCGTTCTTAAGTGATATTTTATTTATAAATCTTTATCTAAATAATATCTCATTTTTTATAATTTTTCATATTTTATATTTTATACAAGTAAGTCTTGAATATGAACATTAACTGTAAAATCAGTTGGAAAAGACTCAAGTTTTTCCAATTCATATTTGATGCGGATTTGTACCTCTTGACTAACATCTCTAATATTAGAACCTTCTAATAAAATTAAAAAGATATCAATAACATACTTACCCTCAACTTGCTTTAATTTAATTGATTGTGAATAATCTGTAATTAATAATGTGGCACTCTCTTCACCACTGTCATCTTCTGATAATCTTGCAAAACCAGCTACACCAGGCACTGTAATAACAGCACTATAAACAATGTTAGCAATTGATTCAAAACTATTTTTTTCCATTTTATCACCTACTAATTAAATTAACATATTTAATTATATCCATAAAATATTAGAAAGCAATATTTTATAATATAAAAATTTCAATATTTATCTTGATCATCAATATAAAATCAAGTTTTCAAGGAAAATTTACACTAATGTTAATTTTTAAATCAATATTCCTTCTAAATATAATTTTACTATATTTTTTAAATTTTTACCCTATCTTAAGAAAAAAAATAACGATTATGATAAATATTTTTTTGCTAATATCATAGTTGCAAAGTTCTAAAACCAATAGTCTAAAGATTATAATTAGGGTTTTGCCAATAAAAATGCTCTTTCATATTCATCTTGATCAAATCAAGATCCTAAATGCAATTCCTCAGCAATTTGACGATTAGCAAAATTATTTATAATTGGGGCGCCTGGTTTTTGAATGACTAGTAGTTTTAAAATTCCGTTACCAGTTTGCACAAAAACCCCTTCTTCATCACGATTAATAATTTCCCCTGGGAAAAAAATCTTCATAACACTAATAAAACTTTCGGCTGGCTCAAGAACACGAACTTTAAGAATATTTCATTGCTGATTTTTTAAAAAAGTATAAGCGGGGCCTAATTTGTTGCTAGCAGCTTCATTAATTAACCCTACTAACGCTTGCGCCTCTAAATGTCATTTGATTCTTCATGATTCTGTCATATTTATGATCACCTTTACTATTGGGAATTATTATAGCATAAAAGATGAGAACAAGAAGACGATTAAAATTAACTATTTTTAAAAAAAGCTAAGAAATTATTGCAATTAATGTAAAATTTCGTTATTATCTTATAGTATGACTATAAAGGAGTGATATTATGGCAAGAAAATGTGAAATTACAGGTAAAGCAGCGCTTTCAGGAAACAAACGCTCACACGCTATGAATGCTTCACGTCGTAAATGAAATGTAAACTTACAAAAAGTTCGTATTGTAGTTGACGGTGAAGTAAAAACATTACGTGTAGCAACTAGAACCTTAAAAACATTAAAACGTAAAGGTCAAATTGCACAATAATTTATTTTATTGATGATAATAAAAAAGTAAGAATATCTCTGATTATTCTTACTTTTTTTTCGAAAATAAGTTATTATTTATATATGAGAATAAATTCTATGCCCGTATGGCGGAATTGGCAGACGCAGTAGACTCAAAATCTACCGAAGAAATTCGTATCGGTTCGACCCCGATTACGGGTACCATTACATTTAGTTATTCTCAAAAAGACAAAAATAAAACTGCTTTTAGCAGTTTTTTTATTTTGAGTAAATGATAAGCACTTTGCCACTATTAACAACAACTGTTCCTGGGTGACCAAGTAATTCATTACTAATAGCGTTTGGTGATAACAATGATAAACGAAAATCTGTAACATTATATTTACAATCTTTAATTGTAATAATAGCTTGTTCATAAGCAATTATTGAAAAATAACGAAAACCTTCTCGAAGGGGGATAACATTCTCTCCCGATTGTAATTGATAAGCATAGTTATGTTCGTTTAAAAAGATAAGATTATAATTAATAATTAGTCATAAACACGCTAAATCCATGTCAAACCGTGGTCCATCGGCGACAAGAATGATTTGATGAGGATTAAGTTTAATTGCGGCTTGAACAGCTAATTCAGCATCTAAATAGTCTTTTTCTGCTGGATAATGGTAAAGTTCTTTGGCAACCGTTTTAATTTGGTTATATTCTAACTCTGAAACAGAATCAAAATCAGCACATGCTAAATCAATTTGATTGAAATTATTAAGCAACGCTAAGCATCCTCGTTCAACACCAATTTTAAAATAGTTTTGATAAGGTTGTAAATTAGTTATTTTATCGGTGCAAACTATTAAAACATTATTATTTGCCATTAGTTAAACCCTCTAAGCGTTCTAATAAATCATGATGGCCAAATAAATAACTACCTGCTACTAAAATATCAACACCAAAATCTTGACACATTTTTCCTGTTTGGGCATTAATTCCCCCATCAACAGAAATTAGGGTTTTTAATTTATTTTTATCAATAAATTTTCGCAGATGGGCAATTTTTTCCGCAGCATGAGGAATAAAAGCCTGCCCACCAAAACCTGGTTCAACTGTCATAACAAGAACAAGATCAAGAAATGGTAAAAATGGTAAAATTTCTTCAACATTTGTTGATGGTTTAATTGCTAAACCAAATTGCAGATCATACTTTGTTTTTAAAGCTAAAAATTCATTAATTTGTTCGCTAGTTAAGGCTTCATAATGCAGTGTAATTGCATTTGCTTTGGCTTCAATAAAAGGTTTTAAATAATCTTCAACACTACTATTTTTAATCTTAACCATTAAATGACAATCAACAAATAAATTATGTTTGTCCGTAATATCTTTTAAAATTTTTGGACCAAACGTTAAATTGGGAACAAAATCACCATCCATAACGTCAAAATGGATTCATTTAACACCGCCTGCTTCAATTAACGTTAATTCTTGATCAAGATTTAAAAAATCTGCGCTTAAAATACTGGGAGCAATAATAAACTTTGACATACTTATTTCCTTTCTGTTATTTCACTGATAATTTTACAATAATCATTGTAAAAAAATGTTGGAATTATTTTAGCTGTTACTAACTCTTTTATTTTACAATGCGGTTCATTGAGATGCAAACAATGACGGAATTTACAAAAACGGCTATTTTCGGTAAAAAGGTGGTAGGAAATCGCTAATTTTTCTGGGTTAAATTCTCGTAAATCAAAGGATGAAAACCCGGGAGTATCAATTACAATCCCATTGCTAATCTCATACATTTTACTATTTGTTGTCGTATGTTTTCCTCGTCCTAAGGCCTTGGAAATTTCTTGGGTTTTAATTAAGTTTTGCTCAAGTAATGTATTAATTGTTGTTGATTTACCACTCCCTGTCTGACCAGTAAAAACAGAAATTTTATTAATTAAAGTTGCTTTAAAAGCATCCCATTCTGACGAGTCAGGAGTTTTATTACTTAAAATAAAAGTTTGATAACCCATTTGTGGATATCATTGTAAATATTTATCATATAAATCATCATCTTGACCCAGTAAATCCTTTTTTGTAAAAACAATAACTGGGGTAATCCCCTTATATTCAACAATTGCCAAAAACTTATTTAATAAATAACTACTAAAATTAGGACTTTGTAAAGATGTAATTATTACAGTTTGGTCTATATTAGCTATTTTTGGGCGATATAATTCATTTTTCCGAGGGTGAATTTTTGTAATTGTCCCCTGGTCATTATTTTGAACAATAAAATCAACATGATCACCAACAAGCGGACGTTGATTATGATGGCGAAATAAACCTTTACTTTTACATTCATAAATAAGATCATTATTAGCTTCTTTTACATAACAAAACTCACTAATTACCGAAACAATTAAACCTGTTTTTTCCATCTTAAACAAAAACTCCAACTAGTAAAACAGCAATCGCCACTACCAGCAATGTCAAAATTAAAAAGACCCATGTTTTACTAAAATAAAGTGGTAATGATAAATAGCGATCTTGCAATTTGCTACGGTGATTTTTGATTGTTACTCAGTTTTTTAATTTAATTGGTTTATCATGTTGATGGTCTTGACTATCAATTCCTTTTAATGCGCTATTAAATTCCGCAACTGTTTCAAATCGTTCACTAGGTTCTTTTGCAATTGCTTTTAAAATGATATTTTCTAAAGCTTGATTAATTGTATTGTTAATTAACTTTGGGGCTAATGGTAATTCTTTAACATGCTTAACAGCTACTAAGGTTGGATTTTTTCCAACAAAAGGAGTTACCCCAACTGCTAATTCATATAACATAATCCCTAGAGCATATAGGTCACTTTTTTTTGTGGCTGGACGAGATTGTACAATTTCTGGAGCCATATATTTTGCTGTTCCAATTATTTTGCCATTTTCACTATCTTCACTATTTTCTAAAATTGCGACTCCAAAATCAGCAACTTTAATTTTACCATCATAAGAAATCAAGATATTTTCTGGTTTGATATCCCGGTGAATAATGTCATTTTTATGGGCTTCAATAATTGCTTGATTAATAGCATCAAAAAAATAAATTAGTTCCTTATTTGTACATGGCCCTAAAGTTAACAAACGATCTTTTAGCGTATATCCTCGTACTAGCTCTAAAACGATACACTGGCGGTCAAAGGCCTCAAAAGTACCATAAACTTTAACTACATTAGGATGAGAAAATTGCGCAATTGAATTATATTCTTTATTAAAACGATCAACAGCTTCTTTATTTTTTGATAAACTAACTGACATCATTTTAATTGCAACATAGCGTTTTAAAATTAAGTCATAGCCCTCAAAAACTTCGGCCATTCCGCCGTCAGCAATTTTATCAATTATTTGATAACGCTCATATAAAATCGTCCCACTTGTTATTTTTTCCATTATTTCACCCTGTTATATCCTTAACAATATCATAGCATTATAATTTAATAAATTGGTAAAGTTTTAATCAATTTCAAAAATTAACCCTGTTAAGTTATCAGTTGATAAATTTTCTAAGGCCCGATCAATTAGAATCTTAACTTTATCGTTTAATTTATTTGAAGAAGATAAAACATCAACTAAATCAGTGTCATCAACATAATCATGAATTCCATCAGTTGTTAATAAATATGTTCCTGCAATATCTTCAACAACATAGGTGTCTATTTTTAATGTTTTGGTTGGTCCTAAGGCACTTGTTAAAACCTTTCAAAAAGTATGGACATTATATTGTTTTTTGTATTGTCCTTGAAATTCTAACTCCTGGCGTTCACGATATTCAACCGAATTTTCCATATTTTGATCTGTTGTAATTTGGTAAATCTTATGATTATGTAATTTATATAAACGAGAATCACCAATATTAATAATATAAACTTTTTGATTAGCAAGTAAGGCTGCAACAACTGTTGTTCCCATGTCACTTGTATCGGGATGAATTTTTGCATAGTTAATCATCTCATTTTGAATTACAAGAATTGTATTACGAAATCACTGGTTAATTTCTTCATCTGACATCGCATTAAAATTAACATTATGAAAATAGTTGATCATTTCTTCAACCGCGATTTTACTGGCAACTTCTCCATGCTGGTGGCCACCCATTCCATCACAGACAATTGCCAAATGATTATTATAATTATTTGTCGCAAAATCAAAATTATCTTGGTTACTACTACGATATGCGCCAATATCTGTTTTAAAACCAAAACGTACATTAATCATTATTTTTTTAATACTCCTTCATTTTTTGCTCGTAATTGCCCACAAGCCGCATCAATATCATGACCAAATTCCCGACGAACAATACAATTAATACGATTATTTTGTAATGTTGTAAAGAACTCTTCAATTCTTGTACTACGTTGATAGTCATTTTCAGCAACGGCATTGTATGGAATTAAATTAACATAGGCATTCATTCCCCGAATTAATTTTGCTAATTCCACTGCATTTTCACGACTATCATTAACATTATTAATTAAAATGTATTCAAAAGTAATTCGACGGTTTGTTTTTTCTAAATAATAATTAATTGCCTCCATTAATTTTTCTAATGGGTATGCTTTATTAATTGGCATTAATTGATTACGAATTGCATTATTTGGCGCATGTAATGATATTGCCAAGTTTACTTGTAAGTTTAAGTCGGCAAATTGTTTAATTTTTGGAACTAACCCACAAGTTGAAATTGTAATGTGACGAGCCCCAATTTGGTATCCCTTTGGATCATTAATTACTTTAACAAAATCAATCACATTTTCAAAATTATCAAATGGTTCCCCAATTCCCATCACAACAATATGACTCACACGTTCTTGAGCCTTTTGTAAATAGCGATTAACCATCATAACTTGGGCAACAATTTCTCCCGTTGATAGATTACGGGTTTTTTTTAACAACCCGGATGCACAAAAAGTACAGGCCATATTACAACCAACTTGGGTTGTTACACAAACTGAATTACCATAATTTTGGCGCATTAAAACTGTTTCAATTTTTAAACCATCTTTTAATTTAAATAAAAATTTAACCGTTCCATCTTTTGATTCTTGTTGGACAACAATTTCTAATTCTGATAAGGTATAAAATTCTTTTAATTTTTCACGATCACCTTTCGAAATATTTGTCATTTCATCAAATGATAAAATGTTTTTAACATAAACTCAGTCAAATAACTGATCAGCTAAATATCTTTTAAAACCGTTTTCCACTAAACTACTTTGTAACTTTTCTTTTGTAAAATCAAAGAATGATTGCATAATTTTTCTACCTCACCTAACTTTATTTATTTTATCATAAAAAGGCCTTTTCTCCTTATTTCAATTACATTTTTCATCAAATGATAACTAAAAAAGAAGGTTTTGTTTTTTTGGAAAAAAGAAAAAGATTAACAAATGTTAATCTTTTTTCCTTATTTTGTTTTTAAATTTGGATTATTAACCCGCATTTCTTGTAATAATTCTCGCATATATGGTTTTAGAACTTCTTGTTCTCCCCCATAAACACATTGGACTGATTCGCCCCGAATTAAGACACCATTACATCCTCCTAAGGATTTAATTCCATCAGCATTAACAAGCGTGTTATCACTAACAGTAACTCTTAGCCGTGAAGCACATGAGTCAACCGCTTTAATGTTATCTGGCCCTCCTAAGAATTCAATAATTTTACGAGCTTTTTCACGTTTTTGTTCGTCAGCACTACCTCGAGCAGTTGTTGAACTTTCATTGTTAGCTCCTTGAGCTCCTTTTGCTTTAAAATCAGCTTTTGAATATAACTTCATATCCCCTTCATCACGACCTGGTAATTTAATTTTTCCATATTTAATCGCAAAGAAGAAAGCAAAGAAGTAGATTGGAGCATAAGCGGCACCAACAACAAGAATTCAATAGAAATTAGTTCCTTTATTTCCGATAAATGGTACGACTCCAAAGACAATAAAGTCAATTGTTCCCCCTGACACTGTCATTGTGGTATGAACATGTAGTAAGCCCATTAACATAAATGAAATAGCACATAATGGCATATGAACACCATAGAATAATCAAGGAGCTACAAATAAGAATGTAAATTCGATTGGTTCTGTAATTCCTGTTAAGAAACATGTAAAGGCTGCTGAGAAATAGATCCCCATTACTTGTTTACGGTTTTGTTTTGGCACACTATATCACATTGCGACAGCGGCAGCTGGTAAACCAAACATCATGAATGGGAATTTTCCTGATTGGAAACGTCCTAAATTTAAGCCCATATGTTGAACCATTGTGAATGTAATATTATCATCAGCTAGGACTTTATACATAATTGTTTGATCCCCAACAGCTGAAATTGTTTCGGCATTTAATTTTGATACTCAAGTTAAAACATATGTCGCTGCTTCTCCCGGTTGCAACGCAGATAAATCTCCTGCTGGAATAAAGCCAGCATTTTGTAAGTCTTTTAAGAAATCCATGTATTGTAAAGGATTATTTAAAACATTTTGAATTAAATCAGGCATTGATCCCCCAGCTTGTGTTCATCATAGTGGTGAATAGAACACGTGGTGAAGACCAAAAGGTACTAGTGATCGTTCAAAAACCTCAAAAATTAATGAATCTAATCCTCCTGGTAATTTTCCTGAGTTATTTCCAAATCATGCTAATCCTGTTCCAATTAATGGTCATAGCATCATAAAAATAAATGCTAATGGGATTACAGCAATAAAAGTAATAATTGGTACTAATTTAGTTCCACTAAAGAAACTAATTGCAGCTGGAAGTTGTGTTTTGTGAAAACGATTATATGCAAAAGCAGCAATCGCTCCAACAAAAATTCCGGCAAAAACTCCAGTATTTAGTGAATTAACCCCTAAATTACTTGTTAACAGCGTTCCTTTAACAGCTCAAACTTCACCAGTATAGAATAATAGATTATATGAATCATTAATTACTGATGAGCCTTTAATGACAACAGCTGCATTTGGGTCTTCAACTAATTTTTGATAAATTGGACTATGTTTCATCCAATCCAGCAAGGCATTTGCATCCATTAAAACTGGATTAGCTAAGGAATCACCATTAACTGTTAAGCCAACAATTGGATTTGCGATCCCATTAATATCAACAGTATATTGAATGTGTGAAAAAGCCCCACTTAATAATGACATTTGAATGGCATTAAAAACTAAAAATCCAACAACTGATGTTAGGGCAGCAACCCCGGCATCTTCCGTATAAGCCATTGCGACAGAAATACAGAATAAGACTGGTAGATTTCCGAAGGCAATATCCCCCATTTTATTTAGGAAATTACCAAAAAATCAGATTCCAGTATTTGCATCAACTTTTGAAGTAATTGTTGCTCCAACGCCAAGAAAAATTCCGGCAATTGGTAACAAGGCAATTGGTAATAAAAAGGCTTTACTTAATTTACTCAATGTTGCCATTGTTTTTTGATTTGAACTTTTTCATCAACTGCGTGAAATAAAAGGCTTCGCTTTTTTAATAGCGCCAGTTGTATTTTTCATTGTTATTTTCCTTTCTAACTCTTTTTAAAATTTTTAGTAAAAAGTATTAATTTAGCGAGGAGATTAAAAGAATTAATCCTGTTACAGCGATTACATAAAAGAAAAAAGCAGCATAAATCAAAATATTTCTCTTAATATATGTCCATAAATCAAGATTTAAATTTGATTTTTGATAATATTGATTACTTTGAGCTAGTTTTTTTCGTAAAAATAATCACAATAACAATAGAATTGTTGCTACAACAACCGAAAATAAAAACACCAATAAGTAAGTTAATGTTTCAGGTTTCATGCTTTTAATATCCCTCTCTGTCATTTTGGTAAATAATTAATATTTTACTAATCATTTAATAGATTTATTATAAACCTAAAAAAATTTATAAAAAAGTTCCACCGATTAAAAAATTTTTTTAACAAATTATTTCCTAGAAATTGCTATTTTTCAAATATATTATAAAATAAATATGACCTTTTTGAAAATAATTTTCAAATCAGCAAACTTAGAGAAGGGAAAAATATGGCAAATAAATTACTAAATTTTAAGGTTGATAATTTAACTGATGCAGAATTATCTGTTGTTAACAAAATTATTGAAAATCCGGAATTTTTTATCAGTAGAACAATTACAGAACTAGCAAAAGAATATTATGTTTCAGAATCAACAATTACACGGTTAGCAAAACACCTAGGTTTTCAAAATATTAAAAAATTACAAATGCATATTTATAATCGTGCCCATTTTTTAAATCAAAATTATGAAACAAATGATAGTTTAAATTTAAAAAGTATTGCAAACAATATGCGCGTTTATTATTCTTATAGTATTCATGAAACAGTTGATAACATTGATTTAAATGCTCTAGATGGTTTAATTAATGATTTGATTATTAAAAAGCGAATTTTTATCTTTGGAATTGGTAGCAGTTACTTAGCATGTCGGGTATTAAATAGTAATTTAAATTTAATTGGCTACACTAGTTTTAGTACCGAAGATATCCATGCCCTAATGGTTATGATCCAAAATATTACCCCCGATGATTTATTAATTATTTTCTCACGTTCGGGACGAACAAAAGAAGTTCAAAATGTTATTGCTTTAGCTGAAAAATTAAATTTAGTAATGGCAATTATTACATCTAACCACGACTTAAAACAACAATATTCATTCAAACACTTTATTTCTTTTGAAATTCATAGTGAAGACAAGCAGCGTTTCCCAGCGGTATCATCAAAAATAGTCCAAATGTTAGTTGCTGATATTATTTTTAACAGTATTTTAAAAATTAATCCCCGTTTAAATGCTAAAATTCTGGCGGCAAATGATTTAACTGAACAATGGAACAATATTGATAAAAAATAAAAAAAGATGCTTTCAATGAATATGTCAAGAAAAATAGACACTTAAAAAGTTACTTGAGGGAATGACTTTCTGTATTGAACAGGGCTCATTCCTTTTAATTTGACTTGTGGTCTAAAATTGTTGTAAAAGTAGATATATTTAGGAAGATTTTCATTAATTCATTTAGCTGTTCGTTTTTTTCTTTTTATATGATATAAAAATTCAGTTTTCATAGTGCCAAACCATGATTCTGTGTGGGCATTATCATAAGAGTTCCCACGTCTGGACATTGAAATTCTAATTCCAAGATAATTGCATAATTTTTCATAATCAGAATTTGTATAATGAAAACCTTGATCTGATTGCAGTACTCAAGTTGATGGTTTTCCAGCTTTTACTCAAGAATTAATTATATTTTTAAAAACAAATTCTGTTCCTAAATTATTACTTATTTGGTAGTCCAAAATTTCATTAGTATGAAAATCTTTAACAATTTATAAAAAGTAGGTTTTATCATTTGTTAGTAAATATGTTATATCTGTTCCTAATTTTTGATTAATATCTGTGGTTGAAAAATCTTGATTCATGATATTTTCATGTCTTTTACTACCAGAAGATAATCGATAATTAAATTTTTTGACTCTAACAATTGACTTCAAGTTCATATTCTTCATATATCTATAAACAATATGTGGTTTTAAATTTCAGTTATATAGTTTATTGATAATTAACGTTAGCATATTATATCCATAAATTTTCTTAAAACTTAGAAATAATGTTTTAATTATTTTTGCAATTGTATTATTTCATTTATTAAATGCTTTCATACCACTATTAAATCAATTATAATAACCAGCTCTAGAAACATTTAAAATTTTACATAAATATTTAATCTTGTATTTTTTCTTTAAGGACCAAATCGTTTGGAATTTCTTCTTTTTCGATTTGATCAAGGACTTTTTTACATCTTGAATCATTTCAATATATTCAATTAATTCTTTTTTTGTCATTTGTTCAAAGTTAAGATCTTTTGGTCGCCCTGTTCGGCGAATCCCTTTTGATTGTGGACCTTTCCCTGGTTCTAATGCTTTTTCGCCACTAATTTTAATTGCTTTTTTTCAACGAGATAAAGTTGTTGTTGTAATTTCAAATTTTTTAATTGTTTTTGCTCAACCATGTTCCTTATAATATTTTAAAATATTAAGTTTTTCGTTTTTTGTAAATCATTTTGTTCCCATAATAAAAGAATACCTTTCAATAAAATTATGACACATAACTAACTTTTTATGTGTCTATTTTATTGTAGGTATTCACAAAAGCATCTTTTTTTATTTACTTCATCTTCAACGATAAGTTGTTAGACCAATACATACAACAATTAATCCGCATGATACAGCAAGATTAATAATATTTTGTGTTGTCATAACTATATTACCCGTTGTAAAAATATCTAAAAATGGCTTAGCACAGTACCAATATGGTGAAATATAAACTAAATATTTCAACTCTGGAGCTGCTAAGATATAATCAATTGGAATTAACGCTCCGGTAAAGAACAATGAAGGGGTAAATAATAACCCTGAAAAAGCTCCTAATACGGCACGGCTAGTAAAGAAACTAGCTAATAATAGCCCAACTGCACTTGATAGAATTAAAACGATTAGCATAAATAATAGTGAGATTCCAAATGATTGGGGAAAAGCAACTTCTCATCCATAATTTCAACCATAGAATAATCCCCCACATAAGAAGGTTCAAAATAGACCAATTGTTGTCATTACAACCGAAGCTGAAATAACGGTAAAGATAAACATATATGGTTTAACGCTTGTTGCCCCAATCCGTTTAAATAAAACAGAATCTTTAATTTCAATTAAAGTAAAGGGAACAACAAAGACCCCAACTGAAATGGCTGGCATTAAAGCCATTGCCCCAATGATTTGTTGTAATTTACTAAATGTTTCTGCTTGTGAGACATTTGGTAAATTAATATATACTAAGCCCTCTAGTAATAGTAAACAAAATGGCATAATTGTTACATATAGTATTCCTGGTCCTCCCAAAAAGACCATTTTAAAAGTTAATTTAAAAAGTGGCAAAATTTTAACATTAAAGTTAGATTTCTTATCCTTTTTCTTATTTTCTGTCATCATATCGACATTTTGTTTTATTGTTGTCATTTTGTTAACACCCCCGCTAATGTTCCAAATACACCAATTAATCCTAGCGAAACAAAAATATTAACATAGAATTCTCAGTTAATTGTAATTTTTCCGGTTAATCATAATTCAATTCCTGGGGTCATTGAATATTTAAACGGAATTAATCACCGAAGAATTTTTAGGACTTCAATTTGATCTAACAAGATAATTGGAATAAAGATTCCTAATAAAAATGATGATAGATTACTTAAAATTGTTACTGATGCCTGTAATCCTGGCATTGTTTTAAAAATGGCTGCAAAAGTTAACCCGATTGTTGTTGCAATAAAGAATGTTAACAGATAAAAAACCATCATTAACGGCGTGTTATTATTAAAAGCAATTGATCAACCAAATTGTTCACCAGTTTTGCTGTCTTTAACTCAGGCAAACATTAAACCAGCTAATAATAGGGTTCAAAAAATGGCAATAATAACCATTACAAAGGTAATTAGGATGTTAACTAAAATATAAAAACCTGGTCTTAAATCGGTTGCCCCAATTCGTTTAATTAAAACAGAATTTTTAAAATCAATAATAGCTGGAGGCAAGAAAGATAAACCAATCCCTAACACTTCCATAATCACCATCGCATTAACTAGTGAAGCAATAATTTCTCTTTCACTCATTCCAGGCGTTGCGGCGGCTAATGCTTTATACGCAAAGCCTTCTAAAAATAATAAAATAACTGGAAATAATAAAGTAAAAAAGACATTCTCAATATTTTTTAAATAATATTTAACAACAATTATAGCTAATGGACCTGATTTTTGTAATTGCAAATGTAATTGTTTGCCTAATCGTTTTCCAACAACCCTTTCTTTTTTAATTTCAGTATTATTCATTATTTTTTCCTCCTACTGGAGTTGGCTTGATTCCTTTTTTATAGTAATCAAATTTTGCTTTTGTATAGTTAAAGACACTACCATATTCGGCAATAACTTTTTTAACGGTTGTTTCATCTTTGATTTCCCCATCATGAAGATAAACAATTCGTTCACAGAAACGTTGAATTTCTTCCATGTTATGAGAAACAAGTAACATTGCCCGATTTTTTTTAACAATATTTGCTTCTAAAAATTCAAAAATAGTTTCTTTTACTTCAATATCTAACCCTGTAGAAACTTCATCTAAAATTACCAAATCAGGACGGTGAATAACTGATAATAAAATATTTAATCTTTGTTGTTGTCCCCCTGATAAACCTGAAATATTTTTTTTGGCAAATGAATCTAATTGATATGTTTTTAATAGGCCCATGATTTCTTCTTTAGAATATTTAATATCAAAAGTATCACAATAATATTTGATCATATCTAATGATGAAATCCCAGCGGGATATTTTGAGTCCTGAAATTGAATTCCGATGATTAAATCATCTTTTTTAATAACCTCTCCACTGGTTGGTTTACGAATTCCGGCAATAATTTCACTTAAAGTAGATTTACCACTCCCATTAGCTCCAATTAAACCAACTCGTTCCCCGGCATTAATTTGTAAATTTATATCTTTTAAAGCATACTTATCCTTATATTTTTTTGAGACATTTTTAATATCCAAAATCATTTCGCTCATAACTTTCTCCTTTTCAATTTAACTTTTAAAATAATTAAAGATGTTTTTTAATAATCACATTTCAATAAGTCTTGAACTTTATGCATAAATTTTTTTCATTCCCCTTCAAGGTTCTCTAAATAGGCTTTCCCTTTTTCGGTTAATCGATAATATTTTCGAATCGGACCGTCAGATAACTCCCCGATAAAAATCTCACAATAGTTATTAATGATTAACTTTTGTAAAATAGCATAAACAGTTGATTTATTGATTTCAAGACGGGTATTTATTTGGTTATTAATCTCATAACCATACATATCTTGTTTATTAAGCATTTTTAGAATAACTAGCTCAATAACACCCTTTTTTAACTGAACATCCATTACTATCTCCATTCCTTTAATTATTTTCAATAGAATACTATCAAGACTAGTACATAAAGTCAACTACTCAAATCATTTTTTGTAAAATAAAAAGGTTTTTATGCCTTAAAAACCTCATTAATAATTATTTTGCCACTTCTTTTTGAGTATAGGCTTCAATAATATCATTTTCTTTAATATCATTATAGTTTTTAATCAAAATTCCACAGTCCATTCCATTTTTCGCTTCTTTTAAATCATCTTTGCCATGTTTTAATGAGGCAATTTCCCCTTGGTAAACAATAACCCCATCACGTAAAATATGAACTTTTGATTTCCGTGGAATAACCCCATCAATGACGTGACAACCAGCAATTGTCCCAATATCTGAGTGACGGAATGTTTGACGAACTTCCGCTTGTCCTGTTACTTCTTCAATAACTTCAGGATCTAACATTCCCTTTGCTGCCGCTTCAATTTCTTCTGTTACTTTATAAATAATTGTATGTAAACGAATTTCCACACCCTCATCTTCGGCTTTTTTTCGCACATGCGCTGTTGGACGGACATTAAACCCAATAATAAAGGCATGACTTGCTAATCCTAATGTAACATCACTTTCTGAAATTCCCCCAACAGTTGCCCGGATAATATTAATACGGACCCCTGGGATGCTAATTTTCATTAAACTTGATTTTACTGCTTCAACTGTTCCCTGTGTATCGGCTTTTAAAATAATATTAATTTGTTTTAATTGGCCGTCCTTAATTTGCTCTGATAAGCGTTCTAATGAAAAAGCTTGATTTTTAAAACGTTTATTAATTGTATCAGTTGTTTTTCGTTTTGAAGCAACTTCGCGGGCTAATTTTTCATCTTGGAAAACCATAAACTTATCTCCCGCATTTGGCACTTCACTTAAACCATGAATCATTACTGGTTGGGAAGGCCCAGCACTTTTAATTTTTTTCCCCGATTCATCCGTTAAATCACGAACATAACCAAAACAATATCCAACAACTAACGCGTCTTTCATACTTAGTGTTCCTGATTGAACTAATAATGTTGCAACCGGTCCTAATCCTTTATCTAAGTGCGATTCAATTACTGTTCCTAAGGCAAAACGATTAGGATTTGCTTTCAGTTCGCTAATATCAGCAATTAATAAAATTGTTTCTAACAATTCATCAATTCCTTGGCGTTGCTTAGCACTGCCTTTAACATAAGGAACAGATCCTCCTCATTCTTCCGCTGTTAATTCTTCTTGAGCTAACTGCATCATGACATTATCGGGATTTGCTCCTGGTTTATCCATCTTATTAATAAAGACAATAATTGGGACTCCAGCTGCTTTGGCGTGGTCAATTGCCTCTTTGGTTTGGGGCATCACCCCATCATCAGCAGCAACAACTAAAATAACAATATCAGTTACTGCACTCCCGCGAGCACGCATTTGGGTAAAGGCCTCATGACCTGGCGTATCAACAAAAGTAATAAACTCATTATTTTTTGTTTTAATTTGATAAGCCCCAATATGTTGGGTAATACCCCCATGTTCACCACTAACAACATCCGAATTACGAATTGTATCTAATAATGTTGTTTTACCATGGTCAACATGGCCCATAATTGTTACAATTGGTGGGCGTTTTGTTAATGTTTCTGCTGGGTCATTAATATCAAAAGTTTCTAATAAATTTTCATGGGTTACTGATTTTTCTTTTTTAAAATCTAACCCTAATTCTAAACATAATTCCCCTAATTGTTCTTCTGAAAGATAAGTATTTTGGTTGAGCATAATACCTTTCATAAAAAAATACTTAATAATTTCACTAACCGGTTTATTAATTTTTTTGGCAAAATCAGCAATTGTTAGTGCTTCTGAATAGACAAAAACCCCCTCGTTAACGTGGGCTTCAACCACTTTTAATTGTGATTGAATCCGATTCCGTTGGTTTTTTGCTTGTATTTTTTTGTTTTTTTGATTACTAGTATTTTTTTGATTATTTCGATTATTCATTCCATTACCCCCTTCTCTTAATATTTTTGTTACATTGTGATCAATCCAATTATTTGTTTCGCTAAATTAATATCAGTGATGCCAAAAACCTTGATATTATTTATCCCTAGTTTTTCATATAAGGTTGTTTCATTTAACAAATTAAAATACGGGATTTGGTAAAAAAAGCACTTTTGGGAAAATCGTTTTTCTTGCGTTTGCCCCATTGTTTTAACTGATAACACTAAAAAAACTTTCTTTTTCTTTATCTGTTCTAATAAAGTGCTACCGGTACTAATTTTTCTGGCTTTCATGGCAAGACCAAGATAATTATACCCCTTTTCGTCCATTTAATCTCATCCTTCAAGAACTTCTTGTTCTAATTGTTGATAAAATTCATCTGTTAATTTTACTTTTAAAGCACGCTCTAAAGCATGATTCTTTTTGGCTAGTAAATAAACTTCTTTTGTTGGTCGTAAATAGGCTCCCCGCCCATTTGCTTTACCGGTTAAATCAATTTTAACTTCTCCCGTTGGTGTTTTAACAATCCGAATTAACTCTTTTTTTGGTAGCATTTGATTTGAAACAACACATTTGCGTAATGGTGTAGTTTTTTGTTTTTGCATTGTAACCTCCAAATTATTAACTATTTTTCGTCATAGTATTCATCATAATCATCATAATTAATTTCTTCTTCATCTTCTTCAGGTTTTTCTGAATCTTCAAAATATGATAGATTATCTTCGATTGTTTGAATTTCCTCAGTTAAATCAACTGTTGGTGGTACTTCAACATTTGATAAGTCCTCAACATGAAAACCGTCTTCCGGAAGAACTTTAATTTCTTCTGCTTCCACTAATTGTTCTTCAATAATTTCAAATGGTTCAGGTTCAAATTGTTCAGCTGCTTGTTGTAATTTCGCTTGATAGTTTTTGTCTTTTTCTTTAACTTTATCTTTTAAGCGAATTTTTAGCTCTTCTAATTCTCCTAAGTTAATATTACCATTTCATAGAATTTCTAAATTACGATTTAATGCTTCTGAATAACTAATAATATTTAGTTTTCATTTTGTTAGTTTGGCCACTAATTTTGCAGCACTACCACCTTTACCAATTGCTAATGATAATTGTTCATCAGGAACAACAATATCGGCTTCTTTATTTTCTGGCGTTGTTGTAATTGAAATTACTTTTACTGGTGAAAGTGAATTAATAATAAATTGTTGTTCGTTTTCATCATAAATACAAATATCAATTTTTTCATTTTGTAATTCTGCTGTTACTTTATTAATTCGGTTCCCTTTTGTTCCAACACAAGCTCCGATTGGATCGATATTTTTATTTTCACTATAAACAGCTATTTTACTACGGCGTCCTGGGTCCCGAGCAATCGCTTTAACTTCAATTGTTTTTTCAAAGATTTCTGGGATTTCCCGTTCTAATAAACGGAATAAAAATTCATTATTTGTTCTTGTTCCCGTGATTTGCCCAGCATTTTTTGATTTAACAATATCTTCGGCTAAGAATAAAATTCGATCACCAACTTCATAATGATCTGAGAAAATTAAATTTTTAGCGGGAATATAAGCAAAAGTTCTTTCTACTTCTACTAACACAAATTTTTCTTCAACCGCAATAACAATCCCATTCATTAAATGTCCTTTTTGAATAATATATTCTTCAAAAATTGAGTCTTTTTCGGCTTCTTTAATTTGTTGTTTAATAATTTGACCAACTTGGATAATTGCTAAACGAGAAAATTCAGCTGAATCAACATCTTCATAAACTTTGTCACCAATGGTAACATTATCCCCAAAACGTTTTTTTGCTTCATTTAACCCAACTTCTAATAAATCATCTTCAACTTTTTTAACAATTGTTAATTCTTTTGTTACTTTAATTTGACCAGTTTGTTGGTCAATTTCTACTTCAATTATTGCTTCTGGGTCAAAATGTTTTTCATAAGCTTTTTTAAACCCTTCCTTAATTGATTCTAAAATTAATTCACGAGGAATTTGTTTTTCACTCACAATTTCTTCAATTGTTGTTAATAGTTTTGCTCCATCTATCATTGTTTTCTTCCTCCCTTAAAATTTAACTGCACAACGGGCAAATTTGACATTATCATACCGAAAAGATAATTTTTTTGGTTGACCTTTTTTAAAATATTTGACTGTTAATATTTGTGTTGATAAATCTACTGCTACTAATTGGCCAGTTATATTTGATAATTTATCAACATCAGTAATAAATTCAACAAAAACTTCTTCGTTTAAGCGTCCTGCCAATTCATCAAAATTCCGTAATGGGCGTTCTGCTCCTGGTGTTGAAACCTCAACAACATATTCACTTTGAATTAAATCTAACTGATCAATAATTTGATTAATATCTTCACTAATTTTTACTAACCGATCTAAATCAATTACTGTTGCTTGGTCTTCAACTAATACTTGTAAAATATTTGTGTCAAATTCAACTAAAAAATTAAGCGAAAATAACATTAAATTATTTTGTTGTAAATAATCTTCCATTGCTTGTTTGATTACTGATTGGTGTTTTAACAATTCATCCATTTTTTCACCTCTTTTAAAATATCTTGGCATTAAATAAAGAGCACACGTGTGCTCTTTATATCGGTATTATTTTAAATACGTATTTATATTAATACAAATTAATTAAAAAAGCAACAAATTATCGCGCTTTAAATTAAGGATTTCTGAATTAAAATTTTAAAAAATAATTTTTAAAGGATAGAACCTGATAAGTTATAATATAAGTATAGCAATTATTAATTTTATTGAATAAATCATTATTGAAAAGGAGTCAAAATGGAACTTAATTATATTTTTATTTTATATACATTTCTTATTAGTTTAGGTTTAAACTTAGTGTTTTTTGTAATTGCGTTCTTATTAAAAAGTGATGCTTTTACAGATATAACATATGCTTTAACTTTTGTTTTAACAACATCAATTATTTTGGGATGAAAACAAAACTTTTCTTTATTCCAAATCGTTTTATATGTCCTAGTGTTGCTATGAGCAATTAGATTAGGAACTTATTTACTAATTAGAATTATTAAAATTAAAGTTGACCATCGTTTTGATAAAATGCGTAATTCATTTTGAAAATTCTTAGGCTTTTGAATTTTACAAGCTATTTCAGTTTTCTTAATAGTTTTACCAACAACATTTGTCTTATTTATTGATGGAAGTTACTTCGATAGCACAAACTATTACACTTTTATTTTTGTAGGAATTGCGCTATTTGGTTTACTATACGAAACAATTGGGGATGCGCAAAAATTCGTCTTCTTCCAAAATAAAAAAGGTGAATTTATTCAAACTGGTCTTTGAAAAAGCTCACGCCACCCAAACTATTTTGGCGAAATTGTTTTCTGAATGTTTTTAACAATTGCTTTTCTATTTAATTTAATTCTAAAAAACTATTCAGACGATAAAATGATTTTATTACAATTATTATGACTATTATCACCTTTATACATTTTATTTTTACTAAACTTTGTCTCTGGTTTACCATTATTAGAAATTGGTGCTTATAAAAAATTGAAAGATAATGCTGCTTATCAGACTTATGTTCAAAAAACTAGTGCTATTATTCCCTATTGTGGTAAAAAAGGTCATATCTTACGAGTTAAAAAATTGATGACTAAAGAAAAAAATAACAGTAATGCTTAGCATTACTGTTATTTTTTTCAAATACTAAAAGCTAATGTTTCTGGGCCAGTATTAACTAAAATTGTTTTAGGTAATTCACTTCATAAATTAATTTTAAAACCAGCGTTAGCAATTATTTCTTTAACTTTTGTAACTGTTTCATCATCTAAATAACCATACGCGACATCAATCATATCGGTTGGACTAACAGCTTTTAAACTATTAACGATAAACTTGACCGAAGAAAAGAAACCACGGTGTTTACTATCAAAAACAATTTTGTCATCTTGGACTTTTAACACAATATTAATTTTCAAAGTTGTCACAATCATTGCCTTAATCCGACTAATACGCCCGGATTTAACAAAGGTATCTCAAGATTTTGGCAAAATATAACATTCATAGGCATTATTAATGTCATTAATTGCTGTTAAAATTTCTGGGCCAGTTTTTCCCTGGTCAATTAAAGCAACAATTCGCGCAATTTCATGCTCTAAAATAATACTAACCCCATTACTATTAATAATAAAGACTTTGTCCTTAAATTGGGGTTCTTCGGCCGCGAGCAGATAACCATTATGTTGTCCTGATAATGACTTTGCCAGACCACAAACAACAATTTGATCGTATTCTTTTAATAAATTATCATATAATTCAATAATTTTTCCAATTGGAGTTTGACTTGTTTTTAAACTGTTCTTTTTGATCAAATTTAAAAACTGTTCTTTAGTAAAATCAGCTGTATCTTCAATACTCTCTGTTCCATCTAAGTTAATTAATAGCGGAGCAATGTATAAATTATCATATAATTTTCCTTTTCCATATGAAGAATCTGTAACAATGGCAATTTTCATCTTTTTTCTCCTTTTCCGTAATGTTCTATTCTTCTTTGATCTAATATATTTTTGTTCTACTACTCAAATTTTAGCAGATAAATCAATTAAAATTTGATAAATCGCTCTTAATGCTAGTTTTAGTAAAATAAAAAAATAGGTGAATTTTTACTCACCTATTTTTTTATTTCTTTTTATGAAAATTAATTTTTGCAAAAGCTTTTTCTCATAGAGTATCCCGTAATTTAATTTGATTTCTTACTTTTCAATTTATTTCATAAATTGGTTTAAAGAAATAAATCACGGCTCAACTTGCTCCTAAGAAAACTGGTCCAGCAACACATAGGACAAAGAGGAATTGCCATCCTTGTGATCATTGTCCTTGCCCAATTGCACCAATAATGTCATTAAAAATATAATTTACATTATTTCCAAATGTTAAATTATAAACTTCAACTAAGGATAAGATTAATACTCCTGTTAAAACTGATTTTCAAATTAATTCTTTTGAAAATTTAAATTTTGTTTGCCCATATAAATAAACATAAAAATAGGCATACATTGCAACTAAGTGACCAAAGAAAAATTGGTAATACCAAAAATTACTAAAAACTAAGGCATCTCAATCTTTTGGCATTAAAATAGTTAATGCTGGTCCAATAATTGCTAATGGAAAAAAAGTATCCATTTGGATTTTAGTTGGAAAAATTAAAATAATAATAGCTGATCATTCAACCATATTACATAATTCCAAATAAATATATGAATTAATGTCATGTGGATTATCAATTATTCGATTAATAATAAAATATAATTCGACAATTAATAATCAAATAATGCTTGTTGCTCTAATTGATATATTAACATATTTGTTAGCATAAAATTTTGTAAACATAAATAAACTTGCCATCACAATAAATGAAACAATTACGGCAATAATATGAGCAAATGTAATCAAAATATTCATCTCCTTTTACTT
The DNA here is from genome assembly GCF_000400955.1 of Spiroplasma syrphidicola EA-1. Lineage (NCBI taxonomy): Bacteria > Bacillati > Mycoplasmatota > Mollicutes > Entomoplasmatales > Spiroplasmataceae > Spiroplasma > Spiroplasma syrphidicola. Next base: position 883,492 of record NC_021284.1, read on the forward strand.
TTAAAATATCCCCTTATACATTATAGGAAATTAAAAAATAAAATAAAGGAATTTTCGCAAAAAAAATAGAATTTCTTTTTAAAAAAGAAATTCTATGAAAAATATTTTAAAAAAATACGAGTACTAACTTATTAAAATTATGTTTTTTATTATATTGCTTAATTCAATAATAGTTAGGATAATGGTTATTTTTCTTTATTTCATCTTCCTCTAATTTTATTTGTTTTATTTTTAACAGCCACTTTTGGTTTACTTTTAATCTCAAATTTAATTGTACTAATTCAGTTCATTTGTATTAAATCATATATTTTAGAAAAACTAATAAAAAGGAGTGCAAACCAAATAATTAAATAATTGCCTCAAGATAACTGTAGTATTTTTAAATATCCTTCTCCTAGTGAGAAATTTGTAAAAGCACTAGTCCATATCATCACTCATATTGTATTAAAACTAAAAGGTAAAATACTTCAAATGCTAAAGGAAAGATAATTTTGAACAAGATATGTTTTTATTTTATTATCTGTATTGTCACTAATTTTTAATCCCCTTGCAATTGTCGGAGTATTTTCAAAACTAACAATTAATAATAATGTAACTCAAAAATGATATTTCCCATAACTTTTAATATTACAGTCTAACTGCTTTTCTTCTCATAATGAATTTAAATTTCGCAAAGACAAAATAAGGTGGTTATACTGATAAGTAAATTCATCAATTATGATAATTACAAAAAATCAAATAAAGCTAGTTAAAACGGCTTCAAAAATACTAACTAAACTATTATTATTAACAAATAAATTTGATTTAATTAAGACAAAATAGTTACTATTATAAATAGAAACTACATTAAATAAATCCAAGGTTAGCCCTAACACAATTTGCAACAAAACTAAAATTGGTAGGCAAACTGTCATTTTTAAATTTAAAATGTAGCAACCTAATAATAGTAAAAATGGTATTAAATTAATTAATAAATTTGTAAAATTAATATCTAAATTATTATTAAAAAAGGCTTGTGGTGTCATACCAATTGTAAAATATAAAATTGTTAAAACAATTATAATTATTCCAATTACTTTTGCATTAATTCATAGATATTTTTTAACTAAACTATCATTTTCTTTACCAATATTTTGATAGTACTGACTGCGAACATTCACAAAATTAGTAATTGTCAAACCACTGATAATTGCACCAAGTCCCATTCATAAATTACTATCTACAAAAATGAACGGATAAATTAATAAAATTGGAATAATTATTGCACTAGTTTTTAAATTTGGAATGATTAGTCCTAGCATTAAAGTAAAAAGAAAAGTTAATCCCACTAAAACAACGGGGGATAATAATTTAAATAATAAGGTTCAAAATCCATATAACCCATAACCTTTAATAAATAAACTTAAGAAAAGACATAATAATAGTAAATTAATAATTTCTTCAACCGAAGTTTTGTCTTTTTTTTGTAGTTTTATGACATTATTACTTTGTTTAGAAGTAATTAATTTAATTAAATAAATTAAAAAACATAAAAATAATAATAAACCAATTAATCCAATAATATTAAAATTAACTAAATCATTTGTAAATTCTATCGTTAAAAAAGCTATTAAACCAGAAGTTAAGATTAGAAATAGGATACCCAGAATAATTCAATCAAATAATGTTCTTCTTTTATAAGATTGTAACATTTATGCTAAGCTCATAATTTCATTAATAATTTGTTCAATTTCATTATCATTTGTATATGAATAAGTATGAGTTTCATTATTTTTATCTTTATAAACATAGATATAAACATTAATTGTTTCAGTTAAAATTTGAATTTGTTCATTAATTCCGGCTTTAATTGCTATTAAGGCAGCGCTATAACTTTCAAAATAGATGTAGGGATCTAATCCTTGTTCCTGGCGAATTGAACTGAAAATACGATAAACATTATAAACACCATCTTCAATAATATTATCAAAACTCATTGGGTGACCATTTCATGACTCAATTTCCGCCTTATTAACATAGCGTCCAGTTAAGCTAATACGATTTTGCAATTGTTTAATAGCATCTTCTGCACTTTCCCCTGAAATTTCAAAACTACCAAATGCATCGTAAGCAAAATATTGTTTCAATAAAACTCCTGATTCTAATTGGAATAAGCGTTCTTGGGCTTGCGCTTGAGTTGGAGCTAAAGCTAAGCCATCAATTGACGAAATATTTTCAACATCTAGATATGTATACATTAAGACAGTATTCATATCTCCTGTTAAGAATAAGTATTGATTTAATTCAGCTGCTGAAGCATAAAAATCTTCGCGTAATTTATACTTTGTCACACCATTTTCAATAATTGTTTCCCGTTGTAAAATTTCTTGTTTTAAAACAGTGTTATAATAATTGACACTTTCTCGTACTGAATACTTGTCACCATGGGTTCCGTTAACATCATATAAAGTATCAGCATAAACACCGAAATCATTGTAAGCAATTCCATTTTCATCTTTTTTATCTAAAGTTAAAAACTGGCGACTATAAAAATTATTAAATCAAATGTCATATGATTGACGAACATATGTTGTTGGAATTTCATTTGGATTTGTAATTTCAATGCCTATATTATCTCAACGATAAATTTGTTGACGAGTAGGGTCATTTTTCACTTTATCATACAAATATAATGTTGCATTATAATCTTGTGATGAAGTTAAAGCATTTCAATTAAAATCAGTATACTTTCCAAATGATCCTGCTTTTATTGGCAAATAAGTAAAATCATATTGATTTCCTTCTAAATTAATTGTTTTTGTTCAATAGTACTTTCCAACTGCTGGGCCAGATTTTTCAAATTTTTGTTGCCACCCCATTTTTGTAGTAAGCTCATCTTTACTTAATTGGTTATGTTTATCCTCAAAAACAAAAGTATCACCACGATAATAATCTTGGGTTCTTCCCCTATTAATTGATACTTTAATCATGTCATCCCCACCTGGTGATAAATATATTTTATGATTAACATCAGTTTCTAAATAACTCGTATAATTAATTGGAAAGCTAGTACTAGAATCTGTTCAAGTACTTTCAAAATTATTATGAATTGTATCTTTTAAAGTTTCTTTTGTCCCGTATAAGGTTAAACCTTGGGTAAATTCAGAGGGTTTAACATAATAACCTGAAGTTAATGAGTTTAATAATTTAGCTTGGTCATCTTCATTAAAAACATTATAATATCTTCCATTAACATAATAATATAATGACTTATGTAATCCACCTTTATAAATAAAACCATTTTTTGCTTCTTCTGGTGAATCAAATCAACCAATCCCGTCATAACTATATTGGGCTTTAACAGAGCCAGCATTAGTATAAGTATTTAAAGCGGCCTGTTTTGTTAAAGCTGTATTGCCATACGCATCACGGTATACAAGTTGAAAATTATTAAAATCCGTATCATAAATTTTATCGGCTTTTAAAGTACGATATTGATAATCTTCAATAATTTTTCCCGGATTCGAAGAAGTTTGAATAGTTTCAATTTTGCTACTCTGATAAATATAATTATCTAAATCAGTTTGGGAATAAAAAACATGATTATCATAACTATATTTTGTTTTTGTTGATTTCACTGTTGATGAGGATTTAATTGTTTGAAATAAAGCCTCTCGAGGGGATGTTACTTCACTATTTTCATTTATTACCGACGCACTTACACCAACTGGTGTTGTTGTTAAAATTGTTGACGCTAAAATTGTTTTTAAAAGATTAATTGCCATGATTCAAAACCTCCCCTGCTGCATTAACTAATTGGGTACTTTCTTCAATTCATTTATAAAAGTCACTTTCATTTGTAAAACGTTGGTTACCAAAATAGACAAAGTAATTTACAACCGTATCATGGTGATATGTAATATCGACGTGATTATAGACATAAACAAAGGCATCGTTATAAGTATAAAAATAACGATATTGGCCACCAAATAAGACACCATAAACTTTATTTTTTAACCCAAATTGTTCTTTTAAGCGATCATAATCAATTGAACTAATTAAATCACTTGATAAAACTGTTTTTGATTCAAGAATATTATTAATAATATAATTGCGTTGATCAGCTATTAAAGCTTCAGGAGTATCATAATAACGATTAATTCCTTCTAAATCACGGTATTTATATTGAATGATAAATTGATTATTAGTAATTTTTTCTTGCATACTTTTAATAGCATCAATTGGATTATTAAATCAGCCATCAATGCCATCAAAATATTGACTAATTACTGTATTAGCAAAATGCTTGGTAAAAATATACTCAATAAATTTTTCTAATTTATTATAGCCATCATCGGGATCTTCACTATTAACAGGAAGTTCTTCTTGATCAACTTCTCCCATTACATTAATATAATATTGTCTTGTATCAATAAAATCTGTGGGATTAGAAATAATGTATTCTTTTAAGTATTTTTGCGCTGATGATAGTGAAGTAAATAAACTTCCTAAAACAACATATAACTGGGCATTAGTGTCATTAGTAATGCTCCCATTATCAAAAACACTAATCATTTGGACATGTTTGCTAAAGTCTTGACCTCATATTCTTCCAAAAACTGGAAGACTTATCTCTGTTGTTGTATAGTATAAAACTTGGCCATTACCAAAATCATTTTGATAAGTTACAAAGTCAAAAATCGAAATTAGACTGCCAATATTTCATATGGCTTTAGCCATTTGTAAGCCATTCATCATTTTACCTAAGCCTTTTAATAATTTTGATCCAAGTTTAGCAGGATCAGTTCAAAATTTTGAGCCTTCTTTATCAAACTTAACCATTGATTTAAAATTCTTTTTAAGAGCATCAAATGCTTCTTCTTTTGTATACTTTTCGCCACCAAACATATAGTATTCTGTTCCACCTTCAAAAACGGTTTCTAATTTATCTACCATCATTTTGACTTCAGCATCTTCAAGATTTCCTTTTTCCCCAACAAGTTTACCAATGTTATCAAGCGCTCCAAATAATTCATCACCAATTTTTTGGACTTTTTCAATGATTCCTTGTAAGGCATTACCTTTTGCAGGTGATTGATACATAAACTGTGAAGGGGAAATGAACATTTGAATTACATCTGTTAACGTCAATTCAGTTTCTGACTCTAATTTTGTTTGATCTTTAAACAACTCATCAATTACGCTATCATACAAACTAGTATTTGCTCTAATAATATTTTTGATTAATTGTTTTAAAAAATTAATAAAATCTAATACTGGTTTTGGATCAGAATGATTTACTGTTAATGTATAGCCATAAACCTTTTGGATAAATAATAAAGTTTTTTTAAAATTATCCATTCCGTTAATTTTGTTTAAGGTATTAACTATATCATTATATTTAAAACCACTATTTCTGTCATTATATTCTTTATAATTTGCCTTTTGAAATTTTTCTTTAAAATTATCCCTTATCTTTTTATCATTCATAAATAAGTCTTTTTCAATATCTCATGATTTTGGTTCTGCTTCTTTTGAATTCATCATCAAATTAATTAAACTTGAAGCAACAACTAAATTATTTAAAACTGCATTAATACTATTTGAATTAGTTTTTTTCAGCCATTCATTAATTTATTCTGAAAAACATCTTGGGAATCATCAGATTCAATATATTGTGTTCCACTAAATGAACCAATTAATCCTATTGAATCTATGTTTAATCAATAAGATTTTTTAAAAGGTTTATACAATTGAATATTTTTTTCTTCATCACGTTGAATTAATTTTAGCTTTGAAATATCTGGTAAATTACGATTTGATCAACGAAAGCCATTGTAATCATATTGAATATCTGTTGTTGATCGAATTCAATCGGAAACTTGGTCTTTTGTTAAACAAGTTCCTGCCATTGTGTAACATTTGGTTGTATTATTATCTTTTAAATTTTGTTGGACAATATTTTCTAAATATTGAATTGCACCATAACGATTAGCAAATTCAACTGTTCCATTATCACCATTTGGAGAATTATTAATGCTTCCTAATTTATATACTTTTTGATAACTTTGATGGGTTGCAATAGCTTCATTAATATCTAAATATGCATTACCATCTTTACCCCGATAAACAGTTGTTAATTTATCATTTTGGGTTGTTAATACTTGATTTGATATTTCTCCCGCACTGTTTATGACATATTCAGCAGGATTACGATAAGTTTCAAAAGCTTGAATTGGAAATTGACTAGCAATATCATTTTCTAAAACATTATGTTGAGATAAATCATAGGCTTTATTGTTATATAAATAATAATCATTTTCAATTTGGTAAGATTCTTTTTGTGCTTTATTATTTGCATATTGGATTAATTCGGTATTTGATTTAAAGACTTGACCATCAAATTTGTAATAAGCATTTTCTTTTGTTTTAACATGAGCAACTACAGTGGAAATTGATGCAACTACAGTACCAGTAGTTAGTACACAAAGCGCACTAAAAACAGAAACTAATCGTTTCGATTTTAAAATTTTAAATTTCATATTTATTTTTAAAAACTAGTATAACTCAACTAAAATATTTCCTGTTGCATCAGATTTTATAGTTGGCTCATTAATATAAGAAAATGTTCCATCAATTCTTTCGACAAATTTATTTTCATCCTTAAGTTTTCCAATAAATTCATATTTTTTTACGTCTAAAGATAATTTATAGTCATCATAAAATCAAAATGATTCTGAGTTATTATTCTTATCACTTAATAGTAGTGTAAGTTCATTTGAAATATTAATTTTTGCATTTTCATTATTACTTTCGCTATAATTACTAATATTCTGTTCTGTTAAAGCATCTCCTACTGAACCTAAACTAAAATAACTAAGACCTTGTTTTTTAATACCAACTAATGATGTTTCCGCACTAAAAAAATACTTTGAGAATTCTTTTATTCAATCAGTTCTATTATAAATTCCTGTAGTTTTAAAATTTAGCATTAAATTTGTGTAATTAAAAATAATTGCACCAAACTCATTTTTTTCTTGAAATGTAATTGAAAAATTTATTTTATAATCTGTATCATATTCAAAACCTTTCATTCCATCTAAACTTGGTACTACAGAAATAAAGTAATTTTCAGGAATATAGTTAAAAGTTTCAATAAATTTTGGTCTAATTAAATTATCAAAAAGATAGATAGTGGCAATGCGAATTGCTGTTACAATTTCATTTTGGCTCTCTTCATTTTGGTCCTTAAGATCTTTAAAGAAAAATTCACCTTCATAATTTCAAGTGTTATTTTCCGCAAAATATTTTGTTAGATTTTCTTTATTAATTTCTAATTTTTCTTGTACTGGATTCGTTGCATTTTCATTTGTTCCACATCCAACTAAAGGCGTTGTTGCTGAACTAACTAATGTAATTACTCCTAATAATGATAATAATTTTTTCATACTCTAGTAGTATCCTTTCTTAAATTAAATATATTAATAGTTTTTGATATTATTGATAATTGATAAATTAATAAGTGCTATTTTGTATTAATACTTTTTAACCCTATTAAACGTGGATATGTGTTATTTATTAAATAACATGACATAATTATCTCTATTATAATAACAAATTATACAACCAAATTGCAATAATAATTTTCTAAAATTTAATTATAATTTAAAATTTTTTATGATATTTCCAAAACTTTTCTTTTTATTATTTATATAAACAAAAGAAAAAACTAAGTTATCTTTCCTTTCCGATAATCTTAGTTTTAAATTTTTCTTATTTATTAATTGTTCCTTTATTTTTTTTCGCTTCAACTTTTAAAATATTACTTTTAATTTCGTCAATTTCTGCCACATCAACTATTTCATTAAATAAATGATATAGCATATAATTAGTCTCTTTGGGTTTTTTAAAGTGTTGTTCAATAAATTTAGCACCATCTTCTAAAGTATCCATTAATTCTAAAGCTTGTTTTGTATTAATTGCTTTTGTTGATAATGGTTTTTTAATTAATGGTGGTAATTGGCTTACAAAAGCAAAATCTTCTAATGATTTTTCTTGTTGAGTATAATAGAAAATTCGGAAGGTTGCGACTTTTCCCCCAATTGTTTTAATTGCATTACGAACCGCTGACACTTTTGTTGATAATAAGTTTTTAATAAAGACAGCAATAATAACAGTAATTGTACCAATTGGAATAATAATTTGCAGAATTAAATCTAAATCAACGCCAAATTTAGCAGAAAAAATTGATTTAATTAATGTATAGCCATTTTGAATTACTAAAACTGTTGTAAAGAATGCAAAGTTTGATGCTTTTCATCATTTATGTGGTACTAAAACTTCTGTTCTATTTTTAAGAATATACCAGAAAAAATATGATACTAATACCAAGAATGCTCCATAAGCTAAAGCAATAATTGTTGTTAAAAAGTTAAAGAAACTAAAAATAATTGTTAAGTTTGTAATAAATGTTAAATAGATTTTAGTATTGAAGATTGGTAAATCATTTGGGTAATTTGTTGCTAACCCATAACGTCATTGAAAACTACGATAACGAAAAATTTTAATATTAATCACAATATAATAGCATAAACCAATAATTGCAATTACTGCTGTAATAAACAAATATGAATAAGCTAAATTAATACTTGTTTCTCGTTGCGCTCATGCTGCTCCTCAATCAGAAATTTGCGTAGTACTTGCCGCAAAAAAAGTGAATGATAATAAGGAGAAATCAATTAATGGATATTTAATATTCATTAACATTTGATATACTGCTTGTGCATCTTGACCCGTTGTTGTGCCATTGGCAATATCAGCAAGTTTTTGAGTCACACCATATTTTTCATTAACATTTTGCCGTTCATTTAAAAAGAGAATTAAAAATGTAATAATAACAGCTGTTAAAATTAATCAAAAGATCATCATTACAAAATACTGTGTGCCAAGCAAACTACGCTGCTTTTTTTCTTTTGTCATTAAATCCACCTATGTTCTTTCTATTTTAATACATTACAAAACCATTAAGTTTCCCTAGTGATTATGTTGATTAAATTATAATTTAAATTATTATTAAAAACAAGAAATCGCTAAATATGAAAAAAAAGATGAAATTACTCATCTTTTTTAGTGCTCATTTATAACCGCAATAATCTTGTTACTAATATTATTTCTAATAATAAAACTTTCAACTTTTTCAGGCGCAACCCGTTTTGCATTCCGTAGCGCTCAACCAATTGAACGAATCAAATAAAAGTTTGTTGTTGTTAATAGTGGCTCCACTAAGGCAAAAATTAAATCAACATCCATTTTTTCCTTAAAATTTAATTGCAATTGAATGGCAATTCTTTTAACTCAGTCATCCTCGTCGTTAATTAATTTATTAATATAAATCCGAGCTGCAGGTTGATCATTGTGATTAAATAAAATTTGACCAAAAATATCGTCAACATTATCAACTGTTTCCCACCAAATATCCATTCTAATTAAAGCTAATAATCAATCTAAATCATCAAAAGTAAGATTTTTTTGCCATCATAAATTTAAAAATTCAATTGCACTGTACTTAAATTCCCTTTGGGGTTGATAATAAAGTTCTTTAAATAAAGCCTTTTTATCGTTAAAATTCGGATATTTTTTATTTCATTCTGATAAAAGCCCTTTAATTAATGGTTTTCGTTTTCCGGTTAATATCCCATAAAATTGAAAGTTATTTAATAAAAACTTTTCTTGTTTAATTTTTGTTTCTTCGTCACAGTTCTTTTCAAAAATATTTTTTAACTGCATAATTTCGTTATTAAAATCATTCATATTATTTTTCCTGCTTTTTCCTTAGCTATCCAGCTGATAATTGTCCCTAATTTTTTGATAAATCATTGTTTGACAATCTTCATCTGTAAAACCCACAAAGATAAATATTCCTAAAAAATGATATCCGATGCCTTTTTTCTTATCATTAATCTTCCCAAATGTGACAAAATGAATTTTATTTTGCAGATATTTTTCCCCTTGACTTTTACGTTTATCAATAGCTGTAGTTGCTGTAAATTGGTACAAAAAATTACCATCCGAAGAGAGATAGTTTGCATAACCATCATTAATATTTTGTTCTTTTTTATTATCCAAACTAAGATTTGGAAATCACAAATATTCTTGTTCGTTGATTTTATAACCAACTTGCAACAATGACTGGCGATTTTCATCAATAAATAATGTCGTTAGAACGCTATTAATTAATTTAAAAACGATTTTATCTTTGGTCGTGATTTCTTTTTTTGCTAAAATTGCTTGTAGAACATTTACATCCATTTTTTTATCCTCTTTTTTATAGTTTAACACAGAGGTTTTCCTCTTGTCACGTTAATCTGTTAATTTTGACGAAAAAACATTAGCGACGAACATTTCAACGGAAAGAAAACTTAGCTAAAAAAGTAAAAAATGAGAGAAACAAAATAATCGCTAGAACTGGTTGCCATGAAGCTGTAAAATAGTGATATAACTCAGTTGAATAACCTGTTCCGGTATTAAATTGGGCTTCCCAGCTAGTACCAGTAATTGCATAAAGAATTAAAAAGATTGGATATTTATGGGGAATAAAATAAGTTATTACCCTTACCCCTAAGGTATCACTAATTAATGGTGGATAAACCAAAACTCCTGATAGTAAAATTGTTAAAATATAAATAATAATTGCAACCGAATTGGTAATTCCTTCGTTACTAAAAATTCCTCCGATCAAAAAGGCAATTGTAACCGACAAGAGAATCGCGGCAATTATCCCTAGTAAAAGATAACCTCAGTTAGTTGCTTTTAAAGCTTCGATAAAATTATGACCACCAATAATAATTGCAATTATCATTTCAAAAAAAACAGCAATCAAACCTAGTGATAGATAATAAATTAGTAGTAGAAAAAGAAATGTCCCCTTTTTAATTCCTGTCGCATCAATCCGTTTTAAAAAAACAGATTTTTTTCAATCAACTAAGGTTGTTGATAAAGACACAATAATACTTAACGTTGGTAATAACATATAAATAAAAAGAGTCAATGTCCGAATTGCTATCCCGTTGCTATTACCGGGATAGATATTAAAAACATAGTAAAAAATAATTAAAAAAATCGTTGGGATAACAAAAATAAAAATTGGCCCCCGTTTTTCACGGAAAAATGATTTATTAATTAGCAACATTAATTCTTGAAAAATTGAAAAATTAGCGCGAAAATTATTTTTTTTATTTACTTTTGTCTGCATTATTTTATTTCTCCTTTAAAATATAAATTCATTAAATTTCGAATTGAACCAAATTGAGCTTTTGCTTCCGCCATTGAACAATCTAACAAAATTGATTTGTTACCAAATAATAAAATTCGGTTACATAGCATTTCAACTTCTTCAGGATGATGCGAAACAATCAACAAAGTTTTATTGTTATTAACAATATATTCATTAAAAAAACTTACAATTTTATATTGCAATTCAATATCCAACCCCGTTGTTAATTCATCTAAAATAACAATTTCTGGATCATTGATAACTGCCAACATAGCATTAAAGCGCTGCTTTTGGCCACCAGACAGTTTTTGTAAATTAATATTTTTAATTTTATCCAATTCAAAAACTTCCTCAAGCATCTTTTCATAAGCTGGGGAAAAATTTTCATAAACCTTACGATAGAACTTAATCATATCCTTAATCCGAATCCCAATTGGCCAGTTTCCTTCTTGATATTGAATCCCAATATCCTTTTTAACATTCCCTGACAAATTAATCTTAATTTCACCCGCCGTTGGTTTTGAAAAGCTTGAGATCATTTCAACAAATGTTGTTTTCCCACAACCATTAGCTCCTAAAATTGCCACACGATCACCAGCGAACACTTCGACATTAATATCTTTTAAAACCTCATTTTTTTGATAACTTTTAAATAAATTTTTAACTTCAATAATTGCTGACATATTTCTGTTCTCCTTTGTTAAAATTTCACTCATTATACTACAAAAAAATTAATTAAATTTAAAATTTTCAAAAGAAAAGCTAGCTTTAACTAAAGCTAGCTTCATACATATCACGGAAATATCCTTCTTCTTTCCGTAGTTTTTCAAATGTTCCAACTTGACAAATTCCTTCTCCCGGCGCTAAGACAAGGATTTGATCAACATTTTTAACTGTTGTTAAACGATGGGCAATAACAATTGTTGTCCGCCCTTTCATTAAAGCATCTAACTCTTTTTGAATATCTTTTTCAACAAGATTATCTAAGGCACTAGTTGCTTCATCCAAAATTAGAACTTCCGGGTTTCGTAAGAACATTCGGGCAATAACCAAGCGTTGTTTTTGCCCCCCTGATAAAATATGGCCCCTTTCACCAACAACAGTTTCAAACTGTTCTGGTAAGGTCATAACAAAATCATATAATTTTGCTTTTTTTGCCGCAGCATAAATTGCTTCTTGACTAATATTTTCTAATCCATACGCAATATTTTCAGCGATTGTGGCAAATAAAATTTGTGGTTCTTGTTCAACATAACCAACATGATTTAAGAACGATTTTAAATTAACGTTTTTTAAATTAAGATCATTATTAATTAATAAAGCTCCCGCTGTGGGATCGTAAAAGCGTAATAGTAATCGTGAAATTGTCGATTTCCCACTTCCCGTTTGTCCAACCAAAGCATAACTATGTCCTTGTTTAAAAGTAAAATTAAAGTTATCAAGAACCTTTTCCCCTTCTGTAGAGTATTTAAAATCAACATTTTGGAAAATAATGTCACCAGTAATTTTTTCAACAATAGTTTCACCTTCATTAGCTACAATTCGTTCTGGCTCTGTTAAAATTTCATTTAAACGTGAAGCAGAAACAGAAGCCGAAATAATGTTATTCATTAAACCTATTAAGTTAACTAATGGGTTAATCATTTGGTTCACTGACATTAGAACGGAAACCATCACAATTGGGTTTAAGGCATTTTTATTAACAAAAACAACTCCAACAATAATAACAACCCCATTAACGGAAAATAGCATTGCTAAAATTAATCCTCAAATAACACCCTGACGAATTTCTCAATGACGAATTAATTTAAAATAATCTTCATTAATATTTTCAAAACGTTCTGTTTCATGTCGTAATGTTCCTGATGCTTTAATTAAACGAATATTATGAATACGATCTTGAATATCACCATTAACTGAAGATAGCACCCGGCGCACACGATATTGTAGTTTTCGTAAATAGTTATATAAAAAGATAATTGCAATTGTAATTAACAATGTTAACCCTAATACGATTGCAGCAATAATATAAACTGTATCTTTCATATTTACTTGAGTTCCATTAACCATTACACTATTATCTAATAAAAACATGACAATTGAGGCCCCAAAGAATGAAAAAATACTATATGTTACTTGCAAGGGGATTTGTTCAGCCTGGTCTCCTAAGATTTGGGTATCAGAAATTAGTTTTGTTAAAATATCCCCCGTTTTTTTATTGTGATAAAAATGTAAGTCTAAACGTAAAAGTTTCGCTAATAATCTTACGCGAATTTTTGTTTCAATTCGACGAGCTAAAACTCCACTAATGGTATAACGGGAAATCCAAAACAACGCATATAAAACATATGTTATTAATAAGCCAATTCCGGCATAAATAACTGTCATTCATTCTAAGCCAATTTTCCCAGCGGCAACATTAATATTAATTGCATTTAATAATTGATTAACAACAATTGGCATTGCTACTAGAATACCAGAAGTAATTAGCGAAAAAAGTAAAAACATTGTACAAAGAGGTCAATATGTTGCATAATACGGTAGCACTAATTTTCAAAACCCTTTTTTATTAATTTTTGTTTTACTATTATTTATATCTTCATTTTTAATTTTCAGTTTTTCAATTATATAATCTTCTTGATTATTTCCTATTTTATCCATCTTAACCTCTTTTCTAAAATTGTTTTATTTAAATTAAATCTTAAATAAATCATAACATAGTAACCCTAAAATTCAGGTGTGTCTTGGCAAAGTCCGAATTATATTCTTGGTTTATTAATAACTCTAACTATTACAAGATAATTATTTTTTTCAACTTTTCAAAAAACAAGTCAAGGCTAAAATTGCCGCAATTGCACTAAAAGTATCTAAAAAAATTGAAGTTAAAGTTGCTCATCATGAAACAAATTCATTAATTGTATATGGTAATAATGTTACTAGACTTGTTAAACCAAAAACTAACCCTAATATCCCAACACTGAAACTTCAAAAATCAAATCAATAAGATAATTTTTCAAAGCGTTTATCAATTCGGCGTTTTTCCTTTTTATTTGCTTGACGTAAACGATACATTTTTTTCCCATAAATAAAGGCAAGCATGGCGCTAATAACACTTAGCGTATCAAAAATAATTGTTAGAACTGTAAAAATAAAAGATTGATATGCTCTAACTTCATTACTATTATTTCAAAATGGTTCTAGGGATAGTAGACTTAAAAGACCAAAGGTTATCCCAATAAAACCAAAACTAAAACTAAAAATGTCTGAGTTAATAATAATTTTTTTAATTTTTATCTGCATTAATGCCTCCGTAATACTTTTGCTAAATTATTAATATTTTATTAATTATATCATTTTTCTTTTTTTCCCAACGTTATTTTAATTTTCTTAAAAAACAAGAAAAATCCTTTTAACCAACAAAATGATATGGATCAGGTCCTAATCGTAAAGTTGGGCCAAGATCATTAATTGCCGTAATTTCTTCCGCTGATAATTCAAAATTTTCAAGTTGTTGGACATTTGACTCAATGCGAGTTAATGTTTCTGATTTTGGGATGACAATAATACCACGTTGTAGAGCTCATTTTAAAGCAATTGCTGGAGCATCAACATTGTATTTTGCGGCTAAAGTTTGTAAATATGGTAAATCACTAACTTTCCCTTTCATAATTGTTTGTCAACTTTCTAAAACAATATTATGTTTTTGACAAAACTCTTGTAATTCCAATAAAGGCAGTTGGGGATGCAGTTCAACCTGATTAACAACGGGAACAATTGTTGTCTGTTCTAACAAAGTTTTTAATTGATCAATCATAAAATTAGAAACACCAATGGCACGGATTTTACCAGTCTGATAAATTTCTTCTAATGTTTGATAAATCATTACCCCATCTGGTAATGGTCAATGAACTAACACTAAGTCTAAATAATCTGTTCCTAATTCCGCTAGAATTCGATCAATATCGGCTTTTACTATTTCTGGGTTTTTATTTGTAATTCAAATTTTAGTAGTAATAAATAAATTTTCGCGGGGTTGGTTTGAATTTTTTATCGCTTCACGAACTAATTGATGATTATGATAAATATCCGCAGTGTCGATTAATTGATAACCATAATTAATAGCATGAGTAATTGCTGCCAACCCTTTTGCTTGGTCCGTTACTAAATATGTTCCATAACCAATCATTGGCATTTCTACCCCATTATTTAAAGTAATTTTTTTTGTTAAAATTGCTGGCATAAGTTTCTCTCCTTCTTTGTTGAAATCATATCTAAATCTTTCGCCTCTTATTAGCGCTTAAGTTCAGCTTTAATTACTTCTTCAACTTTTAAGCTAATTTGTCCTAATGGTAAAATTAGTGTTTGATTAATAATTTGAATTTTTTTAAGTTTAAATTTTTTTTGTAGCAATGGTAAATCAATTTCCTCAATTTCCTTAACTGTCACTTTTAATCTTGTCATTGTTGCTCGAACATCAATAATATTTTCCTTAGCTCCTAGAATCGTAATTAAATCACTGACGGAAAAATTGATGGTTTGATTACCTAATAGTTCTTTACGATAATTAAAGATTTTTTTTCAAAAAACCATCATGAAAATAAATAATAGCATAATAATCATTCCAACAACAATTAAAATTATTTTTCAAACTGACATTAACGATCACCTCGTTTATTAACATTATTACAATAAGCAAATAAAGTTTGTAGTTTGGCCGTTGTTGATTGATTTTGGCGATGATTATAAATTAAATTTAACGTTTTATCACTGAATTTAATTTCAACTAAGTTATTGTTTGCTTCATATTCATAAGTATCAATTATGATTTGTTTATCTATTAGTTCACCTTCTAAAATTACGCTCTGACTATCATCAAGAATTAAAGGGGCTGTTATTGTTGAAAATGTTGAATTAGCAACTGGCGCAATTTCTTTCATTTCTCATAATTTATGCTTATTCGACAAAATAATTGCTCCCCCAATTGCCCGCATATAACCTGTTGAACCAGTTGAAGTTGCAAATACTAACCCACTACCACGAAAATATTCTAGTAACTCATCGTTGATATAAATATCTGTCCGAATTGTTTTAACATGGTCAACAATTTTAACTTCATTAAGGGCATAACGAATTTGGTTATTATTAAATTTAACTTCCAATAATGGCAATTGTTGAATATGGGCAGTGTCATTGATAATATCATCAATTGCTTGGGTAACTGTTTTTTCATCATAATTGGCATAAAAACCAAGCGAACCTGATTTAACGACAATCAAACAAACTTCATCTAAAATATCTTGAAATTCATTAACAGCCCGTAGCAACGTCCCATCGCCCCCAATCACAAAAACATATTCAGGGGCAATAATATCTTCTTGCATTTCGCGATCTGTTAAAATTATTTTTAATTTTTGCGCTAAAGCTAATGATTCGGGATAATCATTAGCGATAATTACATACTTAAACATTTTTTCATCCCTTTCTCGTCATTAAAATTATAACTGATTTGCAATAAAAAATGTTGTTTTCCTTAAACTTGTGGAATTAACAACAATAGTAGAATTCAAGTTATAACGTATGTCGCTATAATACTAACATTAATGGCAATATAAGCCGGTTTATTATGCTGAACCTTTTTAGTAATTGTGGCAAAAGTTAATCATAGCATTACTAATTGTAATAACATTAAAGCACTATATTGCAAAAAGTATGGGTCATTACCAGTTACATGCCCCAATGATCCTGTTGGGCGAAAAGCCAAATCGGTAAAAAAGTTAATAACAATTTTAAAATTTAAACTTCCGACTAACCCACCAAATGCAATCATTCTTTTATTCTTTTTAAACATTACAAATGTTGTTGCTAATTCTGGACAGTTTGTAACAAAAGATAAAATAAGCCCTCCAACTGAAGTTTCAGGAATACCATATACATGTGGTAAAATATCGGCAGTAATTGATAGGGCAAAAGCTAAAAAGACTAGTAAAAAAGCCAAACCAGCAAAAATGATGGCAATCATTTTAACTGATAGATGATGTTTAAAATCTTTTTCCTCATGGTGCTCTGGTTCAATATGAAATTCTAACCCTGGCTGGTGTTTCATTCTTTTTCGTTGGCGATAAATCACAACAACGATTAAAGTGATATAAGAAAGTAAAAAAACTAGCCATAATCATGACATTTTAATTCCGGGGATTGTTGCTGTTAAAAATGGCAATAAGGCATTAGCATCCAAACCAAATGAATTTGGTAAAAATGCTAAAAATAAAATTGTCATAAAAACAAGAGCTTCAATTAATAAACTTCAATGAAATTTATTAATTTTAACAAATTTCTGGCGTTTAATAAAAATTAAACTTGCTAAGGCAAATAATGCCATATAATATGAATTAGAACCAATTGTATTTCCTAAACTGAACTCTGGACGATCATTTGCGCCCATTGTAATTGCAATTGTTAACTCTGGCAAAGATGTAATAATTGCTAAAATAATTCCTCCGGCTAATGATTGACCAATATTTTTCCGGGCTGTATAGGCAATTAAAAAATTTGATAAATAAATTGCACTAAAAACAACTCCCGCTGCTAAAACCAAAAAAATTAATCAAACAACTCCTTGAGCAACTGGACCATCATATAAACCTAACTTTTTAAAAAAATCAATATTTCATGAAAATAACGTCATTATTTGCCCTCCTTTTCCATCTTTATATTTTCGTATTATATTACTAAAAATTATAAATAATTCCTAAACTTTATCTACCTTTTTATTATAATAAATTTATTACATTAATAGTAGCAAATTAGTCAGAAATTTAATTTGTTTTTGGCAAAATAAAATAGTAATTTAAAATTACTATTTTATTTTGCTTTTCCATTAGCTTTTAAAATTTTAATTTTTTCTTTAACTATTATTTTCATTTCATCGATTGCTAAGCGCCCAAATTTGCGAGCATCATAACCAGTTGGATTAGCAGTAAGCCAAGTTCGTATTCCTTTTACATTAGCCAATTTTAGATCAGTTCCAATGTTCACTTTACAAATCCCAGCTTTAATTGCTAAAGATAACTGATCACTTGGAACTCCCGAAGAACCATGAAGCACAAGCGGTGTTTTCACGGCGGAGTTAATTTCAGCAATCCGATCAATTTGTAGTTTAACCTCATCATGATAAATTCCGTGAGCTGTCCCAACGGCAATTGCTAAGCAATCAACGTCTGTTTGTTGAACAAAATCAATTGCCGCCCTAACAGTAGTATAATTACCTCCAGCTGTATTACGGTCATCTTCTTTTCCTCCAACATGGCCAATTTCGGATTCAACTTCCACACCATACTGATGAGCATAAGTAACTATTTCTTGGGTTTCTTGAATATTTTCCGTTGTTGGCTTAGCTGAAGCATCTAACATTACAGAAGTATATTTATTATCAACAGCTTTTTTAATTAATTCTAAATCAAAACCATGATCTCAGTGTAAAATAACTGGAACCTTTGCCTTTTCTACTGCTGTTTTACCCAGGGCAGTGACATATTCAAAACCCATATATTTAGCGGCTGATTCAGTCACCATAATAATTACTGGTGCTTGTTCTTCTTCGGCTCCTTCAATAATTGCTTTCAACATTTCTAAATTATCAAAATTAAAGGCGGGGACCGCATATCCTTCTCTTTGAGCTTTTTCTAATTGGAATTTTAATGTTGTTTTCAAAATTGCTTCCTTCTTTCTAATGTAATTATATGCTAAATAGTGGTAATTTATGATAAAAATAAAAAAATCTTATCATATTTAACCTAATGATAAGATTTTCAAATTATCTTGCTTTAACAACAAAATTAACAATTTTATTTTTAACAACTATTTCTTTTAAAATATCGTGTGTTGCTAAGATTCCTTGAATATTTTCATGTTCTTTAGCTAATAACAATAATTCTGCTTCTGGAGTATCAACAGCAACTTCTAATTTTGCTCGTAATTTACCATTTACTTGGACAGCAACAATTATTGCTGTTTTTTGTAAATACTTTGTTTCATAAATTGGTCACTGTTCATTAGCAATTGATGCTTGATGTCCAAAATTATTTCAAATTTCTTCAGCTAAATGTGGAGCAAAACATGACAAGATTTTTGTGAACCCTTCAAAGTACGGCTGATAAATTGGTTGATCAGTTTTATAACAAGCATTAATAAAAACCATTAGTTGCGAAATTGCCGTATTAAAACTTAAATTTTCTAGCATTTCTGTTGTCTTTTTAACCATCTGATGATAGGCAAAATCTAATGTTTTATCGTTTACTGTAGTAAAATTATTATTTTTCACCAACCGATAAATTCGATCTAACCATTTCCGCATTGAATCTAACCCTGTTTCACTTCATGGCAATGAAGCCTCAATTGGCCCCATAAACATTTCATATAAACGTAAACTATCCGCCCCATGTGATTTGATAATATCATCAGGATTAATGACATTACCCTTTGATTTACTCATTTTTGATCCATCAGGGCCCAAAATCATTCCTTGGTTTACTAATTTAATAAACGGCTCAGAAGTTGGGACTAAGTTTTGATCGAATAAAACTTTATGTCAAAAACGGGCATACAACAAGTGTAAAACAGCATGTTCTTGACCACCAACATATAAATCAACAGGTAATCATTCTTTTAATGCTGCTTGGCCCTCAGGAGAAGCAAGATCAAGCATTTCTTCTTGTCCTGTCATTAACGGATAGGCTAAATAATATCAGCAACTTCCCGCTCATTGGGGCATTGTATTTGTTTCCCGGCGCCCTTTTTTTCCTGTTGCATCAACAACAGTCAATCAATCTGTTGCATTTGCTAATGGTGATTCTCCCGTTGATGATGGAGTAATATTATCCATTTTTGGTAGAGTTAATGGTAATTCTGCTTCCGGAACTAAAGAAATTGAGCCATCTTCTCAATGAATAATTGGGAAAGGTTCTCCTCAATAGCGTTGTCGCGAAAATAGTCAGTCTTTTAGTTTATATGTTACCTTGGGTTGGGCAAGCCCTTTTCCCCCAAGAAATCCTAAAGCCTTTTCGCTAGCTTGGTCAGTATTTAGACCATCCAAAAAGTCAGAATTAATATGTTCGCCATCTTTTAGAAATGGACCATTATTATTGTTATTTTTAATCACATAACTAATTGGTAAATTATATTTCATTGCGAATAGATAATCGCGTTCATCATGACCTGGTACAGCCATCACGGCCCCCGTTCCGTAATGCGATAAAACATAATCAGCTGTTCAAATTGGGATCTTTTTATTGTTAACAGGATTAATCGCATATCGCCCTAAGAAGACTCCTGTTTTTTCTTTACTTGTATCTTGACGATCTAACTCTGTTTTTGTTTTAACTAATTCTAAATATTCTTTTGTTGCTGCTAAATTTTCTGGTGTTACTAATGATAAAACTAGCGGGTGCTCAGGTGCTAAAACAAGATATTCCACCCCAAAAATTGTATCGGCTCTGGTTGAAAAAACAGTAACTTCCTCTGACATATCAGCAACCGCAAATTTAATTTCCGCTCCAACTGATTTACCAATTCAATTTTTTTGTAAATCCTTAACTGATTGGGGCCAGTCTAATTCATCTAAACCACTGATTAATTGTTCAGCATAAGCTGTAATTTTTAATACTCATTGTTTCATTGGTTTTTTATAAACTGGAAAACTTCCTCGCTCTGAAACCATTTTGCCATCAACAACAAAAACTTCCTCATTAGCTAAAACTGTCCCTAATTCTGGACATCAATTAACATCTACTTCTCGTACTTCTGCTAAACCTTGTTGGTACAATTTTTCAAAAATTCATTGCGTTGTTTTAAAATATCATGGGGCTGAAGTATTTACCTCTTTTTGATAATCATAACTAAATCCTAGGGCTTTTAATTGGTTCCGAAAATTATCAATATTTTTAAGCGTAAAATCAGCTGGGTCATTTCCGGTTTGTAACGCATACTGTTCTGCAGGTAAACCAAAAGCATCTCAACCAATTGGGTGTAAAACATTATATTGTTGTAAACGACGCATACGACTAATTACATCTGTTGCAGTATATCCTTTTGGATGGCCAACATGTAACCCTGCTCCTGATGGATATGGAAACATATCTAAAATATATGCTTTTTTATTAAAGTTTGTATTTGTGGCAAAAGTATTATGTTCTGCCCAATATTTTTGTCATTTTTGTTCAATTGCTTTATGCGAAAATTCCATTGATATTCTCTTCTCCCTTTTTTAATCTTATAACCAAAATTATAACATTTTTTCAGCCTTATAACAGTATGGTGATATTGAAATAGTAAAAATAGTCTGGAAAATAAAAATATTTTTCTAATTAGAAAAATATTTTTACTTATTTGTTTATTTGTTGGTTCGTTGATTTATTTTTTTATTGATTTGTTGAATTTAATTTGAAAGAAAAAGTTGTAGTTCCTTTGTAGGTTAATAAGGAATTTATTCAATTGTATTTATAAGTTGTTAATTTTATATTTTTAATCTTTTGCTATATTTTGTTATCTTAGAATTTTTAAACAGTTATGCAAAAATTATTAAAATATTTGTTTTTTAAATACTATAATTCTAAAATTTATTAATAAAGGATAAATTGATTTAAAATCATTTATCTAATTATATTTTATCGTTTAGATGATAATAATTTTTTACCTGTTTGTTCTAACCTAATTACACCTATTTTACATTAAGATTAGATATTTTAAATTAACACAGGGTTGATTTTAATAATAAAAATTGTTTCTTCTACAAATGGCATAAAATTTTAGTAAGCTAGACAATTTTCAAATTAATTTTAACCTTTTGACATTTTATTGAATTGGTTTACAACCTTATTAGCATTAACCCAATACCTTTTTATCTTTCTGTAATTGTTCTAAATATTATCAGCCGCTGATAATTTTTGATCATTAGGCGTACTTTTATTTAAATCTTTTAGTTTTGGAGCTGTTTCTAATTTAGCACCAGATTTTGGTTCATCTTGCTTTTTTTTATTGCAAGCAACAACACTTGATGCACCTGTTGCTGTTAATGAGATTGCTCCTATAATACTTAAAAGTTTTTTCATAATGATAGTTCCCCCTTAACAAATATTTAATTTGTTAAAACTTCTTTACTAATAATTTGCATTAATTACCAGGGAGATTTTTGGTCTTGAATTATTAGTAGCGATATTAAAGTTAAAATAGAAATTGAAACTCAAATATCTATCTCAAAATAAAACACAATTTATAAAATTTATATTTATCTTTTGAGATAATTTTATTATAATTAAAAAAAAAAAAAAAAACGGCTAATAAAGTAAAATAACAATATTTTAATTTTGATATGCGAAATTTTGGTAAATTAATCCCTTTTGTAAATATTAAAGTCTCCCTTTTTGCCCTCTTCTAACATTTATGTTAAAATATACACTATGAAAACAACATTAAAAAAATTTACAATCTGGTCTTCTATTACAAACAGCTTATTTTTATTAGTTCAAATAGCTCTTGTTACAATATTAGCCCTTTATAAAATCGATTTAAAATTAAATAACAGTGATGTATCACAAATTATTTTTGGAGTTTTAGTCGTTATTATTATTTCCCTATTTGTTAGCCATTATTTTTTAATTAAATTCCCTGCTCAAAAGGTCATTAAAAACCAAAAACTAGCACCCTGGCAAGAAGATTTAGGATTTAATATGATTACACAAGATCCCACATTAGAAAATGAATTTTCTGGTTACTTAGTTTATTTAAAGAAAAAAGGTTATATTTTAATCGTTTCAACAAGTTTAAATTTGGCTTTTGCCTTAATTACTGCCGTTATCTTTGCAGTTTTAAAATAAAAAAAATATTAAGAGCTATTCTTAATATTTTTTTATTCTGCTTTTTTAGCTTTTGCCGCTAATTCTTTTGCTGCTTCTTTACGTGCTAGTGCTTTTGCCGCTTTTTTTTCAGCTATTAACTTACGACGTTTTTTCATTGCCATTGCCATTAAATAATCACATCCCTTACTTTTCTAAAATATTTATGCCAAGATTTTTTTAAGCTCATCTTTAGTCATAAATCCAGTATGACGTTTGATTTCTTTTCCAGCTTTAAAAACAATTAATGTTGGAATTGACATAACTCCATATTCTTGAGCAATATTCCCTAATTGATCAACATCTACTTTTGCAAAAGTTACATTTGTCATTTCTTCTGCTAATTCATGCACAATTGGGGCAATCATTTTACAAGGACCACATCAATCTGCATAAAAATCTACTAATGTCATATTATCCTTTGCAATCATTGAATCAAAATTTTCTTTATCGGTAATTGAATTTACTGCCATATCTAACTTTCCTCCGTTTTCTATATCTTTATTATAACTTATTTTTCTAAAATTACTTCTTTAATATATTTTGCTGGGCCATTTTTTTGATTTGATGGAACTGTTTGATGAGCTAATTTCTTAAGTTCATCAATTGCATTGTCAACCGCGATTCCTACCCCAGCTTGACGAATTAATTCCAAATCATTATATGAATCCCCAAATGAGTAGGTATTATTAATCTCGACCCCAAGATGATGCGATAAAAATCGTAGTGCACTCCCTTTGGAAATCCCCTTACATGAAAGTTCAAAAACCCGATTATTATACTGAGTAATGTCCAACTGTGGCAAAAGCTTTTGTAAAGTCTCAATTAAGTCTTGCGCTTCTTGATCAGTCAATGAACTAGGAGCAATCACGCTTGCATGGGTAATATCTTCTGTAATCTCTTTTACATCCTTAATAATATAATAATTTGTTTTCATTATCTTTGATCAATAATAAGAATTTTCACCAAATTCATATACATAGGTTGAATTATTACTAAAGAAATGAACTTTATATTTATTATAGGTAAAATTAAAAATTGTTTCTAATTCACTATTTGAAAATACCATCATTCAAATAAAACTATTTGTTTTAAATGAAAAAGCACTTGCCCCATTATTTGCTAAGACAAAACCATTATATTTATGGGCCTTTAATTTTTTTGCTTGGCGAATGGCATCACTTGCTAACCGACCAGTTGTCACAACAAAATGGATTCCCTCTTTTTGAGTTTTGCTAACAATCTTCTTAGTTTCTTTACTAAAACGGTGATTGTCCAGCAATAATGTTCCATCTAAATCTGAAAAAATTGCTTTACTCATTTTCTAAATTCCCTTTCTCTTAAATACTATCCTATCCGCTTAATTATAGTTGATTATTAGTAAAAAAGCAAAATAAACAAAAAAAATCTAGAGAAAGAACTTCTTTAGATTTTATCAATTATTACTCTTCAAAATTACTAATTT
Organism: Spiroplasma syrphidicola EA-1; assembly: GCF_000400955.1. Classification (NCBI taxonomy): domain Bacteria; kingdom Bacillati; phylum Mycoplasmatota; class Mollicutes; order Entomoplasmatales; family Spiroplasmataceae; genus Spiroplasma; species Spiroplasma syrphidicola. The sequence goes on from NC_021284.1 coordinate 908,096, forward strand.
TAAACAAAAAAAAAAAAAAAAAGCTATTATGGAATTAAGGTTAAAGCTCCATAAAGATTAGCTTTATTATTTTTTTGACACGCTTGAAGAGTAAAAGTTTGCGAAAGCCCTAACGATTTTGTTAGTTTTTCAATTTCCTGTGATAGTAATCCCAGAAAAAAAGTATTTTCAGAAATTCCCCCTCCAATTAAAATAGTGTCAGGATCAATTACTAATGCAAAATTAATAACCGCTTTTGCCAAGGCAAAAACCATTGCATCAATACTTGTACGAGCGTTTTGATCTTTGTCATATAAGGCAAATAACTCATAGCCCGTCTTTTTAATTCCTGTTTTTTCATAATAGCGCATGATTGCTGAATATGTTGAACTACAGCTGGAAATATTTTTATAAATATTTCCTTGTTGTTCTGCTAGTCCGCAACCAAATTCACCGGCCATAAAATGGCTACCATGGTAAACTTGCCGATTTATGATAACAGCTCCCCCCAGGCCTGTTCCAATGACAAACAGCAAGGCATTTTTAATATTTTGATTAATTGTTAATTCATATCAAGCAGCACAATTAGCATCATTTTCAATGTAAACGTTTCCTTTATCTTTAAAAATATCTTTTCAGTTAACTAAATGGTAATTTTTAATCGCTCCTAGTCCGGAAATTTCTCCGGTAAGAGGGTTAATAACTCCTAATGAAGAAAAGGCAATATTTTCAATTGGATAACTAATTTGTAATTTTTGATATATTTTATTAACAATCTCGATAATTTGATCATTATCAATCAATGATTGATACTCAACTTGTCCTTCACAAATAACTGTTGTTTTATCAGAGGTAAATAATATATACTTCGTACTTAATCCCCCAATATCAAAAACTAAATTCATCTATTTAATCTCTATTTCACTAATTAATTTATAAACAGCTTCTTTTGATTTTGCTGATAGTAAGTTTTTACAAAACTCTTGGTCAACTAATTTTCGAGCAACTGAAGATAAAATTTTAATATGTTCACTTCCTGAATTAGTTTCTGGAATTGCTAAAGCGATTGCCAATTTAACTTTTGAATCATCAATTGATTTTCATTCAATTCCATCTTTAAATAAGAACACAAATAATCCCGGGCGACTAATTTCTTTAATTCGCGCATGAGGAATAGCTATCCCATCATTGAAACCTGTTGTTCCTTCTTTTTCCCGTTTTACTAATCCTTTAAAACATTTTTTTAAATTGTCACTAACACCATTTTCAACAAAAGCGTTAGCAATAAATGTAAAAGCTTCTTTTTGAGTTTTGCAATCTACATCAAAATAGATATGGTTTAAATTAAATAATTCTTTTTGCATTGTTTCTCTCCTCTTTTAAAATGATTTCATATGTTTGAATTTGATATTTTTTTAGTGAATCATTTTTAATATTAGTTTCGCTTTCTTTTTCCAATAAATTAACCTTATTAATTTGTTGAATTTTTTCTGGTAAATTCTCAAAAGAAAACTTAATTTCCGTACAACTAGCATTAAAACCTCGGACAATTATTGCGTTATTTCGTTCGGATTTTTTAACGGCTTTAATTACAAAATTTGGATTTTCAAATAATTTTAAATCACACTCTCTTGCTAAATCAAGTTCTTCTAAATTAGCTAGTAAAAACCGATCAGCATGTTGGTATACTGAATTATAACTTTGTTGTTGGTAAAATAGCACTGGCGTATTTTCCTGTTCAGCTTTATTTCAAAGATTATTATCTGTTGAAACAAATCATTGTAAATTAAAGGTTAAAGTTGTCAATAACTGCGCATCTGGGGTATTAACTGCAATTTCGTTAACACCCGATGCTCGTCCTGGCCGATTAATCAAATTATTTCGACCTAAGAAGGGAACTGAACGGAATAAGGTAATTCATAGTGTTGAATAATGATCATCATTAACTACTTCATATTCATTATTACCCCGTGTCAAATATCCCACTTTGATTATATCATCTGTTAAATAAACAAATGATTCATTTGTTTCAATTGCCACCGGTTTTTCTTTTCACTGTTCTTTTTCCCAATTTTTTAAATCTTCCCTTAAAATAACTGGTCTTTCAATTGTTCCATAAGCTTGATTTGCATAAGAATTATTTGTTATAAATGGTGCAGTGGCGTTGATTCGTCAACGAATTTCTCGAGCGACATTTTTTGTTGTAATTTCTAGTTCAATAAAGTCAGTATTATTAATTGCAAATTTCAATTCAAATTGCTGTTTTATCATTTTCCCTTGTTCATGACTAGGGACTAAATATGTATTATTTAAAACAAGTTGATAATAATCTTGGTATTGTTGAAAGTCATACTTTGTTTTGAAAAGTTGACTAACTGGTCCTGGTTGTTGACGAGATGGGGAATAATCATAAGAATCGCCCATATCATGATCTGCTTCTAATAAAAATTGTTTTTGATAAAGTCTCTTTGTTTTCAAATCATAAATATCTAAACTTCCATCGGGATTAATTGTAAATTCTCAATGATTTGTTTTAAGTGTTGCTGCGTTACCCAAACGATTATGATAATTTGGTGCCTTTGTAATTTTAAATTTACTAATTGTAAATAACGGCAAATTAAGGTCTAATAATAGTACTTTATTTTGATAAAATCCTTCTCTTAAGACATGTTTTTCACCATTATTTGTTGCCACAACATCATAGCCCCCATCACAGTAATTTTGTTCTAATAAGACAAAATTAACTGGCTCATTGGTTGTATGATTAATTGCAAATTTTTTAGTTTTAGTAAATAATGCAACCTCATAGTGTTGCTTATTTTGGTTTTCCGTAATTCTCGGATTAAAAACTAAAAACTCTTCATTTTTTAACTGGTGATAATAACTATAGGTTTTTAGTAATTTTGTTATTGAACTGGCAATTAAATCATTGGCCCGATCAAGACGATTTGCAATATCCCGGTTAGTTTCATCACTATTGCAGCCCCCTAATGAATCATGGGCTTGTGATGTTGTTAATAATTTTAAAACCTCACGAATTAATTCAGCAGGATAAGTTCCTCCCATCATATGGTAATAAGTTGCTAATGGTTCAAAAGCATTATATAAACGATATTCAACCGCCTTAGTTTTAATTTTAAGATCAACACGTTGTGAACCAATTGTTTTATGAACTCTAGCAAAAGCTGGGGATTTTAACTCCCCCTTAACTGTTGCTAAATTAGTAAATTGATTATCAGCAAAATATTCATCGTAATCTGCTAATTTTCAGGCATGTTCTTGGTCCAAATCATTTAGTTTATCAATGAATTCAGCTAATAGTTTTGAAATTGGGGCTTGGTCACCCCCAAAAGGTAATAAGATATTATTTGTTACTTTTGTTTTTGCTTTTAGCGTATTTAAAATATCGCTAAAACTTGTTAAAAATAACTGTGCTTCGGTCGCAAGATTTTCATTTGTTAGTCTTTGATATGGAAAATGACTTCCCATTACTCAGTAACCAAAATAGAAATTGTAAGCGAGAATTTTTGTCCCATCAAGCCCTTCCCATCAGTGGATAGTTCCCTCTTCAAGGTCAGCTGGACGGGCTCCGCGCCAATAAATAAATTGATCTAAGCCAAACTGGCGATAAATTTGGGGCATTTGTGAAGTATGCCCAAATGAATCTGGGACATAAGCTGTTGTTAAATATTGGCCATGATAATTTTCAACTAACGTAATCCCTAATAATAAATTCCGAACAATTGATTCAGATGTTAAATTAAAGAAATCTGGTTGGGTATATCACGGTCCAACAATTAATTTTTTGGTAGCTAACGCTTTAAATAAAATAGCGTTATTATCATCTTTAAAATACGTTAGATAATCTTCAATGATTGATGTTTGCCCATCATATGTAAAACTAAAACAATTCGGATTCTGACGATATAACTTTAAATATTCTAATAAATTAGCCGATAAAAAGACATCTGAATCTTGTTTTGTAAAATATCATTCTTTATCTCAGTGTGTATGTGGTACAACGGTAATTGTTCATTTCTTCATTTTGTCATATCCTATTCTTAATCTTTTTTAATTTTAACACCAACAACTGACGGATCTTTTTTATTTTTTTTACGACGGAATAAATTAGTAAAGGAAATTCATCCTCTTTGAATTGAATAGCCTCAATCAACAAAGTAATTTTTAATTCCTGTTCCAATTCAAATTCAATATTCTTTTGTACTTTTAATTCGATTATGCCAAGTTCTTTTGAATCAATGATTCATTTTTTTCCCAGCTAATTTTGGTTTTGTAAATAATAATTTTAAATTGTTTTTCGCATTTTTGCGGGCTATTTTACGTGATAATTTTTCTTCTTTTAATAATTGCGCTTCTTCCCCTTTGATTTTTGGTTTCAGTAACCCTGCAATGACAGCTGTTGTTACTACTCCAGCTAGAATAGCTAAAAGTCATGCCATTGGTCAAAATGGAGCTGAATTCTGTTGAATATATCCTAGGAAAGTTCCCAACGGTGATCCTAAACCAGCCGCGAATTTAACATCTCACAATGTTACAAGAATCGCTGCTACAACCGAACCAGCAATATTGGCCGGAATAATACGAATTGGATCAGCAGCAGCAAATGGAATTGCTCCTTCTGTAATCCCAACCATTCCTGTTCCAAAAGCGGCTTTCCCCATAATTCTTTGATTTTTTGGGTAGCGATTTTTAAAGATAATAGTTGATAATCACATTCCTAGTGGTGGTACCGAAATTGCGGCTTGGGTTGCTGTTCCAGGAATAAAGTTTGCATCCCAGAATGTTTTCCCTTCCGCCATTGCTTGCGCTAATGTTTGATAGAAAATAACTGTCCCAAACACTAAAGCAGTTTTATTTAATGGCCCTCCTAGATCAAAGGCAATCATTATCGCAACAACAATCGCAATAATTATTCCTGTTGAAGCAAATTTTTCTTGTAAAGCACTTAAGCCATCAAACATTCCTAATACTAAACCGGCAATTGGTGCTCCAATCACAAATTTAACAAAAGTTGCCATAATAAATGTTGCTAAAATTGGAATAATCATTAATGGGACAATTGGTTGTAAAACTTTTGGTCAACGAATAATTTTTAATAATTGAACTAAGTATCCACTTAAAAGTCCAACAACAATTGCGCCAATAAAACCAGCTCCTGGTTCAATTGGAGAATTAGTTGTTCCAACTGTTACATCAATTCCTAACATTTTATTATCATTAATAATTCATCCAGCAATCATTGCTGGGGCTAATCCGGGTTTATCGGCAATTGAATAAGCCGTAAACCCTGCAAATAATGGAATCATTAGTTTAAACCCTAAGGCTCCAACATCCATCATAAATTGGGGTAGTTTTCTTGTTCCCAATACTCAGTTTTGGCCATAATCCCCATAGTTATCGACATATTCAGTTTGGAAAGCACATAGATTAGCAATCGCCATTAGAATCCCTGCCGCAATTGTCATTGGAATCATTCATGAAATTCCAGTCATCAAGTGCGATAGCATTCCTCGTTTTTTTGTTGTTCCAAAAGTAACAGCCCCCACTTTTGTTCCTTTTTTCCCGTGAATTGTTCCTTGTTCTAAAGCTGTATCAATTAATTGGGCTGGATTTTTAATGGCAAAATTAACTCCTGTTTTAAAAAGTTTTTTATCATTAAAACGCGATAAATCAATTTTGACATCAGCAGCAATAATAACAAGATCCGCTTGGGCAATTTGTTCAGCGGTTAAAACATTTTCCGCCCCAATTGTTCCTTGCGTTTCAACATTAATTTCAAAACCCTTTTCACTGGCGGCTTTTTTTAAACTATCAGCTGCCATATAAGTATGAGCAACACCCGCCGCACAGGCAGTAATTGCTACAATTTTTATTTTATCTGTTGTCATTTTTTGTCTCCTTTCTACTAACTACTAAAATCAAAATCAAGGTAAAACTTAACTGGGTCATAGCCAAATTTGGCAATTGGAGAAAATGATACTAAAAATCTTATAGTATATATTTGTGATGATTCTTTTTGATATGGTTTTACTACTGTAGTAATATTATTTTTATCATCCAAATTAAAGATTTTGCCATTTGATCAAAGTTTTTGAATATTTAAATATGAATAGTTTTCCCCCTGACCAGAGTCAGTCTGTTGGTTATCATTTTTAAAGCGAACAATGTTGTTATCACCATTTGTTCATTTAAAATCTTCCATTGTATTACTATCATCTTGGTAATCAAAAATCCATTTTTCGTCTGGATCGGCTCCTACTTGTGCCGCTTTAAAATTTGCTATTCTTGTTGTAAAATAGTAACTTTGAAATAAGCTAGCATCAATATTGTTGTTTTGATAAAAACTATCTTCTTCACCTGTTAATGTTTTTTGTTCTTTGACATTTGTTGTAATATAATTGCTAGCAAGATTAGTAATGGCATCGGAAGCAGTTCGCGCATGCGCAATTGAATCTTGCTGAGTTGGGTCTTCTAAATCACTAACGGCTGGTTTTGGCATTGGAAACGCCCCAATTGTCCCAGGATTAGTAATTTCTCCGGCTGAGGATGTTTGATATCCCGCTTGCTCTTGCAAACGATTCATTATTTGATAAATTGTTTCAACATTTAAAGGTGGTGTTCCTCATGAACACGCAATTAAAGTTGTTGCAGTTGTATTAAGTAAAGTAACCATTGGCAAGACTAAAAGTAATTTTCGCATAATGTTGCCTCCTTTCATATTTCCATTTTAACTTATTAGAATAATTTAAAAAAGAAAAATAAAAAAAATGGAATAAGATTCCATTTTTTTTATTTTTCAATCCTTTTATTGTCATGTCAGCTATTCATTTCTTGTAAAAAACTATCTTTTGCATCAATTAGTTTTTTATTTTTAATATAAAAAAGATTTTTCAAATAATCGGTAAAGAAGAGAAAACTTCATAATGGGGAAAAAATTAAATTATCCTCTAAATCATCAATCCGACGAATTTGATTATCAATAAAAATTGATAAATTAGTATATTTATTTAATTCTGAATTTAAATTGCTTGTTATTAAAACAACTTGGCCAGGAATTCGTTCTCTTCTAATTAACTTTAATAATTGTAAGTGAAAGTCATTTAGCCCTCGCATTGAAAAAATGATTAAAATATCATCTTTTGTCATTGATGATATTGTTTTAGTAATATTTTTCCCCCGCTCTAAAATTTGAGTTACCAAACCAAAATGCGTTAACATTCCGCATAAATCTGTTAGCGCAATTAAGCTATGGCCGGCCCCAAAGGCATAAATTTTTTTGGCTTGCGATAAAATCGCAACTAATTCGTCAAATTTTGCTTGCTGATCTTGAAACATCACAACATTAATATTATTCGAAACTTGATAATTATCTTGAATTAATGTTAGTACTTGTGAATTACAACCATTTTTATCATTTTTTTTGGTAATTAAACTAACACCATGTAAAATCCCTAATTTATAAATATATTCTTTTAAGCCTGAAACATTTAATTTTTTAAAAAACCCATAAATAAAACTCATCCCAACGCCATATTTTTGGCTTAAAGTCTGAAGATTTGAATTAATTAAAAAATCATAGTTATTAATTGTAAAATAATAAAAATCCAATTCCCGACCGGCTAACATGCTTAAATCTAAAAAAACATCCTTATTTGAATCCATTTTTTACCTCCAAAGCATTACTATTAAAATTGGTGGAAAATTAATAAAAATTAATTTTTATTGATAAAAATGCTGTAAAAAGCTCAATTGTTGATAACTATTATAACTATTCCATCGATAAATGTAGCAATTGCTAATTAATATTTTAATCTCTTTAAATAATATCATTTAATTGCTGTAAATTTAATACATCTTGCGAGATTATTTAACAATAAAAAAACACTTATTAATTAGATAAGTGTTGTAAGTTAATTTTAAATTTGGTCCGGGTTAAGGGACTTGAACCCCCACGAGTTACCCCGCCAGATCCTAAGTCTGGTGCGTCTGCCAATTCCGCCAAACCCGGAGAATCTTTTTTTATAAAATGGTCTCCTGTGCAGGACTTGAACCTACGACCTACTGGTTAAAAGCCAGCAGCTCTACCGACTGAGCTAACAGGAGATAGTATTTTTGCTAATTTTAATTTTTAATTTTTTAATGGTGCTGGCTAGAAGACTTGAACTCCCAACCTACTGATTACAAGTCAGTTGCTCTACCAATTGAGCTAAGCCAGCACTTAAAATAAAAAATGGTCGGGTGTAACGGACTTGAACCGCTGACCACCTGCTTGTAAGGCAGACGCTCTCCCAACTGAGCTAACACCCGAAAATGGTGACCTGTACGGGGTTTGAACCCGTGAATGCATGCGTGAAAGGCATGTGTGTTAACCGCTTCACCAACAGGCCGGATAAAATTTTTGTCAAAAAAAATAATGGCGCCTAGTGTAGGGCTCGAACCTACGACCTGCCGGTTAACAGCCGGATGCTCTGCCAACTGAGCTAACTAGGCATTATTGTGATTTTTAACCTTTTTTATTATATACTAAAAAAGTAAATACTAGCAACTATTTTTGTAAATTTTTGCTTTTTTTTCAAAAAATATAATGATTTTAAAGGAATATAAAAAGCAAGATAGTAATCTTGCTTTTTATAAACAAATTATTTAATAATTTTGTCAATTAATTCCGCATCATCAAATTCTTCAATAAATGTTTCTTTAATCATAAGATTATATTTATCTAAAATACTATCTTGTAAAATTGTTCATTTCAATTTTGTTTTTTTATCGGGGTTATCTTGGCGAAATTCACGAATAACTTCTCGACGCAACTTACGGTAAAGTTTATGGTTAACATCAATTAATTCAAGTTTAATATAACGTTCAAGAATAACAACAATTAACCCAATTAATGGTCCAGCAAAAAAGGCCATTAAAATTGTCGCATAACTAACCCAACTATAGAGGTGACTTAGCCGTTCAGAAATGGGATATTGACCAAGAAATAATAGTCCTAATCCCACGACTAATAAAGCCATATCAACAATTACCCGACAAGCGGCATAAGGGATTTTTGTAATCAATGCTAATTCCCCCGAAAGACCATTATATGGACCTTCTAACATTTTTGTTGAAACAATAATTGCTAGACCTAAACAAAATAATAAATAACTAGCTCATAAAATTCAACTTCTAATTCACTCATTCCACTGGGCCTGCGAACCTGTAATATTGGAAGGATCTAACGGTTTAATTGTCTCTGCTGGATTAATAATTAAAACATTTAATTGAACAGCTGCAGGTCATAAAAAGACTGGTACTAAATCTAACACCATTTTAAAAATTTCATCATAAATTAATGTTAAAGTTAATTGCTTTTTACGGTGAAATTGAATTAATTTAATTATTTTAAAGAGGACTACAAATAATCAGAAACCAAGATATACAACCACTAACATTATTGCATAATATTCTTCAACATTATCGCCACCCTTTGTCCAAATATCAGCAATTAAAGCAAAGACTATTAAATCTTCATTAACAACTCCTAAATTTAAATCCATGTATAAAGAAACACTTAATCCAAAAATATAAACCCCAACTAAATAAAAGAAAATTCGAAAAGACATTGATCGTCAATGTGCTTTGAAAAAGATTCTTTTTTCATTAACATATAAGCGAAATGCTTTTGATGATTGGCCAAAGTCTTTTAAATCTAAATACTTTCGTTTTTTATTACGCTTTTCTCGGGCGATTTTTTCTTTTTTTATTTTTATCTTGCGTTCATTAGTTCTCATTTTTTTTACTCCATTATAAGTTTATCACAATTGCTTTGTTATCCGCTCTTGAAAGAAAATTTTCTAAAATTATTTACCCAAAATAAAAAGAGTTCTGAAAAACTCTTTTTAGCTACTTTCCTACTGGACGAAAGCAAAAGCAATGAAATATCCAATAAAGAATAAATCTAATACATAAATTGGAATTCCAACTCCTTTTCCTTTGTTACAAATCAAGCTAACAATAGCATAAAAGATAAAGCCAACAGCAATACCGTTTGTAATTGAGAAAGTAACAATCATAATGATAATCGTAAAAAAGGCTGAAATAGCAAATTCGGGTTTAAGTCATTCAATATCTTTAATTTGCATAATCATTAATGAACCAACAAAAATAGTTGCGGCTCCAACAATTGCCGGAGTAATTAATTTAAAAACTGGAAATAAAGCAATTGCCACTAAAAACATTAGGGCCGTAATTATTGACGAAAATCCTGTTCTTGCCCCTTGTGAAACACCGGTTGTTGATTCAACAAACGTTGTTACTGGTGAACAGCCAAGAACTCCACCAATCAGTGTTCCTGTTGAATCAGCTAATAAAGCTCGTGAATTCAATTGATATTTATTCCCTGTTTGTTCAGAAATTTGTTCAGAAATTGAATATAGTGTTCCTGTTGCATCAAAAAAACAGACAAACAAGAAAACAAAAATTGAAATATACATAATTGGTGATGTTCAAATTTCGCGATTAGTAAATTCGGCAAATGTTGATTTTATATTCCCTGCAAAACCACTAAAATCATCATAACTTCAGCCATTTCAATGAGAAAAATTTTGTTTAATAAAGTCGCTTGTACCTAAATTACCAATCAAAATTGAAATCCCTAAACCAACAAAAATGGCAATAGCAATTGCTCCTGGAATTTTTTTAAAGTGTAAAACTAAAATTAAAATTAAAACCCCAAGTCCCATTAAAATGATTGGTCAGTTAGTTTTTAAATTTCCTAAAGACGCAATTGGTAATCCCCCATTAACAATGCTGCCCCCAGGTGTTACTGCTGTATCGCCCACTAAGCCAATATTATGCAGTCCTAAATAAGCGATAAAAAAGCCAATTCCAGCCCCAATCGCTAATTTTAATGATTTTGGAATTGAATTAATAATAATCATTCGGACTTTTGTTGCCGAAATAATGCAAAATAATATCGATGAAATCATTACAGAAATTAAAGCTCCTTGATAACCCACCCCATTATTTGCAACATTAAAAGTAAAAATGGCGTTTAGTCCCATTCCTGGAGCTAAACCAACTGGCATATTTGCCGATAACCCCATAATTAGTGTTGAAATAAAAGCCGCAATCGCTGTGGCAATAAAGATTCCTCCAAAGGCCATATTATGACTTGGATCACCAGGAAAATTAATATCGTTGGCTGTTGATAACATACTTGGTTGCACTGACAAAATATAAATCATTGCTAAAAAAGTAGTTAATCCGCCAATAATTTCTTTTTTAAAAGTAGTTTTTAATTTATCAAATTTAAAAAACTTTTTAACTTGCTTTGTAATAAACATTAATTACTTCTCCTGTCTAATTAAGAGTAAAAATAAAAAACATTAACCTAATTAATAAAGTTAATGCCCAAAGCATTAACCTATAGAGTCTTATTTAATGGTAAGACGTAGAGACACTAGACCATATTTCTAGCATATACAGGTTAAGATATTATTTACTTCTACTCTTTTAATATACCTAATTAAAACGAAAAAAACAATTCCTAAAAATTAATTTAATAAATTAATTTTTCTTATGTTAAAAAAATAACATTTTCTGATAATGGAAAGAAAGCCTTAAAAGTTAATAACACTTTGATTTTTTTAACAACAGCAGGTGGTAAAAAATCATTCGCCAAATCCAAAATTTCCTTACGATATTTTTCGACAATATTTGTTCATCCGAATCATAATACAGCCAAGAAAAAAATCCCAATTATTGAAAGAATTTGAATTGCTAATTCAAAGTTAATTCCTGATGGATAATTTGCACCAACCACTAATCCTGTTGTTATTACAAATAAACCAATTACTAGTCAAATGAAATATGAAGTAACTTTTAATCAAAAATAAGACTTAGCATCCTTTGTTTTAATTTGAAAGATATAATAAAAATGAAATAGCATATCATAAACTTTACTTAAACTATCATCATTAAGATCACGATAACGAATTTTAATCGCATTAGCATCTTGTTCATAATTTTGTCCTTTAATAATTCCTTTCCGATGAACAATTCGAATATCTTTAAAACTATTGTCATTTAATATTTGTTGTAATAAAGGTTGGGTTTTGATTCCTGTTTTAATTCTTTTAAAAACAATTGTAACAATTGTCATGATTATTCATCCTAGACAATATAACCCAAATAATGTCAAAAAAACAAAAAAAATTAAACCTGTTAGTTGTTCTAAACCAAACATATTAACTTCCTTTCTGGTAATATTTTAATACTACCTTTATTATAACAACTTTATTAAAAAGTTAAATAATTTAACACTTTACAACAGATAATTTATAGAAAAAATCAGTGATTGCTTGGGACGTAAAATAATATAATAAAAATAATTTGTACAATTCACTTTTTGGTTGATCACAATTTAAAATAATGTTTTTAACTTCAGCTCAAAACTTTTTTTCTAACGATAAAAAATCATAAATTTTTTTAGCTTTAATAATCTTTTGAAAAATACTAGTAACTTTACTCAAATTAAGACTTTCAAATTGAGTTAATTCCAAAATTAATCCAACATTAATTTCTTCAACTGTTTGCACATAACAATCATTAATTTGCTCAACATCAATTAAATAACTATCTAACTTTTCAAATAACAGTTTAACACCATTACTATACGATAATAAAATACCAATTTGAATCATAATATCTTCCGATAAAATTAAGTGCTCTTGCTCTAAAATTTCAAATAATGATTCAAGCACAAATTTACTACAATCTAATACAGAATAAAAACTATCAAAATCAACTTCTAATCATTTTAAAATTAAATTGCTTTGTGGTTGCTGTTGATAATAAAAATTAGCAAACTTCTTGCTTTGTTCTTTCAAAACTAAAATTCCTTGTAAATTAATATCTTGAATTGTTGTAATATTATTGCCCCCTTAAACTAGTTTTATCTTAACAAGCGAATTTTAAAATTTTAAAAATAATACTTAATTAACATCAATAAAAAAAATGAAAACATACCTAAAGCGGTATGTTTTCATTTTTTCGATATTACGCCATTTTTGCTAATCTTGTCGCGATTGATGGCTTATCTTGGGCTCATAAAATAATAATAACAATAGTTCCAATAATTGTGACCATTAATATTCATTGTAACAAGGAAGCTAATCCAAAAATTAATTTTCCTTTTCGATCACTTGGACATTCTGTTCCTAACACCATACATCCAATCGGTGTAACATTAAAGAACCACAAAATAAAATTTAATCAACATAAAACCATATTTAATAAAGATGCTACTAGTCTTTTTACTAACATACAACGTCCTTCTTTCTTATGATTGATACACTTTAATTGTAGCATAATTACTAGTAAAATTTTGGACCCCAATGTTATCTACGATTTTATTTAATTTAAAACCCGCGTTAAAGGATAACGTTTATTCATAAATTTCTTATTAATTAAAAAGGCAATAATGAACATTAATCATAAGCCAAGGAAGCTAATTAAATAATCAACTCAAATAACACCATTAGAAACATAAGCAATCATGTTTCAAATTATTTGGAAACGAACCATATCAATTCCTCAAATTCCGATTGGAATTCCAATCACTCAACTAATTATGACAATTGGCAAATAAATCATAAATAAACGGTTAAAAATTCATCAATCAGAATATCCTAATGCTTTAAAACTATTTAAGACTTTTAAATTATCTTTAATAATAATATTTGTAATAATAAAAATTTGGAAGATGCAAGCTAAAATTGTTGCAAATAAAATTAATAAGTAAATAATAAATAATAAAGCTTGTAAATTCAAAGTACTACTTAATGTTTTATCTAAATCCATTGCTCCTTGATATACAATTGCCCCTTCATAATTAGGATTTTCCATAATTTGATAATTATTATTTTTCTCATAAATTCCTAAATAATTATATAAACTATTTGTTTTTCCTATTGAATATAGTGTTGATAAATGCTGTTGGTTTAAGTTTGTGTTAGTATACCAGTTAACTAAAAGATTATTTTTGGGACCATTTCAGAAATTGTCAACAACAATATAAAAGGTAGTTCCCCAAGGGCCAAAGGTTTTATTAATAATGTCCCCAACATTAATACCGTGAATAAAACTAATTCCTTTATTAATAATAATTGGATAAACATCTACTGAATAATTTTTTGGATCTCAACTTGGATTAGATTCATGAAATCAGTTTTTAGATTGAATTAATTCTTTCATTGCCGCCACATTAAGAATAGCATTATTAACTTTCGGCATAAAGGTATTTTTCTTGGCATATGCTAATAAACTATCATTGCCTTCATCAAAACTATCAATCCCATTAAAAAATCATTCCGGCGATAAATTCGTTGATAAATTTGGTTTAAATAAAATATTATCATCTTTATATTTATAAAATTCAAGCCCTGCACCTTGGAAATATTTTAAATTATAATTTTGGGTAAAGTTTCTATAAAAATTATTAATTGACAAATCATTACCGACCGTACTATTTGCATTTTGATAAGATTGCAAAAAACTATATAAATCACCAATATTCAATGCTTCATAACCATTCATACTAGAATTATTAACAAATAGTTCTTGATATTCTGGTCCATAAATGATTGGTTCATACCCAATTGTAATAATTCCATTATTTTCACTAACTTGATCAATAATATAACCATAAATACTTTTATTAATTAAATTAGTAATTTCATCATAATATGGCGTATTTTGACAATTATTAGCATACCAATCATATGTTTTTGCATAAAACCATAAGTATTTTAAACTAGTTATCTCTGAAACTCCCTCAATATGTGGGCCACAAAGCGTTTGTTGGGGAGTAACAACTTTTTCCAATACGAGCTCTTTTGTATAAATTTCCTTTGTTGGGTCTAAGATTGTTTTCCCTGGCACTTTTGGATCTTTAATTTGTTCCAAACTATCATAAACTAAAAAATCATATGGTGGAGAATTTGCATTATAAGAATTATTATAATTATAAGCATAATGTCAATTTAAATTATTTTTTAAATTATAACTAACTTGGCCAAAATTAAGAACAGTTGTGAAAGCGGAAAATAGCATTGCCCCCGAAATACTTGTAGTAATAATCGTCAACAATAGTTTTCATTTTGCTGTTGCGGCAAATTTTAAGGTTATTTTTTTCTGAAAACTTAATTTAGCAAAATAATGTGCTCAAAAAACATTTTTTGGTAATTTTGGTTTTTTAACATTAGTTGTCATTAGTCTTAAAGCTGGTACACGAATATTTATTAAAATAAAAATTGCTGCGTATAAACAAATTGCCAAAATTGGGAAAACAATAATTGTTAAAATTGTTCACAAAGTTGGAACTGAAAGATAAGCTGTAAATTCTAAAAAATTCTTATAAGTAATATTTAGAACCAATGAGAATAATCAACTTGATAATAATGATAAGGATGTAATAATTAAGGCTAAAAAGAAAAAACAAGTTACTAAATTAGTTGTAATTCTAGTTGCTGAATAACCCTGCGCTTTTAAGTTACCAATAATTGTTCGATTAGTTACCAATAATTTATTAATAATCATACTAATCATAATAAATGAGGATACAATTAATAAAATCGAAATTGCACTAATTAATGATCAAGTCATTGTTTCTTTTGTCTTAATAAAAGTTATAATATTATCTAATGGATTTCAGGGAACTTCTCAATTATTAATTTTTGCGTTATTAAATAAACTGGCAAGATAGTATCAACTATATTGGTCTTTTAAAAAGTCAGGGTTTAATTCTTGTTCAGGGGGATAAACTGCCCCATAAAAAATATAAGCATCATCGGTAATAAACTGATCATTTTCATTTGTAATTGAATTTTTTATTAAAGCAAAATCCTCTTGGCGTAATCATGTATAAGCATTTTGTGTAAATGGTTTCGCATAATAATTAGAATTAACATAAGCATTGGTTGCAAGACCCACAATTTCAAAATTATAATTATAAATATTAATAATGCTCCCAATGCGATAACCATGATTAGAAGCATAAGTTGGGTTAATAATAACTGGTAAAATATCATTTTCCGACTGATAATTGATAAAATTATCATAATCCCCACTAATCATGATTGGTTTTGTTCAAAAATCTTCCTCAACACTTTGTAAATAAAAATACTGAGTTCTAAAAATATCATAAATATCCATTGTTTGTGAAATCAGGGCTTTTTGCGATACTGAACCAAATATAATACTTGTTAATAGTTTAATTTCTAATTGATTAATTCGAGCTTGATTGTTAGCAAAATCCTTATATTTACTTTGATAGTAAGAATCATTTTTTAACTCATTATTATCAGGTGAACTAACAAATGGAATTAAACCAGTTCAATCCGGTTCAATTAAGTAATTCTTTAATTCTGCAAATTCTTGGGATGATAGAAAATAAGGGTTATTAGCTAAAAATAAAGGATCAAACTTTAATTTTACTTCATTACTTTTTTCTAATTGGTCTTTGAAATATTGGTTCTGACTCTTTGACCCAATTCAATTATCTTTATTATCTAAATGGGAATCAAATGTTACTTGGTAATATTTTGTTCCCGCAACAGGTGTTAGCTTAAAATTAGCAGCGTGAGCTTTTTTAACATTAATTTTTCCATCACTATTAATATAATTAATATTAGTTAAACTATAAGACATATTACTATCACTATTAACAATTTCCAACGGATCATTTATTTCAAAACTAGTATTTGTCGCAAAAAGATCTTTTCCCATAATTTTTAACTGGGTGCTAGTCAAATCATGGGATAATTGCATCCCACAAAATAATGTTATCATTGCCCCGAGCATTAAAAATAGCCCTAAAACTTGAAGACTATTTTTTAAAAAACTTTTTCAGAAATTTTTTAACAAAACAAAACTAACCATTTTCAACACCTGCGACTTAAATCTATTTTAATTATAACAACAGAAAATTAAAAAACAGTTATAAAAACTGTTTTTTTAATTTTTTGATATTAAATTATTTTTTGCTAATTTTTGTAATGCATCTTGGGCCGCAAATTGTTCAGCTGTTTTATGGGTATAGCCTTGTCCTTGCCCATAGCGTACTTTATCAATTTCTGCAACAACAGTATAAATTGTTCGATTACCTTCTAAAATTTCTTCCCCAACTAATTTATACTCTAAAACGCGGCTATCACCAGCTTGTAAAAATTCTTGCAATTCTGTTTTGTAATCGCGAATTTGTTCTAAAAAATCGGTGTCAGAAACCATTTTTAATAAAGTTTGTTCAATAAAATGACGAACTGTTTCTTCACCTAAGTCAAGATAAAGGGCCGCAATCGTTGATTCATAAATATCGGCTAAAATCCGATCTTTTTCATATCCTTTTGTTTTAATTTCCCCTTTTCCAATTAAAAGAAATTGCCCCAAGTTAATATTACGTGTTAATTCTGCTAATGTTACTTCACGGACCATTTTACTTCTCAAACTTGTAATTTCCCCTTCGTTCATTTCCGGAAATTTTAAAAACAAATATAAAGATACCTCTTTTTGTAAAATAGCATCCCCTAAAAATTCTAGGCGCTGATATGTATAATTAAGATTATTTTCATTAGCGTATGAATTATGCGTTAAAGCTTTAAAATAAAATTGTTCATTTTTAATCTTAATTTGATATTGTTCAAAATATTTTTGTAAATTATTAAATAAGTGGGTTGGGTCTTGCAAATGAAATGTCATCTTTATACTCCTTTTTTAATTTCAGCTTCAATTTTTTTAACAAAATCATTAATCACTGCTTTTCTCGTCATTTCTAACGTGCTAATTCATGATTTAGCATCACTACTTCCGTGGGTTTTAACAGCCACTTTTTTTAATCCTAACATTAAGGCTGAGGCATTATTACGATAGTCAAATGTTTCACGGACACCACGAAAGGCTTTTCTTAAACTTAGGGCTTTTAATTTTCGAAAAATATTTTTTGTTAACTCTTGTTTTAAAACGGCCATTAAATTTTTAGCCATTCCTTCTAATGTTTTTAAGGCCACATTACCGGTGAAGCCATCGGTAACAATAATATCAACAATATTACTTGTAATATCACGGGGTTCAATATTACCATAAAAATTAATATTATTATTCCCCTGTAACATTTTATAGGCCTCTTTATGATAGTCTTTCCCTTTAGACTCTTCGTGGCCAATATTTAATAACCCCACGGTTGGATTATTTAAATTCATAATTACTTTTGCATAAACAGTTGCCATCAATGCAAAATTAACTAAATCACGAGCATTATTTTCTAAATTAGCCCCCACGTCTAACATCATCACACTTTTACCTTTTTTAATTGTTGGAATAAAAGGCATAAAAGCTGGACGATTAATTCCTTCTAATTCCCCAATAATAAAATGACAAGCCGATAAATAAGCTGCTGTTGAACCTCCTGAAACAAAAGCTTCAACCTTATCATTTGCTAATAATTCGGCGCTACGAACCATTGAACTATCTGGTTTACGACGAACTTCCATCATTCCTTCGGTCATCGCAATTACTTCACTAGTATGTAAAATTTCATAGCGACTTGGATCAATTTTTTTATTATTTAACCCTTCTTTAATCGCAGCTTTGTCTCCAACTAAGACAAAGAAAACATCGGAATATTTTTTAACAAAAACTTTTAAAGCATCAATAATTGGGGCAATTCCCAAATCTGTTCCCATCATATCAATCGCAATTTTGTGCATAATTTTCGCTCCTACTCTATTAATACATTTATTACATTAATTATAACAAAATATCGGTTTGAAAAAATTAAATTAAAAAAAATAACAAGCAAACTACTATTTGCTTGTTATTACTTCTAATAACTGAAGTTTAATTTTTCCTTTACTATCAAGTTCAATTACTTTCACTTTTACTTTGTCATTAACATTAACAATATCTTCGGTTTTTTCAACCCGATGATCTGCTAGCTTAGAAATATGAATTAATCCATCTAAATTTTCTTTTAAATTAACAAAGGCACCAAATTTTTCAATTTTAACAACAGTTCCAATTAATTCTTGATTTATTTCAACAGGGAAAACGATATCTTTAATTAATTGATAGGCATTATTTATCGCCTCATAATCTTTATGATAAATTGTCACTTGTCCATCATCTTCAATATCAATTTTAACATTATTTGATTTTTCAATAATGCTAGTAATAGTTTTTCCACCCGTTCCAATTACATCACGAATCTTTTCAACTGGAATCATAAATGTTTTCATTTTGGGAGCAGTTGGGGCCAATTCTGTTCGCGGAGCTGGAATTGTTGCTAAAATATTGGCTAATAATGTTGCGCGCGCTTTTTTTGCTGCCAATAAAGCCTCTCATAAAATTTCTTCGGTAATACCACTAATCTTAATATCCATTTGTAAAGCACAAATCCCATCTTTTGTTCCGGCAACTTTAAAGTCCATATCCCCTAAATGATCTTCCATTCCTTGAATATCTGTTAAAATTGTGTAATTTTCATCATTTTTTACCAGACCCATTGCTATCCCAACAACAGGGGTTTTAATTGGGACCCCAGCTGCCATTAACGCTAATGTTGAAGCACAAATCGCCGCTTGCGAAGTTGAACCATTTGATTCTAATACTTCTGAAACAATTCTAATAGTATATGGGAACTCTTTTTCACTTGGAAGGATTTGTAATAACGCTTTTTCACCAAGGGCCCCATGACCAATTTCACGCCGTGATGGCGCTCCCATCCGCCCAGTTTCTCCAACTGAAAAAGGTGGGAAATTATAATGATGCATAAAACGTTTGCCTTCTTCATCGGTAATACCATCAATAATTTGATTTTCCCCCAATGCTCCTAAAGTAACAACAGATAAAACTTGTGTTTCTCCTCTGGTAAATAAAGCACTACCATGGACAATTGGTAATAAATCAATTTCACTAGCTAATGGTCTTATTTCATCTAACTGACGATTATCTAAGCGTAATTTTTGTACTGTAATTTGATGACGAATTTCTTCGCGAACAACATTTTTTAAACACGTTGATAATTCTAGCAACATTCGCCGTTTTAATTTTTCATCATTTCCTTCTGGCAAAGGGAATTGGGCCATTGCTTGATTTTCAATTTCGTGAATTGTTTGATAGCGCTCAATTTTTTCCCTGATTTGCGCGGCTTTAATTAATTGATCAGCATAATTTTCCTGAACAAAATTGATAATGTCTTCGCGAATCGTAAATAATTCGACCACCATTTTTGGTTCACCAACAGCATTAATGATTTCAGATTGGAAAGCATTTAATTCCTTAATAAATTGATGACCAGCCATTATTGCCCGTAAAACTTCTTCTTCAGGTAATTGTTCACAACCTGCTTCCACCATATTAATTTCATTTTCGGTTCCCGCAACAATCAATTCCATGCGCCCATTATTTAATTGTTCTAAGGTTGGCATTACAATGATTTCATTTTTTTCGTTAATTGTAACTAAGGCACTAGCGACAGGACCATTAAAAGGAATTTTTGATATTCCTAACGCTAATGAGGCCCCAAATAAACTAGCAATTCGCACATCATGATCATTATCAACAGCTAAAACATTAATGACAACTTGGACCTCATTACGAAAGTTTTCCGAAAATAATGGTCGTAAAGCTCGGTCAATAACTCGGGCCGATAGAATTCCATATTCTGATGGTTTTCCTTCTCGTTTTAAAAACCCGCCCGGAATTTTTCCAACTGAATATAACTTTTCTTGAAATACCACTGTTAAGGGGAAAAAATCTAATTCGGTTGGAGTTAGGTTCGTTGTCACCGTTGCCAAAATAACAGTATTCCCTAAGCGAACTAAAATTGAACCACTTGCCTGTTTTGCTAACTGCCCATGTTCAACAATAATTTCCTTATTATTAATTATTTTTTTAAAGATTTGTTTTGCCATAATTTCGCCTTTCTTTATATTCTTGTTAATTTTATCATACATTATTTCTATTTAGCGCAGAGATGTTATGATATTATTATAATGAAAATTAAGCGAAAGAAGGGCTTGTTATGATGAAAAATAATTCAATTTATCTTGATAATTCTACTTTTGAAAAGTTAAAAGATAAAGCTTTACTCCTTGATGTCCGAACAGCAATTGAATTTAATTCCTTAAAAACTTTACCTAATAGTAAAAATGTTTATCTCTATGATTTAATTGCTAATCCAGCAAATTTTATTGATGATAAAGATGATTTAATTATCACTTTATGTAATGGGGGTAATCGTAGTAGTGACGCCGCTCATGAACTACGTCAGCATGGCTATCATAATGCTTTTGTGTTAGAGCATGGGATATATGGTTATTATCGTTGATTAGATAAGGCAAAATAAAAAAATTGTAGATATCTCTACAATTTTTTATAAGTTTTCATAAAAATTATTAGTTACTTTAAAATCACTAGCTTCTTTTAATTCTTTCAGTTTTTCTTTTTCAGCACTTGATAAAGTTGTTGGAATGGCAATATCAATTGTGACAATTAAGTCACCACGTTTGACTGAAGTTGGTGAACGGAAAAAGCCATGATTTGGAATGTTAAAGACGGCTCCTGATTTTGTATTTGGTGGTAATTTTAACCGCACATCCCCATCAAATGTTGGGACAGTAATTTCCCCACCCAATAATGCATCTAAGTAACTTACGGGAAGTTTTAAACCTAGGGTATTTTCATCAAGACGGCTGAAATAACTATTTGGTTTAATAATTAAATCAACAAAAATATCACCGCGTGGTCCACCATTATAACCATAGTTTCCTTTTTGGCGGAAACGTAGATGGTTGCCGGCCACTGATTTTGGTAATTCTAAGTCAATCTTTTCTTTTCCCAAACTACGACCTTTTCCTTTACAGTTTTGACATTTATTAACAATTACTTTTCCTTTTCCTTTACAATCTGGACAAGGTTGTTGAGACTGGATAATTCCAAACAAACTACGTTGTTCAATATTTACATAACCATATCCTTTACATGTCGTACATTGATGAATATCAGCTTTAGGGTTTTTAGCCCCTGTTCCCTCACAACTATCACATGGTTTATCTAATTCAACTTCTAAGGTAATTGTTTTACCAAACATTAATTCTTTTAAAGAAATTGATACTTGAGCTGCTAAATCTTGCCCCTTAATTGGTTGACTATGGCCAGCACGTTGCTTTTTGCCACCCCCACCAAAAAAGTTTTCAAAAATGTCGCCAAAGCCTCCAAAGCCACCAGAGAAAATATCTTCAAAGCCACCAAAGCCTTGACCAAAGCCACCCATTCCTTCCATTCCACTATGACCAAATTGATCATAGTTAGCACGTTTTGAAGGATCAGATAGTACTTCGTAAGCTTCATTTACTTCTTTAAATTTTGCTTCGGCATCAGGGACTTTTGAAACATCTGGGTGATATTTTTTTGCTAACTGGCGAAATGCTTTTTTAATTTCCTCGTCAGTCGCTGTTTTACTAACTCCCAACACTTCATAATAGTCTCTTTTTGACATTTTGTTCACCATCCTATTTTCTACTCTCGAAAGAAAAGATAACTAAAGTTTTAGTTATCCCAACTAATTAAATTAGTCTTCTTTTGTTTCATCTTCAGCAATTTTTTCTTCATCACTACCTGGAGCTTGATTCATAAATTGCGCTGCTTGGGCCATTGCTTCTTCTAGCACTTGCATTTTTGCTTCTAGACCAGCATAATCTTCTTTTTCTAATAATTCTTTAATTTCTTTGACCATTGTTTCAGTTTGTTCAATTTGTTCTGGAGCCATTTTATCACGGTTCCCTACTAATGCTTGATCAATTGTTGCCAAATATGTTTCTGCTTTATTACGTAATTCAATATTTTTTAATTTTGATTCATCTTTTTCTTTGTTTTCTTCAGCTTCCCGAACCATTTTTTGAATTTCTTCTTCACTTAATCCTTGACCACTAGTAATAGTTACTGATTGTTCTTGGTTTGTTTTTAAATCTTTTGCCGCAACTGATACAATTCCGTTTGCATCAATTGAGAATTTAACTTCAATTTGTGGCATTCCTTTTGGGGCTGGTTCAATTCCTGATAATTGGAAACGACCTAATGTTTTATTATCAGCCGCTAATTTACGTTCTCCTTGTAAGACATGGATATCAACAGCAGGTTGATTATCAACAGCAGTTGAGAATACTTGTGCTTTTGAAGTTGGGATTGTTGTATTACGAGGAATTAACACTGTTGAGACTCCCCCTAAAGTTTCAATTCCTAATGATAATGGGGTAACATCAAGTAATAAAACATCTTTAACATCACCAGCTAAAACCCCACCTTGGATTGCAGCTCCCATCGCAACAACTTCATCTGGGTTAATTGTACGGTTTGGTTCTTTATTTAATTCTTTTTTAATTACTTCTTGAACAGCAGGAATTCTTGTACTTCCTCCAACTAATAACACTTGATCAATATCACTTGGTTTTAATTTTGCATCAGCTAACGCTTTACGCACTGGTTCAATTGTTCGTTCTACTAAACCTTTTGTCATTTCATCAAATTTAGCACGTGTTAAAGTTAAATTCATATGTAATGGATTTCCATCACGAGCAGTAATAAATGGTGCAGCAATTTCAACTTGTAATTGTGCTGATAAATTCTTTTTCGCTTTTTCTGCTTCTTCTTTTAAACGTTGCATTGCCATTTTATCAGTTGTTAAATCAATGCCATTTTCTTTTTTAAATTCTTCAACCATTCAATTGATGATAACTTCATCAAAGTCATCTCCTCCTAAATGGTTATCTCCTGAAGTTGATAATACTTCAAATGTTCCATCAGCTAAATCAAGAATTGAAACGTCAAATGTTCCTCCCCCTAAGTCGTAAACTAAAACTTTTTGTTCTTTATCTGTTTTATCAATTCCATATGCTAAAGCAGCAGCTGTTGGTTCGTTAATAATTCTTTCAACATCTAGCCCAGCAATTTTCCCAGCATCTTTTGTTGCTTGACGTTGAGCATCATTAAAGTACGCTGGAACAGTAATAACTGCTTTGGTAACTGGTTGACCAATTTTCTTTTCAGCAAAAGTTTTTAAGTAACGTAAAATTTCAGCTGAAATTTGTTCAGGTGAATAACTTTTACCATTAATATCTACTTTTTCATTTGTTCCCATTTTTCTTTTAATTGAACTAATTGTATTTGGATTAGTTACTGCTTGACGTTTAGCAGCATCCCCAACAATAATTTCCCCGTTTTTAAATGAAACTACCGAGGGAGTTGTACGTTGCCCTTCTGGATTTTCTAAAACCTTAAATTCCTTTCCTTCCATGACAGCAACACAAGAGTTTGTAGTTCCTAAATCAATTCCAATAATTTTTGACATAATATCATTCCTTCCTTTTCTGTTTTATCTTTTTCTAATTTATTTTATTTTGTTATTTTGCGACTTCTACCGCAGCATGACGTAAGACACGATCATGTAAGTAATAACCTTTTTGTAAGACACGGATAATCGCTCCTGATTTTACTTCTTGGCTTTCAATTGTTTCAATTGCTGCATGCAATTGTGAATCAAATTCATCGCCTGTTTTGACTGGAATTTCAATAATTCCCTCTTCACTAAATGTTAATTTAATTAATTTATAGATCATTTCAAATCCGGTTAAAAAGTTTTTAACTTCCCCGCTGACATTTTGTACTTCTAAAGCTCTTTCAAAATTATCTAGCACTGGTAATAATTTTTCGGCGAAACCAAAGGCACGGAATTTTTTAACTTCCCCAAGTTCTTCATGAATTCGTTTTTTTAAATTTTCCCCATCCGCTAAAACTAGCAACTTTTCTTCACGTAAGCGATTGTTATCTTTTAATAATAAGTCAATTTCTTGTTCCAATTCAGAGATAACAACTTCCAAATTATCTTTACCTTCTGTAATATTTGTTAAGCCTTCTTCAGCTGGATCTAATTCATGACGAATATCTTTACTTGTTAAATCTTGATTTTTAACAAGTTCACTACGTAAGTGCTCAATTTTTTCTTTTAACTTTGATGGTGAAGTATCATTTATATTTTCTTTACTCACTTTTTAGACCTCCTTCTCTTATTCTTGATATGTTTCTCGGATTTTATTAGCTAATCACTCAAGAATTTCATGAACCTTATCATATTCCAAACGTTTTGGTCCTACTAAGGCAATTCCCCCTTCTTGAACATTATCAACTTTATATGTTGTTGATAATAAGGCAACATCATCATTGCCATTATCAAGTTGGATTTCATTACCAATTTGAATCGAAACCGCATTGCTTTTACCATTTTGGACTTTTTTAAAAAAGTTAAATGGCGAAACATTTTCAATAAACTGAATAATTTGTTTAATTCGTTCAGGATTATTGTATTCAGGATTTTGTAACATATACTGCATCCCATGCGTTGAATATGATGGTTTAATAATACTTGTTAAGGCATTAGCAAATTGTTTTAAAATATATTCATGGTGTTGAACTTGTTGTTCTAAAATTGGGCGAATCACCTCAAATTTAGCTGATAACTCATTTAATTTGGTATTTTCTAACCTTGTATTAAATAATTCAATTGAAATTTGTAAGTCTTCAATTGAAATATTATCATCAATTGTGAACAACTTATTTTCAACATGGCCATTGGATAAAACAAAGATAATTAATGTTTGTTTATCTGAAATTGGTAGTAACTCCAATTTTTTTAACCGTTCTTCTTGAAAGTTAGGTCCAACAACGACTGTTGTTAAATTTGTCATTTCACTAAGAATTTGGCCTGTTTGATCTAAAATATCATTAATTGTCATATTGCGGTTTGAAAACAATAACTCAATCCGGTTTTTAATATCATCAATGTTTTTACTATGCATTAAATTATCAACATAATAACGATAACCCTTTGTTGAAGGAATTCGCCCTGAAGAAGCATGTTCTTTTTCTAAAAAACCCTCTTTTTCAAGTAATGCACAATCATTGCGAATTGTTGCCGATGAAGCATCAATTAAATCTGCTTCCATTATTGTTTTGCTACCAACTGGTTGTGCTGTTTTTGTGTATTCCTCAACAATAATTTTTAAAATATTGGCTTGTCGTGATGTTAACATATCAGCACCTCCTTTTCCAAATAATATTCTGGCAATTAACACTATTTAGTGCTAACAATAACATTATAAATTATCATTTCAATAATTCAAGTGCTAATTTAATTTTGCACTGGTTTTTATTACTAATTTGTTATTATCAACATCAATTGTGTATGAATTACCTTCTTTAATTTCTTCAGTAATAATTGCTCGCGCAATTAACGTTTCAATATTGCGTTGAATATAACGTTTGATTGGTCGAGCTCCAAATTCACGATCATAGCCTTCATTAATAATTTTTTCTAAAACAGCTTCGGAAAATACTAATCGAATATTTTTATTTGCTTCAATTCGTTGAGTTAATTCCCCTAATTCTTTTTCCACAATTTCTTTAATAATTTCTTTTGATAAAGCACTAAAGACAATAACATTATCAATCCGGTTTAAAAACTCTGGTTTAAAATGTTTTGCTAATTCTTTTTGAATTTTAACGCCTACACCTTCATTATTTTCATTTAATAAATATTCTGACCCAATATTTGAAGTCATAATAATGATTGTATTTTTAAAGTCAACTGTTTTACCAAGACCATCAGTAATACGACCATCATCTAAAATTTGTAATAAAATATTTAACACTTCAGGATTAGCTTTTTCAATTTCATCAAATAAGACAATTGAATATGGGTTACGACGAACCGCTTCAGTTAATTGCCCTCCTTGTTCATAGCCAACATAGCCCGGAGGGGCTCCAATTAAACGACTTACGGCATGTTTTTCCATATATTCTGACATATCTAAGCGGACCATTTGTTTTTCTGAATTAAATAAGACGTATGCCAAACTACGCGCAATTTCTGTTTTACCAACTCCAGTTGGTCCTAAAAAAAGAAAACTTCCAATTGGCTTGTCAGGATCTTTAATACCACTGCGACTTCTTAAAATTGCATCCGCAACAGCTTCAATTGCTTCATTTTGACCGCGAACTCTTTTTCGTAAAATTTTATTTAAATTTAATAATTTACTTTTTTCTTTTTCAACTAAGCGGTCAACAGGAATCCCTGTTCATTTACCAACAATTTTCGCAATATCACGTTCTGTTACATCTTCTTTTAATAAATGTGATTCAGAAGCCATTTGTTCTTCTTGATGTAATTTTTCTTCTAATGCTGGTAATAATGAATACTTAATTTCTCCAGCCCGATTGAAGTCCCCTGTTAACTGAGCTAAATCTAGTTCTTTTTTTAATTTTTCAACTTGTGATTTAACCTCTTTTAGATTTTTAATGGCATTTTTTTCACTATTTCATTGGGCTTCTAATTTTTCTTGTTTTGTTTTTAATGGTGCTAATTCGGTTTCAATATCAGCTAAACGATCTTTTGAAATTTGATCAGCTTCTTTTTGTAAGGCTGCTTTTTCAATTTCTAACTGAATAATTTTACGGTTTAATGTATCTAATTCGGTTGGCACTGAAGCAATTTCTGTTTTAATTGTTGCTGATGCTTCATCTACTAAATCAATTGCTTTATCAGGCAAAAAACGATCACTAATATAACGTGACGATAAGTTAACCGCTGCAACTAAAGCATTATCATGGATTTTAACCCCATGATAAGTTTCAAAGCGTTCTTTTAATCCCCGTAAAATAGAGATACTTTCTTCAATCGTTGGTTCATTAACCATTACTTTTTGGAATCTTCGTTCTAACGCCGCATCCTTTTCAATGTATAAACGGTGTTCATCTAATGTTGTCGCGCCAATACAATGCAATTCTCCACGAGCTAACATTGGTTTTAATAAGTTTCCAGCATCCATGCTTCCTTGCGTTTTACCTGCGCCAACAATTAAGTGTAATTCATCAATAAATAAGATAATTTCCCCATTTGATTCTTTCACCTTATTCATAATCGCTTTTAGCCGTTCTTCAAATTCCCCTTGGAATTTAGCCCCAGCAATTAAAGCTCCCATATCTAATTCATAAATTACTTTATTTTTTAAATTACTTGGAACGTCTCCTTTAATAATACGTTGGGCTAGCCCTTCAACGATTGCGGTTTTCCCAACTCCTGGTTCCCCAATTAAAACAGGGTTATTTTTTGTTTTACGTGATAAAATTCGAATCACACGATTAATTTCATCATCACGGCCAATAATCGGTTCTAATTTACCAATACTTGCCTCTTTATTTAAGTTTTTGGTAAATTTTTCAAGAATTTTTGGATCTTTGCCTGGTTCATACTGTTGTTGAAATTCCATAATACCTACCTCCCTAGTTAGCACTCCATTATTATGATTGCTAATATATCTTAATCATAGCAGATATTTTAGCAAATACAAGGTCTTACTGCTAAAATTATCAAAATTTTCCGATTATAATAAATATTGGATATAATTAAGGCAGCAATAGTAAGGTGGAGTAAAAATGCAATTACAACATTTAAATAAAAAACGCTTAATTTTAATTGATCTCGATGGGACAACATTAATGAATGATGGAATAACAATTCATCCAAAAACATTAGCTGTCTTGCAAAAAGCAACAATGGATGGTCATAAAGTTTGTATTATTACGGGGCGACCATATCGGGCAAGTATCCGTTTTTATCGTCAATTAGGCTTAGATACGCTGTTAAATAATTTTGATGGTGGTCATATCCATGATCCATTAAAACGTGAATTTAAGCGGATTGTTTTCTCAATTTCTTATGATGTTATTACCGGAATCATCAACCATCCTAATATTATTGGCAAACTTGATAACTTATTAATTGAACATTATGACAAAGCGATTTGTTGAAAAAAAGATGCCGCCATTGAAAACTATTTTCATCTCGATAATGAAATTGATGATCAGTATTTTATTGCTAATCCTTATGAGTTATGACGTGGTCCTGCTAGTAATATGGCCTTATATCTTAAAGATGAAAAAGATAAAGATACAATTTTTCGAGCTTTAGAAAACTATAAAAATTCAGTTCATGCCCATATTGGGGCGAAAAGTAAAGATGGCAAATTAATGATTAATATTACTAATAAAATTGTTTCAAAAGGCTTTACTGCTGTTATTTTAGCCCAATACTATAACGTTGATATTCGTGATGTGGTTGCTTTTGGTGATGAGTTAAATGACCAGCAAATGTTACAAACTGTTGGTTACGGAGTGGCGATGAAAAATGGTAATGATGCTTTGAAAACAGTTGCACGTGGAATTACCCATTTGACTAACGAAGAAGGTGGTGTTGGCCATTATTTAGAAAAACTACTAGCTGGCGAAGAAGTATAAAAAAAATAGGTTTTTAATAAACCTATTTTTTTATCATAATAAATATCTATTTTTTAAAGCCATCGTAAAGAATTCATTTAAGATCTCTCAATTTAAACCTTTTTTATCATCTGGAGTTAAAAACCACTGGGCAAAAGCTTCGGCAAATAATTCGCCATTGCCCCCATAATCTTTAACTCCACTACGGCCATATTTTGACTGAACAAATGATCATGCTGCTAATATTTGTTGCTTAAAAAAATTGTTGCTAATGCCTGCCCGTTGACCTAAAAAATTAATAAGATAATCATTTGGGTCAACTCGATCAATATAAACATTTATTTCTCCCCCAATTGAAGTTAAATCTGAACAAACACCTGGTTGAGGATTAAAATTGTTATTAATTAAATTACGGCTTCCTTTTAAAATATATGCAAAGTTTGCTAGCGCATGCCCTGTTTCATGAACAAGCACTTCAATATTATCTGGAGCAGCTCATCAACCAGTATTATATTCTCTTTTTGCAATACTGACTTTCCCAGCGTACGGGCCAAAGGCAATACATTGGAAAAAGCCCCGTCTATCAAATAATCTGCTTGTATATGCTACAGTAGTTTCCTTCTCTTTCTCTAATTTATCAATTATCTTTAATATTTGAATATTATAAAGTAATTGTTTAAACATTTCTTCCCCATACAGGTTATAGAAAGCAGTATAAAACTTTATGATATTATTTTTAAAATTCTCTTTATCCCCAAAATCTGCTTGCTGGCTTAAATTTGTTAATTCATATTTATAATAATTATTATTACTTAATGCTTGTTCAACATTTGTTAGGTCATTAAATTTTGGCTCACTAACTAACCTATTAAAATTATTTATTGCTTCAGAACTAGCCTTATAAAGCATATTACTTTCACAGCGTTTAATTAAAGCAACATCATCATTATTAATGTTAGAGACAAACCGATGTTGATTGTATAAAATTGTGTTGTCTTCTGCTAATTGGTTTAATAATTTTTCTGAATTATTCTCTCGACTTAAATCAACTTTTTCTGAACTATGATTTTGATATAATAAGCAACTTGTCTCATAAGGATTTTTTTGGATCGCTACACTAGTAAAATATCAAGCAACAATCCCGATAATTGTCCCAGCAGCAATTGCTGAAACTAAAATAATTATTAAAACTAAATTTTTTGTAGCTTTAACCATCTTTCTGCCCTCCTTTAAAAATAATTTTTGCGGTTAAATAATTTAATTTATTATATTATATTAAATAATTCTGGATAAATATTTTCATACATATTTAAACTAGTAATTAATTTAATGGTACTTCTTGCTAATTTAACTTTTGGTAAAAAAATATTTTGCTGTAAATGCGTAAGTTTATGGGCACTAACAACTGGTTGAATATTAAAATATTTAACTCATAGTAAGATTAGTTGAAAAATAGTACAATTATATCTTTCCGCTTCTGCTTGCAAAGTTTTTTGTGATAACAAGCCACTCTTTTTTAAACCTTTTAATGTTCCATATCCCTGAACTAAAATGTTTTTATTTTGGCAAAATTGGATTCGGTCTCATCGTTGGTTAAAAGGACTAAATTCTATTTGGTTAATTTCAGGATAATACCCTGTTTTGCTAT
Organism: Spiroplasma syrphidicola EA-1; assembly: GCF_000400955.1. NCBI lineage: Bacteria > Bacillati > Mycoplasmatota > Mollicutes > Entomoplasmatales > Spiroplasmataceae > Spiroplasma > Spiroplasma syrphidicola. Next base: position 939,111 of record NC_021284.1, read on the forward strand.
ATAATAATTTAATCATATCTTTGTCAAAATTGCTAACACCAACCGCCCGAATTAACCCTCTTTTTTTAAGAGCCAATAAATCTTCATAGGCTTTAATTGTTGCCTCAAAATTAAGACCAGGATGATGCAATAAAACAATATCTAAATAATCTAATTGTAGATTTTCTAATGCTTGATAGACAACTTTTTTAGTTTGATTTTTCTCAATACTCTGAGCACTTATTTTTGTTGCAATAATTAAGTCTGTTCGCTCATGGTTAGTTTCATTAAGGTAATGCTTAATTCCTCTTCCGATTATTTTTTCATTTTGATATTCTTCAGCAGTATCAATTATTTGATATCCATTTTTTAGGGCATTAATAATGACATTTTCGTCTTCAATCCCCATCGTTCCTAGGACAACTTTTTCCACTTGGTCCAACATATTAATACCTCCATCTATTAATTAATAATAAATTTAGTACTATTTTTACTTACTATAATGAATTAATAATTCATCCATTGTTTTTCTAATTGGATATTTTGAAACAATTTGATGATAAATATTGTTATAACCAATAAATGAATTAACAACAAATTCATCATTTACTACGGTTAACGGCTTTAAAACTGTTCCCCCAGTTAAACTTGCGGCAAAAAACATCGTGCTTTCATCTTGAACTAAATCATGTTCAGTGAAAATTGTCTTAAAAGTCAATTTTTTTTGTTGTAAAACCTTTTGTTCAATTGCAACCCGTTCTTTTGTTTCTGGTTCATTTGGTCAAATTTGATCATAGCCAACTAATTTTGCTCACATTTGATGGTTTGTTGCTATCGCAAGAGAAGCCATTAAAACTCCTTCCGGAGCACCCCCAGTTCCATATAAGAAATCAGCTTTTTTTAGAACAACATCAATTGCGCCTAAAACATCCCCTTCTTTAATCAAATAAATCTCGATTCCTAAGGTACGCATTTTAGCAATAATTAATTGATGGCGAGGTTTATCCAAAATAATACATGATAAATTTGGTTTAACTGATACTAATTTTTTCAAAATTTCAAAAATTTCTAAATTAAAATCGACATATTTTGCTAAATTTTTACTAATAAATAGCTTTTCCATATACATTTCAGGAATTTGCAACATTGAATCTGCTTTTGCAATGGCAATACATGAAATTGAACCTTCTTCATTTTTACTAGCGGGCGAAGTTCCCTCAATTGGATCAACGGCAATATCAATCGTAATAGCCTGGTTTTCACTAAACGTTTGGCCTTGGTATAGCATTGGTGCCGCGTCCAATTCACCTTCCCCAATCGCAATCTTTGCTTTTGCATTGTTGTTTGTTAATAGTCTATTAATAATATCAACCGCTTTTTGATCTAACCTATTTTTGTCATTTTTTCCCACTAATGGTGATGCGGCAATGACTGCTAATTCAACCGCTCGTAAAAATAAAAGACTATTTGTTTCCATGCTTTTCCTCATCCATCTAATTATTTCTTTTTTGTTATTATAATTTAATCATAAAAAAATAAGGTTTGCGCGGATAATTTTATCTTTTTAAAACTTTTTTTCCGGCACAACCTTATTTATTTTTTATTTTTTATTAGTTTTTTCAACTAATTTATCTTTTTCTTTTTCATCTGGTAATGCTTCAACCACTTCAACCTTATGAAATAGTTCCGAAAAGGCCTTACGCCAACCAACCTCGGTGGCAAAAATAATATATTCATTAATTGAAATCAAGAAGGTACAAAAGATAATTGGAATAACATAAATTCAATAGTATCATGTTGGTGGTAAAATTTCGTTTGGAACCCCAATTACAATAAATAAATATTGGAAGATTGGTGTTCAAAAGAACATTAACAACTGCGTTGCTGTTGTATAAGTTGGTCCGGCTTTTGCTAACCCTGAATAATACAACATACGCCCTGTTCCCATAATAACTCCTCCACATAAGAAGATTATTAAATATTGATAATATTGAAAATTACTAAATACTTCATAACCTACTCAAAATCCTTGATGAGGGTTATCAACTAATGCTGCGATTGGTAACCCAAAAACTAGCATAATAATTGCTGATGAACCAGTTTTAATTGAAACTGCTTCTTTGTCAGTGAATTTTACTTTTGAACTACGCATTAAATGTGACATTCCTAATGCTTCTAAAGAATATAGTCCAGCTGTTACTAATGCTAAACACATTCCCCCAATTGAACTTCAACTTAATCCTTGTTCAATAGCAAAGTTAATTGACATTCCAATAATTAATACTGTTGAAAGAATTAAAGCAATTCATGTATATTTACTTTGGCGAGCACGGAAGAAAATTGTACTTCCAATGGCGGCTAAAATAACATTTAAATTTAATAATAAGTTAGGGACAGTCCCATCAACTTTTCCAGCGGCATTAATTGTCATTAACACTGCTAATTGTAAAAAAATCATCGCAAATGGTCCCCCAAGGAATCCAAATAAAATAATTAATCACGCCGATTTATGGCGCAATTTTTTAAAATAACGAATAAAATTAGTTGGTTTATAAAATAAAAACATTACAACTGCTGCCATTATTTCTTGCATTGTCACATAAAAGGTTGTGTTTAAAGTTGAATTTAAATCACCATAACCTCCATTTGACGGCAAGATATATAATAGTAACGGCACAAGGGAATAAATTACGGCCGCAATAAGACCATGCGAAATTCCAACAATTACTGTTTTTTTTGATTTAATTTTTTTAAACTCAGCTGCTGAAACTAGCTGAGTAGCTTTTGTTTTTTCAAGTTTTCTTAGACTCATTCTTGCTCTTTTCCCTTTTCTATTTAATTTTCCATATTGTGTTTGTTTTGAAAAAAATAATTACAATTATTTCTTATTACTATAACATAAAAAAAAATAAATAGTTAAAAATATTAAAATATTTTTACATTTTAGATTTTTTAAGCATATACTAATTATTGTATAGTTAAAGTAACTTAGGAGTCATGACAGTGGAAAAGAAACGAAAAATTACCCAACAAGAGTATGAAAATATCAAAGAGAATATCCGTCAAACACAAAAAACCTTAAAACATTATATTAATCAAACTGAAACAACACGAAAAAGCATTAAAAAACGGTTGGCAAAACTAGAAGTAAATCCTGATCAAAAAAAAGAATTTAAACTAAAAGTAGCACTTGAACAATTAAAAATTACTGAAAAAAGTGCGATTAATAAACTAGTCGAAAAGATTGTTGAATATGAGCAAGAATTAATTGCTGCTGAAAATTACTTAAATATTGAAAATCCGATTGCCGTTTTAAAACCTAATTATAAAAATAAAAAAGAGAAAATTCCCTTTTCCTTAAAAAAATATTTTCAAATCACAAACTTGAAAAATTATGGTTATATATTTTTAGCGGCGTTAATTGCCACAATTGCTTTTGACTATTTCTTTTCACCAAGTCGAATTTTGCCTCCCGGAATTGGAGCTCTAGGACGGATTTTTGCCCAATTTATCTTTCCCCCATTAACTATTGATAATATTAATAATTCTAATCTACTATATTATATCTTCTTTATTGTCTTAAATATTCCGCTAATTATTTTTAGCTGAAAGACACTTGGTGCTAGTTTCACGCTTAAAAGTTTAATGTATATGATTGGCCAAATCCTATTTCATATTATTATTAATGGGATTGGTTCATATCATGGAATTCCTTATCTTAATTCAAATGATTTCTACTTTTTACAAAATCTAAGTACAATCAAAGATCAAACAATCCTTGACCTGTGAATTTTCTTTTTTGGATTAATTGGGGCTATTTTAACAGGGATTGCCTATGGAATTTTATACAAAGTTGGTTCCTGCCCAGGGGGAACCGACTTTATTAATAACTATATTGCTCGAAAAAAAGAAAAACCAATCGGAAATATTTCAATTTTAGTTAATAGTATAATCCTATTAGGAACTTGAGCGATGAGCTATGGAATTAAATCAAATAACCCCAACCCTAGTTTTGGTCTTTACTACTTTTCAGCTCCTCTCTTTGCATCATTTATGGTTATTTTTATTGCTGGGTTAGTGGCGAATAAAATTTTCCCCCGTTATCGTAATACAACCTTATTTATTATTTCCGAAAAACCAAATCTTGTTTCAGAACGCTTAAAAGCAAAAGGAATTCATAATCAATGTGCTTGAAAAGTAGATTGAACATTTGATGATAATATTAGAGATGACAGTATCCTAATTATGATTACAATCCCGTTGGTTTTTTTCCGGGAAATTAAAGAAACTGTCCTACTAGCTGACCCTGGAGCCATTATTCGCTCCCAATCAGCTTATAAAATTGGGGAAATGCCCCGTGATAAAAAATAAGGAGAACTAGAAATGAAATTAAAAGGCTATACCCATATTTATTATGGTAATGGAAAAGGTAAAACTTCTATTTTAAATGGGATGACAATCAGAGCTCTTGGCTATCACTGAAATGTTAAATATTTACGATTTTTAAAAAATCGTCAATCAGGAGAAATGCTTTTCTTTGCAGAAATTAAACATCCAAATTTAGAAATTAGAAATTATTATTCTTCAAATACAAAGTTTTTTTGAGAAATGAATGATGAAGAAAAAGCAATATTAAAAACTGAAATGCGCTTAGGTTTTGAAGAATTAAAAGCGTTATCTCAGCAAGAAGGCATTGATTTGATTATTGTTGATGAATTATTAGGATGCATAGTTAATGAATTAATCACCGAAGAAGAATTAATTGCCCTAATTAAAAATAAAAACCCAAACATTGAAATGGTTTTTTCAGGTCATCATATGACACCAACTTTAGCTAGTGCTGTTGATTTAATTAGTTTTGTTTCTGCAGAAAAACATTATTTTTATGATAATGTTCCTGCTCGTAAAGGAATTGAATTTTAAAAGTCCGAACAATTGTTCGGACTTTTTGTTTATTTATTTTTTAATAATAATTCTAATTCATCAATTAAAGCTGTTAATTTTTCAATTAATGGATCATACACCCTTTGATCAGTATAATCGATCCCAATATCTTTTAAAATCAATAACGGTTCTTTATTCCCACCTTGTTTTAAGAAATTAATTAACTGTTCAGAATGGTGATTTAAAACATCATTATAAAGTTTAAATGAAGCAACGATGCAAGTGGCATATTTATAAACATAATATGGTGAATTAAAGAAATGTAAAATTCTTGTTCAACCATAGGGTTTTCCTTTTTCATCTAATTTATCAAAAACGTCATAACCAAATTCTTCTGATTTTTGGGCAAAAAGATCAGCTAATTTATCCGCATCTAATGGCTCATTGTTTTCAACTTTTTGGTGCGCTGTTCATTCAAAATCTGCAAAGTGAATTTGACGGAAAAAGGTTCCCATAATTTCTTCAATCCGATTTTGTAGTAAATAAATTTTTTCATCATTAGTTGTGGCAATTGAATATAAATAATCAAATAATAAATGTTCATTTACTGTTGAAGCAACTTCCGCTAAAATAATTGGATAATTTCCTAGCGGATAACGGTTATTACTATCAGCTAATAATGTGTGAACAGAGTGTCCAACCTCATGGGCTAAAGTATTAACTGAACTAATTGTGCCATCTCAATTCATTAAAATAATTGGTTCAACTCCAGCGCCCCCAGATGAATAGGCTCCATCGCGTTTATTTGTATCTTCATAATAATCAATACGATTATTACTTCAAGCTTTTTCTAATTGTGTTAAATATTCATCACCTAAAGGTGTTAAAGCTGTGCGAATTAAATCTTTTGCCTCTTCAACAGTATATTTTTTGTCTAAACTAGCAACATTTTTAACTAATTTTAAACTACGATCTGTTGCATAAAATTTTTCAAATTTAAAATAATTTTTTAACAATAGTTCATAGCGAACAAATAAATTACTATGTTTTTTACCATATTTAATTAAACTAGCATAAATTTCTTCATCAACATCATCGCTACTTAACGCTGCTTGTAAAGTATTTTTATAACCGCGTAATTGAACATCCTCAACTGCTTCATGAATTATCGCCTCATAAACACGAGCAAGAGAATGCTTTTTCTCAACCAAGTTTTTTGTAAACAATTCTGAAACTTTAATTCTTAACCCTTGGTCTTTTAAGGGGTCACTTTTTTCCATAATTTCACTATACAAGGCATTTGTTAATTCCGCTTCTTGCCCTTTATGAGTAATATAAACTGGTTTACGATCAGCATAAGCTAATAAATCATATAAATCATCGGCAGCTCCCCGACTACGAGCAACGATTGATAAAATTTCTTCATCACGTGCTGACAAAATATGTTTACTACTACGGAAAAATTTACGATAACCATACTCATATTGACTAATATCTGGGTCATTTTTTACCCAATTCATCACGGTTTCTTCCCCGACTGCTTTAATTTCTGGTGCAACAAAAGCTAATTTACTTGCAATTTGATTAATTGTATTTGAGTAAATTCCGCTTAACTCTTGATACTCTAGATTAGTTGTGTCAATATCTCCCATATGTAAATATTGTCCTAACTTACTAGCAATTAAATCAATTTCTTCATCTAATAAAAGATATTTTTTAAAAATCTTTTGATCATTTAATTTACCTTGGAAGGTAATAATTTCTTCTAATTTCTTAACTATTATTGTTAAATCTGCTTTTCACGCTTGGACATCTTGATACAAGTGTGAAAAATCTCATTTATATTCATTTGCAACTTCGCTTCTTTTCATGGCTTTGCCCCTTTCTTTCTTACAAGTTCTATTATAACTGATTAAAGGGAAAATTAATATTTGATAAATTTTTAATTTTATGAGATTTTAAAACCAGCAAGTGTTATAATTCTTACTATAAATTATATTAGATAATTAATTAGAAAGAAGGAATTAATCCAATGATTTTACTAAATGATAAAAATCAAGAACTGACATTAAAAGCAGTCTTTAAAGAAGATGAACTTAACCCCTTAATTATAAAAGAAAGCAATCGCACAACTTTAATTAGTGAAGATAAAACAATTTATGCTTACTTTGATAAAGCATTAGACTTTAAAACAGTGACAAAATTTATTTGCAATTTTATTAAAACTAACAAATATAACGTAAATATTGATATTGATAGTTTTAAAAAAGGCGCACAAGAAAATAGTTGTGTGGGTCGTGCAATCATGGAAAGTGTTTTTTATGCCGATTATGAAGAATTCTCATTAAAAACAACTAAAAAAAATAATGTTAAACCAACAATTAACTTGCTTCACAATTGTAGCCGTGCCCAAGAAAAATTTGAAGAAGTTAAAATTAAAATGGAATTAGTTAATTTTGCCCGTACATTACAAGATACTCCACCAAACTTAATGTATCCAGAAATGTTTGCTAATAAAATAAAAGAAATGGCAGCCGGAATTCCAAACTTAACTGTTAAAATTTTAGATAAAAAAGAAATTGAACAAGAAAAAATGGGATTATTATTAGCCGTTAATGCTGGAAGTAATTTAGAACCACGTGTAGTAGTTTTAGAATATAAAGGTAATCCTTCAAATACTGAAAAAGTTGGTTTAATTGGAAAAGGAATTACTTTTGATAGTGGAGGATATAACTTAAAACCTTCAAACGCAATGGTTGGGATGAAATTTGATATGTCAGGAGCAGCAATTGTTTGTTCAACAATAATTGCTTTAGCAAAACAAAAAGCCAATGTTAATATTTCTGCTGTTGCTTGTTTAACTGAAAACCGCATTGGGGGTAAAGCAACATTAACAGAATCAATTATTACTTCAATGAACGGTAAAACTGTTCAAATTGATAATACTGATGCTGAAGGAAGATTAGTCTTAGCCGACGGGATTACATATGCGATCCGTAAATTAAATGTTACAAAATTAATTGAGGCCTCAACATTAACAGGAGCAATCTTAGTAGCTTTAGGAAAAACAATGACAGGAGTATTTGCTAATAATGATGAATGATATCAAGAATTTGCAAATGCAACTGAACATTCACATGAAGAAATTTGAAGAATGCCAATTAAAGCAGAGCATTTTGAAGCAATGCGCAAAACACCAATTGCTGATTTAACAAATGCCGAACCTTCACGTTTTGCCGGTAGTTCAACAGCCGCAGCATTCTTATGTGAATTTGTCGAAGATAAACCATATATTCACTTAGATATTGCTGGAACAGCTGATGATAATAACCGTGGAACAGGGGTTATGCTTAAAACATTATTTGAAATGTTTAAATAAAAAGAGCATGAGAATTTAACTCATACTCTTTTTATTTTTTAAAATTTTTTTAATTGGGCGAAAGAGCAGAACAAAAAAAAGTAAATATATAATAATAAAAACAATTGTTACAATAATTGCAATATTTTTAGGTATTACAGTATTAAAAAAATGCCCCACTCTTTTTGCCAGCGGAAAATAGATTACTTGTTCATTAGTTAATTTTTTGGAACCATTAATCGCTTTAATTAATATTTTATTATCATCAAAAAATATTCTATAATCAATATCTTTAGTGGCTAAAACTCCATTGCGTATTAAAGTATCATTAATTATTTTAATATATTCTCTTTTTAAGTGAGTTGATGTTGTTAAAATTGAAAAATCAATTTGGGATAAATCAAAAATATTATCCGAAAAATTAATGAGATATTCGCCAGTAACTTTTGATGAATATGGGTTCGCTATTATTTTTATTTTTTTAACCCCATTTGATAAATCATTTTTAATATTATTAAAATCAGATAATTCTATTTTATTAATATAAATAAAATAATCTCTCTTATAAATTAAATCATAGTTATTTAAAACATCGATTATTAATAATTTAATACTATTTATTGAGTCGTTATTATTAATGGCATTTGGTAGTTGTAATATTTTCTCTAAATTGAGTTTTTTTAAATTCACTAGCGGTTTAGCATTGTTATTTCAAAAATAATAATTATCAATTTCAGATAATAATTGTTCATAAGAGATTGTTTCTGAATCTAAAATAATTGGATTTCTAATTGTTGTTAAAAATTTATTTAATATCTTAAAATGATCGGAAATAAAATAGTTTTGATAATAAATATTTTTAGTTCCAATAAAAAAATAATAGTTTAGGATTCGTCCCGAAGATTCATAAACCCTATAATTATAAATGCCATCCTTTTGAATAGTAAACTTTTTATCATTAACTTTATAATTTTTAATCGGATTTAAATTATCGTCAAGCTTATATAAATAAAGAAAATTAATTTTTGATCAATTTATTTCTAAAGTTAAATTACTTTTAGTTTCTATTATTGACGATACCACCGGGTAATCAATATTACCAAAAGTAATTTCTTCTTTTGCCATTCTTCCATCTGTGGAATAAAAATTTGTTGATTTTGAATAGCCTGAGATTACTATTTTTTTATTATAAATAATATTTTGCTTATTATTTTGTTCACCGATAATTTTAATTTCATATTGGGTATCATTTAATTTTGGTCATAAATATAAATCAATCCTATCTTCGCCAACAATTTCTTTATTATCTAAATAAAATTTTTCATTTTTAAATTTTGATAATAATTTAACATTAACCCCCTGATTATAAAAAATGTTTTTGTCATAATCCTGATTTTTATTGTCATTATTAAAATCTTGCTTAAAGTTTCTTCCAGCCATAATTATTAATCGCTTATTAATATTTTCGGTCCCTGTTAGCTGATATTTAATTTTGAAAACAAAATCATAATTTAAAATAATATTAGAAAAAGGTATTTTTAAGTAAAAAGAGCTTGAAATTAAATTACCCTGCAGATCTATATTTGGAATAGTAAAAAAATTAATTAGATATTTATTCTGTCTAAATATTTTTAATAAATACTGATCCCAATTAGATAATATATTTTTTTCTCGCTCTTTCATATCATTGTTATAACTATCAAAAACTATTTCTTTTGTTTTTACCAATTCGCTAAGTTTTAATTTAGTTTCTTCATAATTTAATTTTTTCTTATAAAAAATTCCATTAAGTTTTAAACTAATTTTTATACTTACATTCAAATATTTTAAACTTTCATTTTCTAAAATTATACCCATCTTTAAGACCAGTTTTTTATTATCACACTTAATATATAAGGAGGTCAAAGTTTGCAATGTCCCAACACTGTTATCTTTTTTTAAAGATTGAACTTGCATGCGAATTATTTTTTCATTAATTCTTTCTGTCTTAAGAATTACATTTTTCGATAAAACAGATTCCTCTTCTCCGGTTGAAAAATTAATATTACTATTTACACTAAAAGATAAATTTTCAACCAAATTCTTTCATAGATTTAAAGATATTTTTTCTGTTTCAAAATCATACAATAAAATTTCCGGGCCATAAATTGTCACATTAGTATTATTTTCTTTTCTCAATTGTTTTAAAGTACCTGATATATCGAAAGAACATAAATTGGGATTTAATTTAACTTTATCAACTGGCTCAACATTTTCTATTGTACTAGGTGATACTAACTTAAAAAAATTATCTTGGATGAAATTAAACGGATAATACACTAAATAAGTAAAAGTAAAACAGACAAATAAAAATAATGTAAATAATTTTCGCAATATTTTTCCTCCCTTAAAATCGATACTACATAAACTATTTACTTTATAGGATATAATTTTCCTTTTTACAATTAGTGTAATAATATCTCATCTTGCAAATCTTGTTTTCAAATTAAATTAAGACTAAAATAGAACCATAACAAATAAATTAATTAAATCATTAAAATAATATTAACTATCATTATTTATTAAAATGGTAGGGTCTGGGTGGGTTAGAAGGAAAGGACTTGTTAGAATGAAAAATTTATTATCCCTAATCGGGGCAACAGGATTAGGGTTTGCAGCTACAGCACCAATTATCATAAATAATAATATTAGCTTTAATAGTAAAAAACAGGAAGAAGAATTAAAATCGGTAACAATGCTTCACAAAAAAGCTCCCGAAAAAACATTAGTTGGGGAATATAAAACAATTGATTTTTTATCTAGTTTAATTTTTGCAACAAAGAATTCTCTTCCTCTTGAACAAGAAGGCAAAGAAATCTATTTTGTTGATACTAAACTATTTTCTTTTTCGCAAACAACATTATATGCAGTTTGACCAGCTTTTGATATCGTATTTACTAATTTAATAAAAGAACAACGTGACTTTACGATAGAAGAATTTTATACAACAAAAGAAATAACAACTCATACATCTCAAATTATTTTTAAACTTGCTTATACGATAGATAAAATTATTTATACCAATTATTTTGACTCATTACCAATTGATAATAATATTTTGTTTAGTGAAGGACTAAGAATTAATTCATATTTTGATTATCAATAAAAATAGTTTGAAAATTTGTTCAAAAAAGCTAATGATTTAATCATTAGCTTTTTTATTTTTTTTATTATTAGTTTTTTGTTGTTTTTTTGGTGTTTGACTAACACCATGTAATTTTAAATATTTATTATTATTAACAACAGCTGACATCATACTACTAAAGATTCAGTTAACAACTCAATAAATAAATAAGGCAGCGGTTAAAAAGGTTTGAATCATATTTACAAACGGATTTAACCCTTGTGGGTCATCATAATAAATAATCAAAGTAGTGCGGGTAATTGTAAATGCCAAAAACATCACTAGCGGTAAAATAATTCCTTCAATCAAATATTCTTTTACTAATCCTGGTCCTTTTAAATAATCCATTAATGTTGCTAAAATATAAATTAATAAAGCCGTTGTTAAAACTAAATTTGCTAAGGCAAACAGAAATGGTAATGCTCCTGATTCAAAAATATTTGTACTTTCCGGAGGAATAGCTGTGATACTTGGTAAGAGCATGATTGATCCTGCAATATTTAAAAATATTAGTAAAATTAAGAAATAATAAGTAACAGCGGGTAAAATTAAATACTTACGTACTTCCTTTTTTTTGCTTAATGTTAGTGACTTTACACCATGACTAATGATGGCACCAACTCCAGACACCATCACTAAAAGTGATACTCCTCATGTTGTCAAATTAAAATGACTATATTGCCCGATTAGTGGAAAGAAAATAACTCCAACTAGGGCTGCTAAACCAAGACCATAGAATAAAAAATAATAATTAAATTTAATCATATATAATGAATAAATTTTTCATCCTAATTGTTGTTTATTAGTTGTTTTACTATATAGTGTTTCAAAATAATGAATATTATAATTTGATCCTTGGGATGTTAGTTGATAACCCTGACTAATATCGAAAAACAAGCGGCGTTTAACACTCCCAGTTGAAACAGCTCGTTCCTTCTGATAAAAGTCTTCACAACATTTAATTACTTCTTTAACAACTTTACCATATTTTGGTAAGGCATAATCGCGCACAACAGCTGTCTTTAAATCCGCAACTAACGATTCCACAAATTGAGGACGAATAAGATCATTATTGTCGTAACTTCAAAAATTACGTTTTAACCCATCAACATTATTGGCATTAACATTACGTTCCATCATTCGTAAAATTAGCATTAATTTATCATACTTATATAATAAAAATTGATTTTTATTTTTTTGGTATTTACGCATCAAACTATATGATGCCAAAAAAATTGATTTAAAAGTCGGAATAATCATTGCAAAAATTAATCCTAAAATTACCACTTGAAATGGTGTCATAATTTGAACAATAACAGTATTTCCTTGTTGGCGCGTCATTCAATTAATTCAAGTTGAAAAAGCAAAATAACTAATTATGATAAATACTAATGTTACAATATTTCGCACAATATTGCGCATTCCATCACCTTATTCTATTTTTCTATACATATATTATAACGAAAAAATCTTTTTCAAGAAATAATTTCACAAAAAAAGTAACCACAGTTACTTTTTCCAAGTTACTTTTTAAAAATTTGATTATACTAAACCTTTTTGAATTGATTAGCCTAGTATCATTTCCTTAGTTATAATAACTTGGGATTCCTAGATTTTGAAGCATTGCTACTTGCTCCCTATATTTTTGCGATTCGACTCATATTTTCTACTTCTTGCTTTAAGGTTGCTAAGTCAATCGTAAGATGATTGCTAGTAACAGCCACAAGCGTCCCTTCAAAAAAAGGACTATCAGCAATAGCAACCCGCTCTTGTAAAGCTGGTGGTAAAAAATTAATGGCTACTTGTGTATTCATAATTGAACTTCCCAAATCGCATAACACTAAAACATCATTATCAACCAATAATTCTGTTAATTTGTTTTGAATTAGCATCGGGTCAGTGCCATATCGTTGGCCATCTTCAATACCGCCAATAAACTGAAACGGAAAATTATTGATTTTCATTTCACTGACAAAGTCAACTACTGCTTTAGCCAGAGGATACGAATGACTAACAACTAAAACAGCAACCATTTATTGTAAAGCCTCACTAACCGCTTCAAAAATTAGACTAACTGATTTAGCCCCAGGGTCCATATGATTAACAGAACGTTCTTTTAAATAAGACGCTCGCCCTTTTGTCTTTAGCATCGTAATTGTTGCTTCCGCGCCCTCTTGTGCGGCTAAAGCCATTTGTTTATAAAGATCTTTATTATTTAAATTTAAGTTACTTTCCAAGATTTTAACTGCTGGGATTAACGCATCTAGCATTGTCCCTTCCCCAACATCACTTTTGCCAAGCGTTTTAACCGCCTTAATGCCAGCTAAATAAGCATCTAACCATTCTTGTTGTGTACTCGCAGTTTTAATTGCTTTACTCATATTTAAAAAGAAGATCCCAAATAATGGCCCGGAACTACCTCCAACTTTTGACATTAAGGTCATTGCAACAAAGTTAAATGATGCCTGCCAAGTACCATTTAGTTTTACTGGGTCTTTAATAACTTCATTAAACCCACGAATTAAATTTGTCCCATGATCACCATCACCAATTGCTTGATCTAAATCATTTAGTAATTCTTTGTTAGCAATTAATTTTTCCGTAATGGCTTGTCAAATTTTTGCTTGTTCCATTAAACAACTACCATTCCTGGGGTTACTGCTTTTGCTTTTAACAATTCTGTTAACTCTTGGTCTAATTTTAAAATTGAAATTGAAAAACCAGGCATTTCAAGGGCCGTCATATAGTTTCCAACAAAAGTTTTTTCACAAGTAACTTGATCAGCTGCTAGTAATTTTAAGGTTTTACGAGCAACAATTGATAATTCCATCAAGGGAGTCCCCCCCAAACCATTAATCATTACCCCAACATGATCATTTGCTGTTAATTTCAAGTGGTCTTTAATTTTTTGGTAAAGGTCTGTCACAAATTCATCAACTGGTTTAATGGTTGTTTTAGCCACTCCTGGTTCCCCATGAATTCCTAACCCAATTTCAACTTCATTATCAGCTAAAATAAAACTTTTTTTCCCATTGGCAGGAACTGTACAGGCATCAGCACTAATGCCGTAACTTCCTAAATTGGCAATAACTTTTTCAGCTACACGCTTCACTTCTGCTAACGAAGCCCCTGTTTCGGCTTTGGCACCGGCAATTTTATGGACAAAAATAGTTCCGGCAATTCCTCGTTTTCCTGTTGTGAAAGTACTATTTTCAAGGGCAAGATCATCATTAACAATAACATAATCACAAGTATAACCTTCTGATTGGGCCATTTCCATTGCCATTTCAAAGTTCATTACATCCCCGGTATAGTTTTTAATGATTAGTAATGTTCCTTGTTTTGTTCCCACGGCATGAATTGCGGAAATAACTTGGTCAGGGGTTGGGGATGTAAAAATTTCCCCACAAACAGCAGCATCAAGCATCCCTTCCCCCACATAACCAGCATGGGCAGGCTCATGACCAGAACCTCCGCCACTAATCAGGGCAACTTTATTATTTTTTTTATTCTTGCGAATAATAATATTAAAGCCATCAATTCGTTCTAGGGTTGCTGGGTTAGCTAACGTAATCCCTTCTAGCATTTCTGGAACAATATCGTTGATATTATTAATAAACTTTTTCAATATTATCATCCTTCCTAGACATAGGCTGTATGTCACCATTATTTTAACTCTAAACATGCTGTTTTGAAAGAAAAAAAGTTTTATTATTTGGATAATAAAACTTTTTTGAAAAATATTTTCCAGAAATTATCAGTAACTAATTGACTGTCCACTCTTCATATTGATAGATTTTTTTAATAACACTATTAACATCGTTATCATAGAAAACGAAAGGAATAACTTGTCCATTTGTGGCACTATAATTATATAAATAGATTGCTTTTTCTAACGTATTAACACTAGAACTTAATTTCGCATTGGCTTTTACAGCAGCTAAAGCTAAGTCTTGGGATGGATAGTAAATAAATTTACCCCCTTGATTTGGATCTTCAATTCGATAGACATTATAGCGACCATCAGAAATTGTTAAATCTCATGATCTTTTCACATTTGGATCTCATGAACTAATTTCTTTTTTATGAATAAATTTTGAAGTTAATTGAATTTTATTAGTTAACTGACGAATGGCGTCTTCTGCACTAGCACTGGCAACTTCTTCATTACCAAAAGCATCATAGGCAATAAATTGTTTACGAAGAGTTTTATTATCGTTAATAATCTGTTTTTCTTTCGCTTCTTCTAATGTTGGAGCTAACATTTTCCCCTGGCGATCAGAAATATCAGGGTCTGGTGAATATGAGTACATTAGTTTACTTTGAAAGTTACCTTCTAAATATAAAAATTTATCTAACTGTTCTTTTGTTGCTAAAAAGTCATTACGTAATTGATAAACAGTTTTCCCTTCAACTGTTACAGGATTTTCTAATAATTTAGCTTTAATTTCAACTCAGTGTAAATAACTTTCAATTAAAGATTGACTATAACCCTTACTATAATTAATATCATAAGCTTTATCTTTATAAATAAACCCTTTTGATCCTTCCCCATCAAAGACAACATTTTTAATATAATTACCGTTTTTAATGTCATCGTATGTTACTTGGCGATTGTCATTAACCCCAAAATTTGTAATTACACTATTGAAATATTTATCATATCATTCATTATAAAATTTATTTTTTTCTTCAGTTGTAATATTATCTGGTGAATAAACCCCTTGTTTTTCTGGGGTTACATCTAAGAATTGATCATCATGCTTATCTGGATTTGAGTATAATTTAATTTTTCCCGTTGATTGATCAGCATAACTATAATCATTTAAATTTGGAGCTGGAGTTTTGCCTCCACCTTTGCTTCATTTTGTTGGGACAAGATTTATTTTTACTTTTACTTGTTGACCATTTTTATAACCTTCTAAAGTTGTTGTTTTATATCTTCAACCAAATCCAGGAGTTCCTTCAGTTCCTTCACCTCATTTGGCATTTTTAAACCCATTGATTACTTCTTGTCCACTATTATACTTAACATTAAGTGGTTCAAAAGTAAAAGCACTTCCAGCCCAATAATCAGTTGCACCTCCTATTGCCTTACCATTTTTATCAAAATATTGAACTGTAATTCGGTTACTTGCTGAGGGTGCAATAGACAATTTATACTGCGTTTCAGACTCAGTGATTTGATTATAATAATCCCCATTTCAATCTTTTTGGAAATCTTTTTTTAATAAATCATAAATTAATTTGCTATCCCCTTTTTCAATAATGGGGTTTTGTAAGGGGCTCTGAGTTAATGATTCATTAATATTTGCATAATACCCTTCATCCATTAAAGATAATAAAGCATTGATATCTTTATCATTAAAGACATTATAATATTGATTTTGATAAATATAATATAACGATTTATTAATTTTCATATTATACTTTTCATTAATTTTGGCTTCTTCTGGGGTATCAAATCAGTAAAACCCATCATAACTATATTGAGCTTTAACATGACCTTTATTAACATAAGTATCAAGAGCTGCTTGGCGACTATATGCCACATTCCCAAAGGCATCACGATATAGTTGTTTAAAATTATTTAAGTCAGCATCATAGATTTTTGTTTCATCTAATGTCATATGTTCATAATTTTTAATAATTTTATTGGGATTAGAAGAAGTTAAGATAGAAGTTACTTTATTGTTTTGTAAGAGGTATTCATTTAATGCTTCATCTGAATAAAAAGTTTGTCCATCAAATTCACTGTACTTAACTTGCCCCCCATAAATACTATTTTTGAAAATATCTTCACGTAAAATTTCTGGATCAATGATTCGTTGATTACTATTATCGTTTAGCGCATAATAAGTCATTGTTGTCATTGATGGGGTTACTGTTATTAAAGAAGATGCTAAAGCTATTAATCGTAACATTTAATTCACAACCTTTCCATTTGCTTCTTTTGCACTTACTTGGACTGTATTTAATTCAACTCAGCGCATAAAATCATTTTCTGAGAAGAATTCATGTTTACCAAAAGCAAAGGTTTTGGCATTGGCATCAAAGTTTAACGTTTGATAGTTAACGTGATTTAGAACGTAATTCCATGCTTGCATTGCGGACATAAAATATTTTTTATCACCAAAATAACTCAGTTCATAAACATCAAAGTTTAACCCAACATATTCTGATAAACTATCATAGTTTGATGTCGTAATTAAATCCGAATTAATAACAGCTTTACTATCAATAATTTCGTTATTTTTTACAAAATCTTGAATTTCAGTTAGGGAATCAGCCAAAATATTTTTCCCAGTTTTTGTTGTATACTGATATGAAACATTAAAATTAGATTGCGCAACATTTTCTTTTAAACTGGCTAACGCTTCTTGTTGAGTTTCAAAATAATGACCAAAACCATCTAAGTAAAATTCTTTCTTATTTGGAACAAAATATTTATCAAACATTTCCTTCACAAATTTATTTTTTTCTTCACTTAATTTCGTATCATAATCCGCTTGGGTAATACAATCATCATCATTTGAAGTAGTTCCACAAATATTGGCATCACTAATTTGTGATGGTAAAATATAGGGAATATCTTGGGCCATAATACTCATCATTAATTTTTTATTAGGAACATAACGTTCAGGGTGTAAATAAATTGCTTCAATTAAATCATTTTTGGCATTTTCTTTTGATAAATAATAATGATCATTAAATTCATATAGTTTTTGATCTTTTGTTTCTAAATCACTTGGTAACATGTATTTTAAAGCTGATGCTGATAATTCCGTAATTTTAGTTTGCGGTTGTGGTGTTTTTAAATCAATTCCTAAAACGGGAATTCGGAAAGTTGGTACCATGTAATATAGGGAATGTTCATTGTCAATTTTAAATTCTAATGTCTTTAATGAAATAAGACTAAGAGCTTTTGAAATTTCTCATACCGCAGCAAAACCTTTAAAAAAAGCGCCAATTGCCCGTGGTTGAATTTTTTGGCTATTTTTATTATTAATATGCATTTTATCACTGATTTCAGAGGCTTTATCATTTAGCCCGCCATTAATTTTATCTTTAATTTCACCACGATTTTCTTGTACTTTTGCATCAGTAGTATTTTTCTTTTTATAATTCTCTTTAATTTGATCAGCTAACCCACTAACACCATTAATCATTCCAACAACATTATCAATTGCATTCTCAATTTTTTGTAAAGCATTAACTACTGCTTGCTTATCGCTGTTGCTTTCAAAAAAGGCTGTTTCGTTTAAGAATAGATTATATATATCTTCAAATCCAATTGTTGAATTCAATAAAAAATCTGCTCCTAAGTTATTTTCTAAATCATCATTTTCAAATAAAAATGTCATAGTTTCTCGATTATTATTTAAAATCTCAACAATAATTTCTTTAAATAACTGTTCTAATTGTTTAACATCACTTTCAACTGATGAAGCATAAACTTTTTGATAAGTTAACATTCGTTTCATTGCTACTAATAATTTATGAAAATCAGTAAAAGTTGGGTCAGTAATATCTCCTAAACCTATGGTTGAATCTGATAAAAGTTGATTAGAAATATTTAAGGTATAAAATAACTCTTTTATTTTATTAATATTCTTTAAACTTAAGATTTTATTCTTATTTAATCATTCTAGAAAATGGAGCAAATTATTCGTATTCCAATCAGTATATTTTTCTACTTTTTCTTCATAAAGATAAGTAGTAATATCATTTACTACCCCAGATAATCCAGCAAATAACAAAAGGGATGGGGTATAAGAACTAACCTCTTCAAACTTAGCACCTGTTAATTTTTGACTAGTTTCTACATACTTAGGTCCAACAAAAAAACCTTGACCTGTTGAGGCACGATCATGAGAAATTCAGTATGAATTTTTATCAGGATTAACTACTTCTTTAACATATTTATTAACGGTATATTCATCAATATTCGCTATTACTGTCTTATATTCGGAGTAATTATAATCCGAAAAATACTGTCCTTGATATTCAAAACCATTTTTTATCCCATTACGTAATCAAGATTTTATTTCTTTCTCAGTTTGACAAATTGTTCCTTGAATATAACAAGCTGTTTTACTATTATCACTATTTTCTAATTTTTTCTTAATTGAATTTTCATATAACTCTCTTGCTTCATATTCATTGTAACGAAGTTCTCCTTCAATGTTATAAACTTTTTGATAATTTTGGAAAGTACTTAAAGCATCATTTTTATTTAAATAGGCACTCCCATCATTACCACGATATACTGTTACAGGTTGTTCATATGAGGCAGAAATTACATCTCGTGATAATTCACCACTACTATTAATAGTATAATTACCTGGGTTTCTAATTGTTTTAACTTTATTAATTGGAAATTTTTGATTTAAATATTTGTTTAAGGCTTCTTTTGTTCCAAAAGTTTGACCATCAAACAAATAATTATTTGTATTATAACCAAGAGAACGAGTATTAGCCCCACTACGAGCATAATTAGCAACACTTTCTTGCGAACTAAAATATTTATCATCAAATTTATAATAAATTTCTTGACCATGATTTCTAGTTGCCAAAATAGTTCCTGTTGTAATCCCTGTTCCCCCAATTAAAATTATTGTTGATACAAAACTAATAAATCGCTTTGATTTTCAAAGTGGCTTTTGACCAGACTTAAAAATGCGCTCAATAATCTCTCGAGCATTTAAATTCTTACTCTTCATTTTTTAAACCTCTGTTCTTCTAGTTTTGTAAGATTATTATAAAAATTAAATTTAAATATTAAAGTTGATTATTTTATTAAGACTTGATTATTTAGTCTTCATAAATGACTCCAAAAGCTATTTTTTCATCAATAGTTGAGTTTGCTGATATTCCTTGATATTTTAATCTAGTTTTAACATTTAAAATTAATATTCCATTATCATAATATTGTGATCCGTATACATATTTTAACTCACTATTATTTTTAAGATCAGTCGCTAAAATAGCCTTGTCTAAACTTATTTCAAATTGAACATCATCAAAAACAGTTGGCATAAACATTTTTATATCAAGAATAGAATTATTTTTTAAAAATTTATTCATAATATTGGATTTAATAATATTTAATTTATCATAAAAAATATTATTATCATTGTAAATTTGCTCTACTAAATCGTGATTAGGAAAATTATCTTTTTCAAAACCGATACGCATTGCAAAATCTGGCATAAATAAAAATTTGCGATAACTACCATTATTTGAAATTATAGCACTACTATGGTTTAAAATTTCTGTTAAATAATTTAGTCTTCTTTGATTATCAGAAATAAAATTATCATTTTTAAATAAAATTTGATTTTGTAATTTTGAACCTAAAATCTTATATTGACCAAATAATGAACCATTATAATATGATAATACCCCACTTGTAACTGGAGGTTGCACAGGATTTGCTGCTTGAATTTCAGATAATGCTATATTCTGCAATTGATTCAAATTATACGCAACATCATAAATAATATTTGCAGCTTCCCCATTTTTAATAGTTTCTCTTAAATCTGAAATTTTATTTTCAAAGGAAATAGTTGCAGATAAACTAAAATCAGGATAAACGTCCAATAAAGTTGGAATATCTTTAATTAATTGTTTCATTACTAAGTCAGTAATTAATTTATTAAAAAATGTTCATTTATAATCTAAATTTGAGTTAATAAAATATTCAATATTTTCCTCTGATTGATCATAATCTATAATTCAATCATCATCAAATACTATTTGATGTTGTAAAGACTTTTTAATTTTGTCATGAATAGTTTCTTGACTAACTGGCTTTGCTCCACAACCAATAACTGGCGTAACACTTGTTCCAACTAATGAAACAACCCCTAACAATGATAATAACTTTTTCATTAATGTAATATTTCCTTTCTTTATATTTAAATTTTTTTATTATTCTTACAAAACAATAATTTCTTAATATTTAATTAATATTAAGATCTAAAATTAATTTTTATTTTAATACATCTTGATACTTTGATACTCTTGGTAATTTTTATTACTAAATTTATATATTATTTTAAAATTCAATAATAACTCCTAGCATAAATTTCATGATGACATAAAATATGTCTTTTTTATCTTAACATATTTTAGATAATAAAATATTTAATTTTATATATTTTTACTTAAAAAAAATAATTATTTTGAAAAAATTTACCAAAAATTAATGCAAGAAAAAATTGATATAAAGTGAAAACTTTAAAGTATTACTTAGTATCATATAAACTAAATAATTATTATAGCTTAAATAAAAAAATAGTTTTAAAACTATTTTTTACTAAGATATTTTATGCTTTTTTAGATTTAACAATTTCGGCATATATATAATAACCTGCTCAATAAAATGTAACATTTTGTTCTGTCTTATCTTTTATTGTAAAACTTGAACTAGTATATTGAATAGTTTTAAATATATAATTTAAATTTGTAGTTGGATCATGAATTGTTTTTCCAACTTGGTCTCTAATTTCGGCAAAGTCATCTTTAGTTTCAAAATCATTTTTAGAAAAAATGTCATTTTTATCTAAAGAAAAATATGGACTATCTTCTTGACTATTTTTATTACCTAAAATACTAATACCTTCAATAGCATTACTAGAACTTGTATTTGCTGCATTCACAGCATAATTTGTAGCTTCTATCATACTATATTTCTTATTAGTTTTTGTGTTTATAAACTGAACACTTTCTGATTCATTAACATACATTAAATCTAATGCTGCACTATTTAATTTATCAACTGCTGCTTGAACAGCTGGGTCACTTTTATTGTTATTACATGCTACTAGAGTTGTTGATACTGAAGCTGTTAAACTAACCGCTCCTAAAATTGCTAAAATTTTTTTCATCTTTTTTAAACTCTCTTTCTAATGTTACAAACAAAAAGCCAAAATAATTAAATTTTAAACTAAATTTATTCTTTGGCACAATGATCTTGGTAAAATTTTGAAATTATGTTTAGTAACTATTTTTTATGGATGTTCCATAAATTAAATATAACAAAATGGAAAAAAATAACAATAGTTTGGACGATATTTATAAAAAATTTATAATTAATCTAAACTTTGTAAAAATAAAATTATTGTATTAACAATAAATCGTGCTAAGATAAAAATAAATAGCAACAAAATTTTAATTCAACAAATTTTACTAATTAATAACAATTTGGCGTGGGTTGGGTGGGTATACTTAGTAACATATTACCTTTTAATTTTTCATTACAATTGGAGGAATATCACGATGGAACATTGTAAAGATCATGATCATGATCAACATGCAAAAATCATGGAAAAACTAACTGCGATTGAAACAAAGTTAGATAATTTTATTAAAAATCATAAATAAATTTTAATAATTAGATAAAAAAGTTTACCAATCATAGTAAACTTTTTTATTATAACCACCGTTTAAACAATTTGATATACAACATCTTGATACTTTGACTCATAATACAATAACCGAGAATCAAAGCAGTAAAGAAGGCAAAATAAATTGCAGGTAGCTTAACTAAACTTAAATTAATTGCCAATGGAGTAAATGGTAACGTGATTCCAATTGTAATAACAGAGAACGTTGCCAATAATAATTGTCATGACGCCATTGATTGGAAGAATGGAACTTTTCTTGTTCGATACATTTGAACAATTAAAGTTTGTGTTACTAATCCTTCCACAAATCATCCTGTTTGGAATAACATTACTTGGTCGGAGCTAATACTACTTGGATTACTTAAAACACCAAAGTAGTAACCCATTAAGACAAAGGTTAGAATGTCAAAGATTGAGGAGACTGGTCCGTTAATAAAGACAAACGGTAAAATATCTTTTGTTGTTCACCGCTGTGGGGTCTTTAAAAATTCCTGGTCAACCTTATCAAAAGCGACCGCTAATTGTGACATATCATATAATAAGTTTTGGAATAATAGTTGAATCGGGGCCATTGGTTGAAATGGTAATCAAGCCGAAGCCACTAAAATACTTAAAACATTTCCAAAGTTTGAAGCAATTGTAATTTTAATATATTTTAGAATATTTCCAAAAATTTTGCGCCCTTGAATAATTCCCTTTTCCAATACTAGCAATGATTTTTCTAACAAAATAATATCTGAAGCTTCCTTCGCAATATCGGTTGCATTATCAACAGAAATTGAAACATCACTTTGTCGTAAAACGGGAGCATCATTAATTCCATCCCCCATGAACCCAACAGTATGACCGTTTTGTTTTAAAGCTGTAATAATTTTTGCTTTTTGTAACGGATTTAATTTAACAAAGATATTATTTTTTTCAACAACTTCTCGTAATTCAAACTCACTTAATTTTTCAATGTAATCCCCGCTAACTAACCCTTTAACATGCAAATTAACTCGATCACAAATTGCTCTTGTTACTTGCTCATTATCGCCGGTTAAGATTTTTAAATCCACCCCATTTTTATGTAACAACTGAACCATTTTTGCTGCGGAAGGTTTTGGTTTATCTAAAAAAGAAGCAAAGCCCATAAAAATTAAATTGCTTTCATCACCAGTTGAATAATAACTATCATCATTATGCCCAGCACTATAAGCTAAACCTAACACCCTTAAACCTTGGGCGTTTAATTTATCAGCACTACTTTCAATCATTCGTAAATGATCATCAGTTAGTGGTTGCACTTTCCCTTGGTAGAAAATTTGCGTACAGTTTTTAACAACTTCCTCAATTGCCCCTTTACAAATTAAAGTATGGTCGCCATCCTCATCGGAAACAACGACTGTTAATTTTCGCCGATTAAAATCAAACGGAATCTCATCAATTTTCGTATAATGTTCTTTTAATAAACTAATATGATTTTTTTCAACATATTGAATAATTGCTTTGTCCAATGGATTCTTTAACCCTGTTTGAAAGTAACTGTTTAAAAATAAGTAACTTAATAATTGTTTATCTTTTTTATTATCTAATAAATGATAATCAATTAATTCAATATTATCATTTGTTAATGTTCCTGTTTTATCAGTACATAAAATATCAATTGCTCCTAAGTTTTGAATTGATTCTAGTTTTTTAACAACAACTTTTGCCTTACTCATTTGACTAGCACCCCGGGCCAAGTTTGATGTTACAATCATTGGTAACATTTCTGGTGTTAAACCAACGGCAACAGTAATCGCAAATAATAAAGCTGAAATTCAATCATTTTTTGTTACCCCATTAATAACAAAAACAATTGGTACCATTACTAACATAAAACATAATAGTAATCATGTTGTTCGTTTGATCCCTTTGTTAAAACTAGTTGGGGGTTGTTTTTCCGAAATTGTTTTCGAAATAGTTGCATAATAAGTATCTTTCCCTACCCCAACAACAATACCAATCGCACTACCAGAAATAACACTAGTACCAGTGTAACAAATATTTTGTAGTTCTAATAAACTTGGTTTATTTGGATTATAATTAGCATGCTTTTCAACTGGCATTGATTCTCCTGTTAAACTAGCTTGGTTAATAAATAAATCATTACTTCATAGAATTCGTACATCAGCTGGAACAAGGTCCCCACTAGATAAATAAATT
The DNA here is from genome assembly GCF_000400955.1 of Spiroplasma syrphidicola EA-1. NCBI lineage: Bacteria > Bacillati > Mycoplasmatota > Mollicutes > Entomoplasmatales > Spiroplasmataceae > Spiroplasma > Spiroplasma syrphidicola. The sequence continues at coordinate 964,093 of NC_021284.1, forward strand.
AAGTCGCCTCGAACTAATTCATGAATTTCTAATTCCTTCGCTTCACGAATTAATGTTGTATTATTTTTAACAGAAACTTCATTCACTTTTTCATCATCTTCTAACCGAATTACAGTAATTTTACTACTTACTAATTCTGTCAGTTTTTTTGTCACTAAGAAACTACGAATATCTTGAATATATGAAATTGTTGAACTAATAATAATCATCGCAAAAATAATCCCAGTGGCAATTAATTCAAACTTGTCTCCGGCCATTAAGAAATAACTAAGCAAATTATAAGTAGCAATTGCCGCTAAAACAATATTAAAAGGATTTAATAAAACCTTTAATAACCGTAATAATCAATGAAATTTAATTTTTTCTTGTGAATTATCCCCAAACTTGTTTCCAACTTCTTTTGCATCTTCATAATTTAATCCAAATTTGGCAATTTCAAAATGCTCTAATATTTCTGATTGTGAAAACTGAGAAACTGCTTTAATTTCTTCTGTTTTAACAAATCCAAGATCTTTTTGATGATTTTTTGTTTTTCCTTTAAATTTGAATTTCATAACTTTTTTATCCATTCGAAAGTCTTCTCTCTATTTATCAAATAACAACCAAGTAAAAATAATCACTTTTATTAAACTTTTTTTATTTTAACGAAAAAACCTAGGGAAAGCAAGAATTTAGTATATTAAAAAGAAAATCCTTCAGTAAAGGTTAATTAAGTTTTCGAAATTAAAAAACCGCTTTCTTAATAGCGGTTAAGTAATCTTATCTTTCTAAAGGTTTAAAGAGGTTTTTAATTACTAATGTTGGGAGCGAAATATTAAATTTACGATATAGTTTTATTGTCCCTTTTTCTCAATGATAATTTCAGATAGTTAAAGCCAAGGTAATAATATTAACAATTAATAAACTCAAAATAATTAATCCCATTCCTAAAATATAATCCTCATTTATTCAAAATAATAGTTTAGCAACAATTACTGGTGCTGGTAAAGTTGGCGTAATATTTTTTGCATTTAAGTAATCTACTAATAAAAAGATACTTGTGAAAAAGTAAAGCAATAAACTTAAGGACACAATTCAACCAATAATTTGACCAATAATAAAACTTGTCATTACAATATTTTTTGTCCGTAAATTTACAATTAAATTAAAACTTAGCGCAATAATTTCAATAACTGCAAAAATAATTAAAAAAATCGTTAAAACAAAAACTAAATTTTTCGTTTTTAAAAGATAGTTTTTACCATCATAAGAATAAAAAATTCATTCCTTTGGGAAAAAATGGACTATCCCCGAAACAAAAATATAAGTTATCATTAAAGTTGCAACTAATTTAAGAAGAAACAATCCAAAATTAATTCACTTTTGAAAGAAAACTTGTCAGTATAAAGTCCCAAAAGCACTACTGTTTGCAAAAATAGTAGCTGCAATTTTTGTTGTATATTTTTGTTTATTTAAAATTTTTCAATTGTTATTAAAATTTTCATTGTCATTAATTTTAGGTTTTAAATCATAGTAAGTAATTAGCCCTGCTGTTAATTTATTTTTTGAACGATACTGTAAATTAATTTCATTAACTTCAAAAAGAGTTGTTGTCGCAAAAGTCGTTACTTTAATTGCTTCTTGATTGACAGGAAAAATTGTAAACATTGTTGATAAAGTAGTTGGGGTTAAAAATAAAATAATTTTTTTATCAAAAAAGAAAATTGCACAAATAGCTCATAATAATGAAATAAAGCTGGCAGTCAAAAAAATCGTATAAAAAACCAGTCGCCCAGGATAATTTCAATTCGGAAAATAGTTATGAACAAAAGTTAAGTTCGCCGAAATTAAGATTAAAATCAAATCAGTTAAGGCAAATAAAAATGCTAATCCTAATCCACCATTTACTAAATAAAATAATTTTGTTATTAAAACTTTTTGATGACTTTTTTTCTTTGTTCAATAATAATACTGATAACTAACTAAAAAAATCACACTAAAAATTCCTAATAAAATATTTAAAATAAGATAATACTTTAATACTCCTAATTCTGTCATAATTTTTCCTCACTATTGATTTTAAAAGTAACATGGGTTCCAGCTGAACCACTTTGATTATCTATTTTTAAATAACTTTGGTTACTACTTTTGATTCAGGCATATACATATGGTAATTCGCCATATTTTTCGTCTGATTTTCATAGATTTTTTAATAATGTTGTTGGTGGTCAAAAATCTGTTCCTTCAGGTTTATAACCTTTCTTTAAAATAACATTTAAATCAGATCCCTGAATAAAATGTGAATTATGGACATGTCCTGATCATTCTGCTAAATATTGTGCAACATCATTAACAACATCCCCAACTGTTGTTGTCTCATCATAGACTTTATTTGGCAATGGCTTTCAATCAATGTTTCTTCAATCATTTGTATTATAATCTGTCGAAGAAATCGTCACATTTCACACAGCTAAAATTTCTTGTTTAACATTAAAATTAAAACCAACACCAGCTAAATAGGGCTGATAAAAACTATCTGTTACGCTTTGATCAAATTGCAAACGTGAATGTTCTTCATCAAACTTTAAAAAATTACTTGTATCTTTGCCCATTGGTCGAATGATATTAAAAACTTCTTGGGGCAAAAGGTTATTATTATTTCATAAACCTTTTTTTTCAAAAATACTCTTGAGAGCCCCCATCCCTTCTTCTGTTTGTCCTCAACTATTAAAGGACTTAATAAACCCATCTAACAATTCTGCTTGTGATAACTTTGTTGGATGGTTAGAAAAATGAGCACTACTATCTTCAAAAAATGATAATTCACTAAAATCAACATCACAATTAACGGTAATTCATTTTTCATTTTGATAATGTCCCAATTCACTGGGAACAATATGAATTGTAAAATATGTGATCGGAAAAAAAGAACCAACAGTAGCAAAATCAATTAATGTATTTTTATTAGTTGTTTCTTCGCCACCATAATAAATTTCAATATTTATTTTGAAAAAATCAAGGCTCGGGATTTTCTGCATTAAAATTTTATTAACCGTACTCTGCAAACTATCAAATTTTCCCAATTGGCTACTTAACATCTCATTAATTGTTCAAGGATAATTAGTAAAGAGACTTTCTGAAATTGTCGCTAAATCAAAATCTTCAGCTTTTACAATTGAAGTTTGACAACTCATAACACTTGTAAATGATGTTACAGATAATGATAAACTTAGCATACTTAATAATAATTTTTTCATTGTTACTGTCCCTTTCTCTTTTAGAATGAATTAAGATAATAGATTAATTCATAGACCTGTTCACCAATTGTTTTATGATACTGTAAACCTGGTTGTTCAAAAATAATGTCACTCAATTGATATTTGTTAGGATATCATTTATATTTATTATCCCTTGTTGTTGAACTAGCAAACCCGATGCCATTTAAAGCACGGTTTAAATTAAATTGTTCTTCCGGATATAATTTCATTAAAGTTTTTAGCTTATGAATTGCTTGAACTCCTTCAACATAACTTTTAAAACGAGTACTATAACGCGGTCCATTAATATCACCAACATAAACTAAATTATCATCTCCCGATTCAAATTTTCCGGCCATTTCCCGTAAAGCATAATAATCTTTATCATATAAATCATAAGACCAGCGAACATAACCATTAGCTCCAACCTTAAAGGCCATTAAAGGACCTCAAACCTGTTCACTATTATCAGACTGTAAATAAGCGGCTGGAAAATTATTTCATGAAGTATATAACATTGTTGTATGTCCTAAACTTTGACGACGAATAATATTACTACGCAATTTATAAATGTTTAAGTTATCAAATTGTTCAACTACTTCCCGATACTGTAAGATAATTTCATCATATTGATTTAAAAAGATATTTTGAATATCATCTTCATTAAAAGGGTCATAATGAAAGCGTCATCCAGCAAAAACACTTGAATCAATTAAACCATATTGATCATTTTTTTTAACATTATCCATTGTTGCTTTAACAGCTTCATGTGATATTTCATCAAATGATTCTGCTAAATGAATTTGTTCTCCACTTGGGGTTTTAAATTCTGGTAAATCTCTAATTTTGTTTCAATGATCAGATAAAGCCTTAATAAATTTACTATGTAAAAAATCTAAGTACGCATCAAAATTTTTTCCTGGTCTTCCATCATTGCTACGAATTAATTCCACTGGGAAAGTTGTTTGTACTCCTTGTTTTGCATCATCGCCTTTTAAATAAAAGAAAGTAAAAGTCCCTGGGGCCATTGCCGAAAATAAAAATTCGGTAAAGCCTAATTGGGCAACAACTCGTAAATACTCATCAAATGCATTAAAATCAAATGTTCATTCTCAATCTTGATCTTTTAAAACCTTATTTAAATCTTCCTTACTAATATAATCATCATATTTTTCATCACTTCAACCACTTTTTTTCAATTTCCCTGTTCATTGAATTAACTGGTGGTTTCAACCAGGACCATATAAATAAAAATTATTACTTGCTCGTAAAGCTTTTAAATGGGCTAATAAATATGGTCGTTTTTCTGCCCGCAAATAATATGGCATATTATTTGGAATCGGACCAATTGTTGGCGCATCATCTTTTTCATCTACTGGCAAAATATCTTCATCACTTTGGTCTAAATTAATATATGACATTGGGTTTGAAGGAAATGATGTCGCACTAAATCCAAAGCGTTCATTCATTGGGGAGCTACTATCATCGGTATCTAAAAGATAATTTTTTACATTCACTTCAAAAGGACGATTAATAACTTGGGGAGTATCATTATAAGAAAATTTTAATGTTAATTTCATTTTATGAATTCCTGTTGATGCTTTTTGATTAACAAAAAGACTGATTCAAACTGGTTGAACATTAAAATCCATTTTTGCTAACGTTTTTTCTCCAAAAGCATCAGGAATATATTGTGACCCTGGATAAATTGTATGATTTTGTGCAGCCGTTTTCGGAAAAGATTTAATATAAGTTAAGAAAACTGGGTCAGCAGTAATACCCTTTTCATCATCAACACTTTCAACTGATAAGCTTAAATCTTGATAATTATTTAATTCTTGTTTATTTAGCAAAATTAGTTGAATGTTTGTATGTTCATTTTTTCAAGCTGTTAAGGTTGGATTATCATTTGAACAACGAAATAAATTATCGCGATTGCCATAAAAAACAGGGCTATTATTTTCATTAAGATTGTAGGCACTATAATTAAATTTTGCATCCCCATAAAACGTATGAAAAAAATTATTATCATCAACTGCAATATTATTTTCACTACAACCATATTGAAAATTATATTTATCAACATATTCTGATGATGAATTATTATTTCCACTAGCCCCATACCTTGTACAACTAATAACAGTCATGACAAAAGGGGGAACTATTATTCCAACTAATAAAAACTGAATTCAATTTCGTAAACTTAGTAGTTTCATGTTTTTCCTCCTTACAGCTTAAACGTTAAATCCGATATGTAACCCTGGGGCAGTGTCTAAAATAAACGATGTGTCTAATGAATCATAAAATTCAATTCAAACTCAATGATATTTTTCCTTGTTACTATTTGTATATGTGTATAAACTACCAATTTTGGTATTTAAATCTAATAAATTTGGATCAGAATAACCATTTTTACGAAAACGAATTTGATACGTTTTTCTGTCAACTGGGCGATCATATGTTTTTTCTAATATATCATTGGCATAAATTTCAATTGCTGGTAATATATCTTGTAATTTTGTTTCCAAAGTATTATTACCAGGAATTTGGGCATACTCATATTTTTTAAAGTCACTACTTTTAACCTCAACAGTAGCACCTGTTGAAATCATGATTTCTGGTTGATTAAACTTTCACATTGAAGCTAATAGTTTTTCGGGGACATATTCAAACATATCTCATTTTACTTTAATCTGGTTATCTTTTTCTGGTTCAAACTGGTCACTAATTTCTAAATATTTTTCTAAGTTAGAATTTAATTTAATCTGCCCTTTTTGTAATTCCATTCCGGCACTTGTATCTAACCCCATGTCTTTTAATTGGTGGTTAAAGCCATCTAATACTAAATTATTGCCCACTAAGCTATTTCAACTTGTTATAAGATTATTAAGATTATTCAGCGGTTTATTATTATTTAATTTAATAATTTGTTCTTCTGGGAATGCTCAGGCTGGGCGGTAATCACGCTCTAAAAAAGTATGCCCATAGAAACTACTCTCTTTTGTTGCAAAAATCCCAACCGTAAATCAAAAAATTAAATCCGTATTAAAAAAGTCATTAAAATCAATTTTTTGGGCCTTATAAAAATTATTATCATCAACATGGCCGTAGTAGACTTCAATTTTTCATGAATTAATTTCTTTCATTGGGAATGTTTTACTTAAATTATTAATAACAGTACTACGAATTGATGGCATTAACCCATCATCATATCCCCTTAAACTATTTAAAGCTCAATTATTTTTTTCAAAAAGAAACTGTTCCGTAATTATCTTCGCAATATCTTTTGATTCATGTCATAAAAAAAAGGTTCCTAAAAATGAAAAAATAATTACTATTGGAAACGTTAATGATACTATTGTAACTATCTTTTTCAAAAGGAACCTCCATTTCTCGTAAACATACTACGAAATAACTCTATAAATAATTTTATAGGTTTTTAATAAAATTAATAATACCCTCAGCATTATTATTTACATATAAATCTGATGGTAAGATTTCAATTTTTACATTTGGTTGATTACTAAAAATTGTTGTAACCTTATCTTTTAAATAACCAATTTGTGGTGCTAATAAAACAACATCATAATTTTCCGAAGTTAATTCGTTAATATTAACAGCCAAAAACTTAATATCATTTTGATTAGTTGTTAAAAATTCATTCATATTAGTAACAATCATTTTAGTACTAATTCCGGCCGAACATACTAAACAAATACTTTTCATCTTTGTTATCCCCCTACTTTAATTTTAAAGTTCACCAAATTATTTTACTAATTATTTAAAATAATTACAAGATAATTTATTATTTAAAAACAGCGTTAAAACCCTTAAGTTTTATTGCTTAAAATGGTATAATTAATATGTATTTTAAGGATAACATAGAGGAGTGAAAAGAATGCTGCCAACAAAAATTCAAACTTTTATTGAAAACCATAAACATAAACCGCTGTCAGAATATATTAAAGAAAATCCAAAATTTATTTTAGAATTTATTAATACGCTAAATTGGGAAGAAAAATTTGAATTATTAAATGATTTTATTGATCCAAGTAGTGAGATTGATAATGCTATCCAAACAATCCACAAATCAATTTCACTTTTTTTAGAAAAAGAAATTAAAGAACGTATTGTACAAAATATTTCAAAAGATGACTATTTATTTCATAAAGCAGTTGTTGAAGCATATGAAAAAAACTTATCGCAAAATGATGATAAAAGTAAAAACTAACTAACAAATTAAAAAAGTTATGGTAATTGGCCATAACTTTTTTAATTTGTTCAATTATTTTTGATATATTAAATGATATTTCTTTTTCCCACGACGAACAATTAAATAATTGTCATATAATAAATCTACCATGCTAACTTGATAATTTTCATCTTGCACAATTTCACCATTTAATAAAATTGCTCTTTGGGCTAAAAATTCGCGCCCTTCTCGTTTTGAGCTAACAATATTTGCCTTAACTAATAAGTCAAGGATTGGCAAATCAAATGTTTCAGTTTGGTATTGTTCTAAACTCTGTTTTAAACTTTCCACAGCTGTTGCTGATAAAGCTTTAACATTACCAGTAAATAATGCTTCACTAACTGCTAATGCTTGTTCAAGACCACTTTCTTGGTGAACAAATAAAGTAATCGCTTGTGCTAACTGTTTTTGAGCAAAACGACTAGCTGGATTTTGAGCATGTTGTTCTTCAATTGCTTTAATTTCTGGTTCTGTTAAAAAGGTTAAATAACGTAATAACTTCCCTGTTTCTTTATCTTCTTGATTAAAAAAGAATTGATAAAACTCATAAGGAGAGGTTTTTGTTTTATTTAATCAAACAGCCCCTGATTCAGTTTTTCCAAATTTAGTACCATCACTTTTTGTTAGCAAATTCATTGTTAAACCACATGCTAAATTATTTTCCCCAACTTTTTTGTGAATGTAATCTGTTCCTGAAGTAATATTTCCTCATTGATCACTACCTCCAGTTTGAACAACACAATCATAATTTACATATAATTGATAAAAGTCGTAGGCCTGTAATAACGTATATGAAAATTCCGTAAATGATAAACCAGTTTCTAAACGCGAACTAATATTTTCTTTATTCAATAAATAACTAATATTAAAGTCTTTTCCAACATCACGTAAAAAATCAATCAAAGTAATTTTGCCTAATCAATCAGCATTATTAACAATTTTAACATCAGGAATTAATGTCTTCATTTGGGACGTAATTTCCTCAACATTTTGATTAACTGTTTTATCATCTAACAATGTTCGTTCCGCTTTTTTACCACTGGGATCACCAATCATTCCTGTTCCCCCACCAATAATCGCAATCGGCTGAAAACCAAATTGTTCAAAACGTTTTAATAATAAAATTTGAATTAAATGTCCAACATGTAATGAATCACCAGTTGGATCAAATCCACAATAAACTCCTTTTTTTAGTTCTTGGGCTTTTAAAATTTTTTCCGGATTAGTTAACTGTTTTAATAATCCCCGTCATTCTAATTCCTTAATAATACTCATCTGTTATTTCTCCTATTACTCTTATTAATTAAAAAACTCTAATCTTAGAGTTTATTCTTGTTCGATTTTTTTTACTTTTTTAATTTGGGTTGTTTTCCCTTCTTCAATAATTCGCTCAGAAATTGAAGCAGAAGTTTTTTTCAAATCTTCGGTTACTTTAACCCCTTCATCAATAACACTAACAGTAATTTTTGCTAAATCTTTTGCAACTGCTCGGACATTTGGTGATTTGGCGGCAGCTTTAATTAGTCTTACTGCTCCGGCATCAACTTTTTTCAGAGCTTTATAAGCCATTTCTTTTGTTGTTGATGATTCTAAAATATCAACCGCTCCGCGAACATTTTTAATTTTTAATTCAATGTCAGCGGCTACTTCATCTGATTCAATTCCTTGCGATTTTTCTCAAACAATTTCAATTTTATTAACCATTTCTTTTAACTGCGGATTATATTTTTTAATTAAATTAACAAAGTCTTGTCGTAATTCTGATCCTTTTTTTGGGGCAATTAACATCCCAGCTACCATAATAACTGCTGTTTTAACTAACTTAAAAGCCATTTTTAACTCTTCTCATCAGAATTAGCAAATTCTTTTAATTTATCAACAAGACGATAAGCAATATCTTTATTACGAGCAATTACTTTAACTCATGCTTTCACATTTCTTTTTGTGAACGCTTCAAAAATATCAATATAGTTTGAAATTTTAACAACAGTGTCGACTGTTGAATTTAACATTTCTGATTTATATGTTAAATCCTCAACAAAATAATCAAATTTTTTCGCCGCAATTGCAACTTTACGCGCCGCAATAATTCCATAAAAACAAAAAACAATTGCTAAACACAATAAAATAATAATTAAAATTGTTTGGGAAATTAACAAATCACCTTCTGATGCTAATAAAATTAAATACATTTCTTCACCTACTGTTTATTTCTACTAGTCTATTATAACTTATTTTTATTGTTCTTTAAATAAAAACTTTCTAAATCAGTCTATCGATTTTTATTTGAATTATTGTCTTTAACTTGGCTTGCCTCTTCATGAATTCGTTCTTTACGGCTATTATTTGCTTGTTCGAAATTTTCTTCCTCTAATTTAATCATTCGTTCTAAATAGGGATTATTATTAGCATAATATTTGCTTACTTTACGACTTTCTTCATCCGGGTTTTTATCGCGTAATTTTTGTAACATTTTATGGTAATCTAATGAGCTTTGAGAAATTGTTTTTGGCCGACGTAAAAATTGATCTTGTAAATTAAGATTTTGCAAGTTTTTAATTTTTTGTAGTCGCATTGAACTGGCATGAATTGAATTACTTTCAATTTTTTTCCGGCGATCACTCAACGGCATATCTTCTGAAAAATCATCTTCCACTTGGTAGACATTATTAATCGCATCTTGAATTTGGCGATTAATTTCTTTTTGTTCTTCAATTCCCCCAAACATTGCTGTTTGTTCATAATTACTACTAAAGTTAGAACGTGGATTAGTATTACGAATTTTTTCTTTGATATTTTCCAACTCTAATGTTAACTCTGCTGTCCGTTCCCCAAAGATATTTTCCCCATTTTTACGTGGACGGAATAAAAATGATTCAGTTTTTGCTGCTTGTTCTGACAATTTATTACTACGGTAAAATTTTTGATCATTATTTTTTACCGCAGGAGTAATATTACTTTCTCGTAAATTTTCTGATAACTTTATTTTCACTAAATTATCAACTTGATCATCTAACTGTTTTGGCGACTGATTGCTTGGTTTAACAAAATTATTTTTCTTTTCATCAACTTGTTCATTAATAATTTTTTGAATTGAACTACTTGCCAAATTAATTTCTGTTTTAGCAACTTGATCATAACCAACCGCATCACGTTGATTTGGTTCTTTTGCTTTTTTACCATATAACGGCGAAATAACCTCACTTAAACCTGTAAAAAAAGTTGGTTTTTTTGGTTCTTGTGCTGGTTTTTCTTGGTGTTGCTGTTTAACTTCCCCTTCTTGGGCTTTACGGTCTGGTTGATTGGGATGGCCAAAAAAAGTCCCATCATGATTATAAAAAGATTCAACTTCTCGTTTTTTATCATTACTCATTTTAAACCCTCCATTAATACTTTAATTATAAAACATTTTTTACCGTTTAACTAGTCGTTTTGTTTCAATATTACTACGGCCAAATTTTGCTTGTTTAACATTATTTAACATCACTAAGTCCCCGGTAAATCCAACCGATAATTTTGCTAATGACTGACCAACCCCATAAATATCAACAGGAACTTGGTTTGCTTCAAACATTGCAATTTTTTCGGCATTGAAACCAGAAGAAACAATAATTTTAACGTTCTGATAACCATTATTATCCAGGGCTTGACGTAATGCTTGGATTAATTCCTTGCTAACACCATTAACTGGTGTTGCTGAATATTCATCCTCTTTACCAAGAAAATATTTATCAGTTAATGCTTGTGAAGTATCCACACGCACAGCAGCTAAGGTTGGAAATCTATTTGCAACCAGTAAAGAATCCTTAATAACATCATTATTATAATCAACCAAAGCAACTAAATCTTCTGTTGGGAAATGTTTTTGGTAAGCTTCTAAGGCCCTAACTAAATCACCATTAAAAGCTTGGATTAAAGCGTGGGGAACTGTTCCCATTGGTGTTAATTTTTCTGGTAATAATGATACTTGCGCTGGGGTAACAAACTTTCGAATTCCACCAATATATGCCGCATATCCATCTGTTGCTTGATTATAATAATAATCATTACGATCATTCATAAAAATAATTGCTTTTGATTGGGCTGCTTGTAAAACACGATAACAGTTAGTAGCAATACTTGTTTGTCGCGCTAAAATTCCATCAATTAAACCTTCTAAATGACCAAAATTACTATAGTGACCAATAATTTTTAAAACAGGTTCATTCGCATTAATCAAATCCCCATCAGCTAGGGCCCATATTTCTAATGTTTCTGGATTAAAAGCTTCTTGGCGAATTAAATCAACACACTCATTAATTCCACATAACTTAACATTGTCATTCCGTTGAAAAAACTGCATCGTAACAATATCGTTGGGACGTTCTGCTTTTAAAATTTTAGCTGTTTTTTGAAAATAAACGGCACTATAAAATCCATCCTTAATTTTGCTCATTATAATATTCCTTTCAAAAACTGTTACCAGTATGATATTGCTGGTCATCTAAAATTAGTAAACCTTTAACAAGATTGTCATTTGCAATCCCTAATTCACGTGCAGAACATAGCATACCGTTTGATTGTTCTCCCCGTAACTCGGAAGGAACAATTTTCATTAAATTTGGCATAATTGCTCCAATTGTTGCAACAACAACTTTTTGATTTTGATCACAATTCGGAGCCCCACAAACAATTTGTTCATTTTTTTGTCCCAAATTAACTTGGCAAATACTTAATTTATCCGAATTAGGATGATGCACACGACTATTAATTTCCCCAACTAAAAACTGTGGTTCTTGATTATACTGTTCTCAAAGACCAGCTTCTAATTTTAATACTGAACCTAATTCAGCAATTAAGCGTTGATTATCACTATTAATCCCATGATATAACTCACTAGTTATTTTTTTGCTTGCATTAAGTAAATTAAAACCAACAAATTGATTTTCTTGATCATAAAAAATAGTTAAATCCCCATCTTGGGTAGAATTTTTGTGATCAAAATCTTTAACATAACCAAATAATGTGTCAAATCCTAAATTATAAAAAAGTCCGATTGTTTTTTTATTCATTTTTTATACTCCTATTAACAAAATTAAAATTATCAATTTTAACGGCATCTAAATCTTTAACGATTGCTGTAACCAATTTAATTGTTTCATTAAAATCATCTAAATCAATAATACCACTAATTGTATGTAAATTACGAGCAATTAAACATGCTTGAATTGTTGGAACCCCATAGTCATGTAAATGAACTTCCCCCGCATCTGTTCCCCCAGGAGAAATATAAAACTGTGATTTAATTTCTTCTTTTGCCATTAAAGCCATTTGATATTGAAATAAATCATAGCGGGTAATATAACCGCGGTCCATCCCACGTAACATAACCCCCGCTCCTAGTTGTCCAAAAGCAGCTGTTGAACTATAATCTTGCCCCGGTGAAACATCTGTCACAATTGCAAAATCAGGGTTAATTAGACTTGTTGCTGTCCGTGCTCCTCGTGTTCCTACCTCTTCTTGAACTGAAAAACCAACATATAAATCATAATCTAAATCAAGATCTTTGATTCGTTCTAATACTTCTAACCCTAAAATAACCCCCATTCGATTATCAATTGCTTTTGATAATAACCTTTTTTCATTTAAAAAAACAGTTGGCCCTTCACAAATTAAAAAGTTTCCTGGTCGAATTCCCTCAGCAAGGGCTTGCGCTTTTGAACTAAAACCAAAATCAACTAACATTTCAGTAATTGGGGTGGCTTTTTCTCGCGCCGCAGGGGTCAAAAGATGAGGAGAAATGGCCGAAAAAGCCCCCGTTAAAAAACGCCCATCATCTGTCAATAATTTGACACGTTTTGCTAATAGTGTTTGCTCTCAAATTCCTCCTAATGGATTAACACTTACTAACCCTTGTTCATTAATTTGGCGAACCATAAAGCCAACTTCATCACCATGAGCCATTAACATTACTTTTTTGGGGTTAGTTATCCCTTTTTTATTCCGAATAACGGCAAAACAACTGCCTAAATTGTCTTGAATAATTTCAGTGGTATATTTTTGGTAATATTTTTTAACTAATTCTGTCACTTGGAACTCACATCCTGATGGTCCAAAGGCTTGTAAAATTTCTTCGTACATTTTTTTGCTATTATCTAAAAGTTTCATTGATATCTCCCTTTCATTCTTGAAAATATTATATCAAAGTTTATAATTAAAGTATTACTAGTATATTTTTAAATGCAGTAATTTATTTTGAAAGCTAAAAAATTTTAATATTAATAAAGAAATGAGGATACATATGAAAAAAGTGGCCCTGTTAATTGATTCCTCTTCTGGGGTTAAGAAAGAAATGTTAAAGCAATATGAGGATACATATTTATTACCTCTTTTGTTAAACTTCCCAGATGGAACAGAAATAGAAGATGATGATGACGTTATTTCATACGATGAATTCTATGATATTTTAGAACACCAAGTTATCAAAACTAGCCAAATTCCGTTAGGAAAAATGATGACAACATGAAATGACCTACTAAAAACTTACGAAAAAATTGTTTTTGTCGGTTTATCAAAAGGCTTATCAGGACAACATGACAGTACATACATGCTTTCTCAGCAGGATGAATATAAAGATCGCGTTTTTGTGATTGATACTGATGGTGTTAGTTTAATCATTCGAAAGATGATTGATGATATCTACCAATGAATTAAAAGTGGAATTAATGTTGCAGAAATTCAAGCTAAAATTGATGAGTTAAAACAACACTTTAGTGCTTTTATTGTTCCTAAAAGTTTAGAAACTTTAAAACGTGGGGGGCGAATTACCCCTGCCGCTGCGGCATTAGCCAAAGTTTTAAAAATTACACCAATTTTACGTTATGATGGTAAAATTGATAAATTTGATAAAACTCGAACATTTAAAAAAGCAGTAGAAACAGCTCTAACCCAAATTAAGAAAGAACGTGAATCACGAAAAATTGATTTAGTATATTCAAAAATGAATGACGAGCTATTAGAAGAAGTAAGAAACATTATTAAAGAAAAAGGATTTGAAATTAATCAGCTAGCAAATTTACCAAACGTTATTGCCGCCCATACTGGAGCAAATACTATTGCACTAATTTGTTGAGATAAATAAGTTTCAAAAAGTAAGGAGAAATAAATATGAGCAAAAAAATAGCCATCTTGACTGACTCATCAGCAGGATTTACAGATAAAGAAGCTAAAAAATATGGGATCTTTGTGCTTCCCTTACATATTATTTTAGATAATGAAATTGATATTTATGATACTGAAGAAAATCGCGAAAAATTTAATTTTATTGAAACTGTTCGATCGGGAATTACAAAAACTAGTCAAGCTTCAAATGGAGAATTGATGCAAAAATATGATGAAATCTTAAAAGATTATGACGAAATTATTCATTATCCGATTGCTGAAAAACTTTCAAGTCAATATGCAACAGCATATACAATTAGCCATGAAGAAGACTATAAAGGAAAAGTACATGTTGTTCGTAATCATACTGCTGCTTTTGCTTTAAAAAATTTAGTTATTTATGCCCAATCATTAGTGGAAGAAAATAAAACTGTCGAAGAAATTATTGCTAAAACAAATGAATTTGAAAAAGAAAGTTATATGGCAATGATTCCTGGTAGTGTTGATCGTTTGGCAAAAGGTGGCCGCGTTGGAAAAATCTTAATTTCATTAATTAGTTTATTAAAAATTAAAGTATTAATTCAATGAGGAGAAACCCCAAAAAAAATTGGAACATCACGAACAATTAATTCATTAATTGAAACTTTAGTAGAAAGCTTTAAAAATTTTGCTAGCAAAATTAAAGAAACATACCAAATTTTTGTTTTAAAAACAGCTGAATGTAGTCCAAAAGTATGAGATTCAACAGTTCAAAAACTATCTGAATTAAATGTATCCTATAAAGTTGAAGATATTGCGCCAATTTTTCTGGCCCATGCTGGTCTAGATACTATTGCTGTAATTGCTCTCCCACAAAAATACTTGAAATAACATATCTTATCAAATAAAAAATTAGGAAGTAAATTCCTAATTTTTTTGTCTAAATTTTCTTGTTTAAATTAAATGGCGGAAGTAAAGAGATTCGAACTCTTGCGTGAATTGCTCCACCTAACGGTTTTCGAGACCGCCCCCTTCAACCAGACTTGGGTATACTTCCAATTTAATGTAAATTATGGCAGGGGTGACAGGACTTGAACCCACAACCAACGGTTTTGGAGACCGCTGTTCTACCATTGAACTACACCCCTATCTCACAGTAAAATAATACCATAAAATAAAAAAAAGTATCATCTACTTTTCAACATCAATATGGCAGGGGTGACAGGACTTGAACCCACAACCAACGGATTTGAAGTCCGCTGTTCTACCGATTGAACTACACCCCTATAAAAAAGTGTTATAAACACTTACTTATTTTAACAAATAAAAATTAAATAGCAATAAATTTTTAATTATTAATCAAGATCATCATCGAAATGATTATGACCTTCCCCACTGTTTAAACAATTACTGCATAAACCATGGCCTTCAATTTTAAAATGAATTGGCTCTCATGCCATTTTTTTCATTCCTTCACTTAAATTTATTAAATCAATTTTTTGCAATATTTCTGAATCCGTAATATGAACGACATTTTTACAAGCATCACAAATCATATGAACTGAAGGATTTTGGGCCAAATCATATCAAATTTGTTTCCCATCAAATGTATTGGTAAAAACAATATGCTCACGTAATAATAAATCAATTGTGTTATAAACTGACATTAAATTAACATTTTTAAATTCTTTTTCTAACTGTTCAACAATTTCAGCTAAAGTCAAATGTTCATTTGTTGTTAAAATTTTAATAATAGCAAGTCTAATATCCGTTAAGCGATAGTTTTTTTCTTTCAGTAAATCAACAATTTTTTCATACGACAACGCCATAAACTAAAAGTCTCCTATTTTTTTAATTCTTCAATTATTGCAACTAAATCGGAAACCTTATTAATATCCATTAATTTATCATCAGGAATTCTAACATTTAATTTTTTTTCAGCAATAATAACTAAATCCATTAAATCTAACGAGTCAATTCCTAAATCTTTAAAAACAGTATCCATTGTAATATTTTGTTTAATCCCATTTTCATGGAAAACTTTTTTAATTTCTTCTAAAATATTCATATAATCCGCTCCTTTTGTTTATAGATTTATTATAACAAAGTTTTAGGGAAAAGATTATTGAAATTATCTTGGCAAAATAAAAACAATTATTTTAGTTTTAATAATTGTTCAATCTCATTATCAAAATAATTTGCTAATTTTGCTTTAATAATTTCTGCTCTTAATTTTGCCCTACTTCAAAAGAATGATTTAAAAGTGAAGAAAATATATTCTTTCCCCATTTGCCCATAAAAATCGTTTTGTTGTGATTTACTATTGTAAATAATTCTTTTTGTTTTTTCATCATACTGTCCATTTTGCTTAATAAAGAAAAGTAAAACATGGGCTGGTAAAATTAATAAAATTCCTAGCATAACCATCCAAAATCAAGCTAATGGCCAAATATATTTATCCCCAACATAGTTTGTGTTTCATTTTCCAACATTAAAGCCCCCAATATTTCAAGGACTACCACCATTAGGACCAACATATAACATATTAGCATTAAAAATTCCGTCCCAAATCACTGCCACAATTGAAAATACAAATAATCATAAAAACTGCCATTTTAATAACAGACCTGTATATGATCGACCAACTAAACCATACTTGTATACATAAATATATGAAAAAATAATAAGTGTATGTAAAATAAAATAATTATAGTAAAAGATATTATCCAAACTTCAATAAGGATTAACTGGATTAACAATTGCTAATACAGGTAAAACTAAAGCTGATGGGGCACAAATCTCAAAAAAACGCTTGCTCGGAAAAATCAATAGAAAGCCCGATAAAAGTTGATGAATACTACATAAGTGTAATGGCATAATTTCACTTAATGGTCGTACTTTTGACATTCCTGATGGTCCTCAAAATCAGTTTTCTTTTAATACTACTGCTAAATAAGCTGCTCATATTGCATAGCAAATAAAATAAGTACTAATTTGGTATACCCCTATTGAAATGCGAAATCACTTTCAGTTTGCTGTTTTAGCATAATATTTTTTAAATACAAATAGTGACCCCACAATTAAAACAAATATTACAATCCCAACAAGCTGAAAAAGATAACTTTGTCCTTTAAAAGCCAATTGCTCTTGTCATCCTAAACCCGGCTGATAACTCCCTGCTGGGTCTAAAAAACCTCATGGCCCCTTCCCTGATGGATTAAATTGCGCCTTCATTCTCTTCCTCCTAATGTTAATTAATATAAAAGCAATATTATTTTATCTAATTTTTAAAATTAAATAAAGTAGTTTTGACCTTAAAGATAAATTTTCCAAATAAGAAAAGGCTCATAATCTAAACTATAATGATAAATTAAAATAGTTTTTGACATTCCTATTAGTTCATTACTGAATTTAAAGCCTAAAAAACTCTTGTTCTGATTAATAATAGGATAACTTTTAATCCATTGTCCCAAAAAACTTATTTCAAAAGCATCATTAATAATAAAATACTCTTGATTACTATAATTAATTAATGATTTTTGATTAGGAAAACTTAGCCTGAGATGATAGGGTTGATAATTATCATTTGGTTGCTTTGGTTTTCCAGGCGGTGATGGTTTTTTCTCGATCTGTAAATTTGGTTTGTTATTTTCAATCATAATTTTTTGATAAATATAATAACTTAACACCCCTCCACAAATTATAAAAATAAAAACTAAAATCCAAATAATAACTTTTTTACTACTAATTTTTATAATAAAACTCCGCTGAAAAAGTATCAAACACTTCCTTCGTGAATTCCTGATTAAAATAATTTCTTAAATCAAAGTTATTTATTAGATAAATTTGATTAAAACTATCTATTAATTTTGTGAGTTCATTATGAGGGTCAAGTTCTTGTTCAAGAATTTTTATTCTTAAGTTATTATAATTTGGTTGGGATACTAAAATTTGATTTATTGTAATATTTCACTGTAAAATTTTTGTTGATAAAAATACTTGTTCTTGTGCTAAAAAAGGATTAGTAATGAATCCCATCATCCTATTGTCAAAATTTGGTTGAAAACTAACTACTTCTTTTTTAGAATCAAAATAAGGTTTATCAATGAAATGATGATAATAACTTTTTGTCCCGAAATCATATTGTAAATAACCACGGATTTTATCACTATCATACTTTGTTTTACTTTCTATAATAGTTGTTTCTGTTAGAAGCGGATTAAAATTATAATTATAAAAATTATTGATTTTATCAATTTTTGATCAAACATCAATTGGAAAACCCTTAAACTGTTCTTTATCAAACACAAGTTCAGTTCTAATCTTAAAGAGCTGGTCGATAAAATTATTTGTCATGTGATTAAATGATATTTCAAAATTATTTTCTGCCAAAGTGCTTTTTTGATAAAATTCACCCGTTGCAATATTATATAGTTGATATTTCAGAAATGGACTAATTTTTAACTGTTCCTGGGCAGCTTCAACCTTATTGTGTAAATTAACGATTGTTTCTAAGTAGGATGTTTTTGCCACAAGACCATTATCTTCTAAACTAGGAATTGTAATAACTGTGCTCATTTTATTAACCTCAGTTGTCGTAAAACAGCCATTAGGAATAGCTAATTTTGCTCAATGCCCAAAGCTTATTGTTTTATCTTTAATATTAATAATATAATTATTATTACTTTTGACTAAATTATCAAATAGACAACCTTTTTTATTATTAACATTAATAACAACTTCTAATTCAATAATCTTTAGATTTAAACTTGGAAAATGATTAAATAATCATTGGTATGATTTAAAATGGCCATAGCGATCTTGGCGATATATTTCTGTTGTTTGGCCATGTTTGTCAAATCATGGTTCGATCATCCCAATTGTTGGACGAAAATAAAACGGATATAATTCTTCACCTTCCCCACCAGGAAGGGCTAAAGTTTCAATTGCCACATCTAAACTTAAATTAATTTTATTGTTGCCAATAAAATTATGACTATCATTATTGTAAATTGATGATTCATTAACAGCAAACAAAATAAAAACCTCCTATTTTAGTTTTACCTAAATAAGAGGTTAAATTCCTTTTTAATATGACCTAGCAAAATAAACAATTAATTCTGAATCACTTTGACAGTAAAAACACTTTGCTTTTTCTTGTTCAATGCCAAAGGGAATACAACGAGTTGTTGTTTGCGTTTCAGCCTTAATTTTTTCTTCACAAGTAATTTTGCCACAAAATGGCGCTAAATATAAACCATTTCCAGCGTTAAGCGCCGCTTTATATTCTGCAAAAGTATTTAATCTTTTTGTATTTGCATCACGATTATTTAAAGCACGTTCATATAAATTAACGCTAATTTCTTTTAACAGTTTATCAACAACAGTTGGAATATCAGCCAATAAAACTGGAATTTTTTCAAAATTATCACGGCGAACAATTGTCACCTTATTTTCAGCTAAATCACGTGGCCCGATTTCAATTCGTAACGGGATCCCTTTAATTTCAGTATTTGCTGCTTTGAAACCATAGCTTTTGTCTGAAAAGTCAATTTCACAACGATAGTTTGTTAAAGCTGCTATTACTTCATTACTTACTGTAGTTAATTGTTCATCATTTTTAATTGGAACAATCATCACTTGAATTGGGGCAATTGCTGGAGGTAATACTAACCCACTATCATCACTGTGGCTCATAATAATTCCCCCAATTAGTCGTGTTGATACTCCTCATGATGTTGAATAAGCATACTCTAATTGATTTTCTTTATTTGAAAATTTAATATCAAATGGTTTAGTAAAATTTTGGCCAAAATAGTGACTTGTTCCACATTGTAAAGCTTGCCCATCATACATTAATGCCTCAATTGTATATGTCTTATCGGCTCCAGCAAATTTTTCAAATTCCGTTTTTTGACCCTTAATAACTGGTAACAATAATGTTTCTTCAGCAAATTTAGCATATAGATTTAAAATTTTTAAAGTAAAATCTTGGGCTTCTTGTGCACTGCTATGGACAGTATGTCCTTCTTGCCATAAAAATTCACTTGTGCGTAAAAATGGGCGGGTTGTTTTTTCTCAGCGTAAGACATTCACTCATTGATTATATAATAATGGTAAATCACGATAACCTTGAATTTCCTTACTAAAAAACGTCCCAAATAATACTTCAGAAGTTGGACGAATATATAGCTCTTCATCTAACACTTTATCACCAACTTTTGTGACTGTTGCTACTTCCGGAGCAAAACCTTCAATATGATCTTTTTCTTTATTAAACAATGATTTAGGAATTAATAATGGAAAATAAACATTTTTAACTTTTAATTTTTTAAATTCCCCATCAAGGATTTGTTGAATATGTTCTCAAATTGCATAACCATAAGGTTTAAATATAATTGTCCCTTTAACTGGCCCATAACTAATTAAATCAGCGTTTAAAACAATATCAGTGTACCATTGGGGAAAGTCAACACTACGAGGTGTTATCTTATCTAATTTCTTACTCATAATTTACTTCTTTCTACTTTTAACTGTTAAATTTTCAATATTACCTTTTTCCCCTTTAAATAATTTAATTTTTAAATTATTTTGGCTCATTAAATATTGTTCAATCCGTTTAACATATTCTGGGTTTTTAACTAAAATTCATGAAATTACTTCTGGTTTAATATTTTCAGAGATTTTAATCCGGCGAGTCACTTCATCATATTCTCAATCCGCTTTTGTCTGTTCATATAATTTTTTAATATCTAAAGCGATTATTGCAATTTGATTGGGATCAACTTTTTGCTCAGCAATTCACTCTCAAAAAAAGTGTCGTGTTGAATTATCTAACTCAAATTCTAAATGATCTTTTTTTTCTAAATAGGTTCAAACAGTATATTCATCATTTTTACCTAAATGAATGTTATTAACCGGTTGTAGGCCAAACTCTAATTGTCGTAAAATATTTTTTACATCAGTATAAAAGAGTAGCACTTTTACTTTTTGATTATTAATTTCTTTAATAATTTTTTGGGTTTTTCGACGGCGAAAACTAAAGCCAGTTTTAACATCCCCAACTGGTTTTTCTTCAAATAATTCTGCTACTGCTGCTTCATCTTTATCTTCTTGTAATAAGTTTTTAACTTTTTTCTCTTTTTGCTCTGGTTCATGTTGGTCATCTGATTTTTTTAATTTATTAAATAACATTAGCCCACTTCCTTCTACTTTTACTTACAAAATAATTATACTTTATTTTTATTTCAACTTATAAAATTGGTGCAAAAAGTTTTAGACAAACTAACAAAAAGCGATATTTTAATGGCTTATATTTAATTGGTCATTCTTGTCACATAATAGCATGCTGAAAGTCTCATTCTCAGCGTGGTAAAAAAGCTTCAACAACCGTTTGATCATAAATAATTGCACTTGTTTGATGATCGGCAAAAAAACTACGGTAATCTAAATTACAAGAACCAATAATTGTGACATCATTATCAAAAATGGCAATTTTATTATGGTTAAAAATACCATTCATTTCAAAGATTTTTACTCCCGCCGCAATTAATTCACGGCAATAAGTTTTCGTAATATCAAGAACAAAAATTTTATCCGTTAGACCTGGAATTGTTAAACGGACATCAATCCCTGACCGCGCAGCCAATTTAAGCGCTTCAATTAATTCGATTGGGGGAATAAAGTATGGTGTTGATAATCAAATTCGCTTTTGCGCACTATTAATTAACGATAAATAAACATCTTTTGTAATTGATTGGTCAATACTTGGACCATGACTAACAATTTGAACCATCGCTGTTCCTTGACTATTATAGTTTTTTGTTTGTAAAATCGCTGGGACTAATTCTGTTAACTTTTCTTGATGTTTTGTTGCAAAATATCAATCATCAACAAAGGTAACTTCTAATCCGCGGACGGCCTTTCCAGCAATCCGAACTTGGACATCATGAAATAAACCAAACTTTGCCGATTGATTAGCATAAACATCTGCTAAGTTAATTCCTCCCGTATAACCGACTAAACCATCAATTACAACATCTTTACGGTGATTACGATAATTGGCATTACCATTGATAAATGGAGTAATAATTGGTAAAAACTTTTGAACAATAACCCCAATTTTTCGTAATTTACGAATACTTTTTTTACTAATTTTAAAATAGCTTCCAACATGATCATAAATCATAAAAACTTGGACCCCAGCGGCAATTCGCTCACGTAAAACAGCACAAACAATTTCAAATAATTCCCCATCCGCAATAATAAAATAATTTAGTAAAATATATGATTTAGCATTGGCCAAATCATCTAACATTCGTTGAAAACATTTTGCGCCATTTTCCATAATTTCAATCGCATTATTTTGATATAACGGTTTTTCCGCAATTTCATTAATTAAATCAACTGTTTTAACAAAATGTTGAGGTAATAAACCAGCCGTTTTTTTAGCTTCATTATTTGTTAATAAATTATTTTGATATTCCCTTTTATTAATTTTTTCATAAAATAAGGTTTTTTGATTTGAATAATGGTATTTTCGTCCAAACATAAAATATGAACAAAGCCCTATTATTGGGACAAAATTAATAAAAATAATTCAAGAAAATTTAACTTCATAACGTCGTTTTGAGAAAAAAATCACAAAAGAAAACAAAAAGTCAATTAAAATAAACCCCAGAAAAATAAAAGTATATTGAATGTTAAAAACAACTGCTACTGCGACAATTGCTAATACTACTAATCCAAATAAGAAAATCATTGATAAAATAATTTTTAACCAATTTTTCATAACTTAACCCCACATTATTTTCATACTTATATTTTATCAATTAAAATAAAAAAAGTTATAGTAAAATATAACTTCATAACTAATCTTTAAATTTAATGGCGGAACAAGAGAGACTCGAACTCTCGCGCCGGTTACCCGACCTAACACCTTAGCAGGGTGCCCTCTTCACCAACTTGAGTATTGTTCCAAATTGATTACAATTATTATTATACAAAACTTAAATTATTAAACAAGTAAAACAACTATTTTTTTCGGAAATCTTTATCTAAAACTTTTTACGACAATAATTTTTTCTTCTTGACATCTATTGTTTTTCGGTTATATTTAAAATAAGTTATTTTTACAACAAGGCAATGGAGATGGTATTTCATATGTTATTTAATAACACAAAAGATAGTAATAAAACAGCAAAACCAGGAAATCAAAAACTTACTAATTTTTTTATTTTGGGTGATAGTTTAAGTGATTCAAATGGTCTGGCCACGGCTGGAACAGTTCTTTTAAATGCTGGAAAAACCGAAACAGTTGAGGCCATTATGATGCCCAAACCATTTGTCAATAATTCTTTTACAAATGGTGATGTGAGTGTTAAAGTGTTAGCGGAAAAAATGGGTTGACCCCTAACAGCCGGATGAAGTTTCATATATAAAGATGAAAAATATAGTAAACATGGCAATAACTATGCTATTGCTGGGGCCACAACAGGGCCAATGGATAACCTATTATCACGGCTATTTTTTAACCATTTCAATCTTGCAAACCAAGCAACCGCATTACTAGAACAACATAATGTTGGAACAACAGATTTAGTTATTGTTCAAATTGGTGGTAATGATTTAATTAACATTTTGACAGAAAATACTGAGCTGGCAGTTAAACAAAACCACCTAAATAATAGTTTAATTAATCTTGAACAAACTCTTAATGTCTTAATTACACAAGGAGTTAAAAATTTATTGTTAATTAATAGCGTTGATTTGGGAAGTATCCCCTATTTTCAAAATAATGAACAACGTAAACTAGCAACAAAAATGACAAAAAAATATAATAGCGGAATTGATAAAATAATCACCAAAATAGCCGCCCAAAATGAAAAGATAATTATTAAACAATATGATTTATTTACCCGTTCAAATCAATTTCTGTTGGCTTTTCAAGAGCTTGATCCTCACCATAATATTACTGATCCTTGTGTTAACTTTGATTTTAAAGAGCTGCGCACCGGAAAAATTATTCCAAAATATTATGATAATACTAGTCCCGAAAATTTAAGCAAACACTTCTTTTTTGATAATTTTCACCCAACAAGATGGGCCCATCAAAAAGTCGCCGAAGATTTATACCAAATTATTGAAGCTTGATAAAAGTTTCTTTTTTTTAACCAATAACAATGTTTTCTTCAACATAACTATATTCTTTTTTCCCTGTTCCTCGTACTGATACTAATAATGTTGATGAAACTCCTAATTGTCCAATAAACATTAACAGAATTAAAACTAACGTACTAAAAACTCCTAGACCATACATCTCGGTAAAGGAAAAGGCACTTAATCCTACTGTCCCAAAGGCACTACAAATTGTAAATAAAACATTTAAGAAGTTTAAATGGGGATTTTCAGCACAAATAATTGTAACAGCTAGGCCAACAAGCATGCCGGAAATTACCGTGACAACTAATGCCCGTTTGACCGTTTCATTGGGGATTTTCCGTTTAAAGACGTTAACACTGTCATTATTCCGGATAACCGATCAAATTGCTAAAATAATAATCGCAAAGGTTGTTGTCCGAATCCCTCCAGCTGTTGAACTGGGAGCAGATCCAATAAACATCATCATCGACATAATTGCCCGCGATCCGGGTAAGAATTTGGTCATATCAACAGTTGAAAAACCAGCATTCCGCGTTGACATGGTATTAAAAAAGACATTCATAAAACCATTCCAATTTGATGATGCTTGCGCTAAAATTGATTCTCCTGGAGCATTAATATTAACAAATTCAATTAACCAAACACCAAAAACTCCGACAAAGGAAATTAGAACATAGGTAATAAAGTTAATTTTAGTAAATAAACTAAATTTAACATTTTCCTTATTTTTTCAGGCAATAATTTTACGTTTTAAATCATAAAAAGTTGGGAACCCTAAACCACCAATAACAAATTCAAATAAAAAGATAAATTGCATAAAATAGTTACCATTATATGGCATTAACGATGAGTTTCCAATAATATCAAACCCAGCATTATTAATTGCTGATACGGAGTGAAAAACCCCACTTCATAAACTATTTCAAAAATCATGGTAAGTAACATTATCAATCATATGTTCCCCCGCTGTTGATCCTGGTGAAAAATAAAAATTAAAAAATAGTAGCACTGCGGCAATAAACTCAATGATAACTAAAAAAATAAAACTATTTTTAATTAAATCCATTGTTTGACCAAAGTTACTGCTTCCGCGTTCCCCTTGGACTAATTGACGATCTTTAATTGAGATCCGACGCCCTAATAAAACAAGCAACATTACTTTAAATGTTAAAACTCCAAAACCACCAATTTGGATTAGAACAATAATTATAAATTGGCCAAAAAAAGTATAATCAGCGGCAGCATTAGCAATTGATAATCCGGTATCAGAAAAAGCACTTGAAGCGGTAAATAATCCTACTAAGAAATTCCACTGAAAATTATATTCCCCAATGATTTCTCCCCAAGGATCATAAACAATGCGATTCCCAACAACAATCCCCGGAACAGATAATAGAAAACCGGTAATAAAAACAACTAAAACATAGATTAAAAATAGTTTTCCAGCGACTTTTGAAAACGGTAAAAAATGAAAGCGTGAGCGGGTGATTGGAGCAGCAGTATCTTCACCCTTGCCTTTACTTGGTTCATGCTTTCTTTTAAAAATATTTTTAAAAAATTGCTGATAAATCTGCATTAATTTATACCCCTTACCATCTCTATTTATTAATAACATTATACTACAAGGTCTTAATAATATCCGTATTAGTTAATAAAATAGCACTAAATCATTTTTTAAACAAAAATTCTCAATAAAGTTTTGCTTTATTGAGAATTTTAAAATTATTTTTCATAGTATTTAAATCAAAATTTTTCCGGCCCAATCCGCTGATAATCTTCAATCATTTTTGGGGTTAAATCATACATACAAGTTGAACAACAACTTTGGTGTTCCTCAGTTGGTTCTCCACATAATACACAAGGGAAAATATCTGGGGCATTAAATTGGCGGCGAAAATGCGCTAAAATTTTTTCTTTATCATTTCTGGTCATAAAATTAATCCTTTCCTCTTTTAAAAAGTTATTATGAATTAATATTACTAATCTTATTTTACCCCATTTTTCCGTAAATGTTAAGGGCCTAATCTTCGTGATATTTTTGCCTAAAAAAGTAAAAAATAGTATAATGTTTATACTAGAAATTGAGGAGATAACAAATGGCACGAAAAAAAAGTTTTGCAATTATCGGGATTAATAATTTTGGGCAAGCAATTGTTGATACATTAATTCAGAAAAAACAGCATATTATGGTTTTTGATATTGACCAAACAAAAATTAATAATATGGTGGCAAGTTATGAGCAAGTTGATGGTGTAGCGTTAGATACAACTATTAAAGCTAATTTAATTGAGCAAGGAATGGAACAATATGATACGGTAATTGTGACAATGGCGACAAATATTGAGGCAAGTATTCTAACAATCATTAGTTTACAAGATATTGGTGTTGTTAATATTATTGCGAAAGCAAAAGATTCTCGTCACACAAGAATCTTAAAGGCATTAGGAATCACTAATATTGTTCAACCAGATGTAATGGCTGGGCATATGACTGCTTCAAAAGCATTATTTGATGTTGATATTGAAATTCAAACAGTTGATGAAAACTATGCATCAGTTTCAATTATTGTTACTGAACCTTCAATTGAAGGACAATCATTACTAGATTTACGTTTAATTAACAACAAGGACTATAATATTGTCCATGTTAAAAGAAAAGGCCGAATTATTTTGCCAGCTGATGTTGATACATTAAAATTAGGAGATGAATTATTAGTTATTTCAAAAATTAATGCAATTAACGATTTAGTAATTAAACTGCAAACAACCGACAATGAAAAAGATGGAAAGTAATTTCCATCTATTTTTTTTGATTTTTAACAATTAACTCTTCGACAACTTTTTGGCCAATTTCTGGCGCTACTTGCCCTTTTGTTAACTTCATTAATTCTCCCATAAAGAATTTAATTACCCGTTCTGGGCGATCATCATATTGGGATAACATTTCCCCATTAGCAACAATAATTGGTTCAATAATTGTTGCTATTTCAGCTGGGTCAGTAATTTGTTTTAAACCTAATTTATCAACTAAACTTTTTGGACTGACATTTTCTTTTAATAAAATTGGTAAAATTGTCTTAACATGTTTTGTTGAAATCGTATTATCAGAAATTAAATTTAACATTTCTGCTAACTGTTCGGGTTGCAAAGTAATTTGTCCTCAAGTTAAACCATTTTGATTTAAATAACCTTGAATATCACCAATTAAATAATTCGCTAACATTGCATAATTTGTTGTTTGACTAGCAGTTAATTCAAAAAAGCGCATTAAATTATAATCTTGTAGAATAACTTCAATTTCGGTTTCTTTTAACTGAAAATCTTTCTGATAACGAACCCTTTTTGCCGCTGGTAATTCTGGAATTTGTTTAATGACATCATTAATTCATTCTGGGGCTAACTTAATTGGGAAAATATTAGGTTCTGAAAAATATTTATAATCGGTGGCATCAGTTTTTTTCCGCATTAAAACCGTTGATTTTGTTTTTTCATCAAAACGACGAGTTTCTTGCTCAACCGTTCCTCCCGTTAATAAAATTTGTGATTGACGGTTAATTTCATACTCAATTGCTTTTTCAACATTTGCCAAGGAATTTAAGTTTTTTAATTCAACTTTATTCCCATATTGTTTACTCCCAAAGGGACGTAAGGAAATATTAACATCACAACGTAATGATCCTTCATTCATTTTGGCATCACTAATATTTGCATATAATAAAATTTCCCGTAATTGCTCTAAATATTTACGAACTTGATAACTTGTTCGTAAAACTGGTTCTGTCACAATTTCAATCAACCCAATTCCAGCGCGATTATAATCTAATAAGGTTTTATCTTCATAATGTAATTGTTTAGCCGTATCTTCTTCAATGTGTAAACGTTCAATTTTAACAACAACAGGAGTATTATCTTCATCAATAATTGTTAGATGTCCTCTTTTTCCAATTGGATAATATTGTTGGGTAATTTGGAATCCTTTTGATAAATCTGGATAGTAGTAATTTTTTCGATCAAATTGGACAATTGGGTCAATTTCAAGGTGCAAAGCATGACAAGCAATTAAAGCTAGCTCAACTCCTTTTTTATTAACGGTTGGCATTACACCAGGATATCCAAGATCCATAATATTAACTTTCGTATTTGGGGTTGCCCCATAACTAACTGGCCCCGGAGAAAACATTTTTGTTGTTGTTTTTAATTCAACATGATTTTCAATTCCAATAACAACTTCAAAATTATTCATTATCTTCTCCTCCTGGGGCAACAAGATTTTTTAACCCCGTAATTTCTTCGATTAATAAGCTAGCATTTAAAACAATTTGATCAGCAAACGGTTTGGCATTAATATTTACCCCCACTGGTAAACCATCAACTAATGTTAACGGCACAGTAATTGATGGATTACCCATCATATTTGCTAAAACTAACAAATCATCAAAATAAAATTCTAAATCTTCCTCTGTTAAAGTATGTGCTTTAACATCGCTAATTTTTGGTGCTACTGTTGTTGCTGATGGTAGCAATAAAATATCATAATTAGCAAAAACTTTTGTTAATTCATCAACAATTAAACGACGAACTCGTTTTGCTTTTAAAAATAATAAGGTCTGGTTATCTTTTGATAAGGCATATGATCCAATTGCATAACGACGTTTAACAACACGACCAAAACCACTAACCCGCGAATTAATCATAACATCTTCATATGTTTCACCTGGAACACGAAGACCAAAATTAATTCCATCTAACGCTGAATGGGTACTAATTGCTTCGGCATAAGAAATAATCATATAAACTGGTAATAATGTTTTTAATAACTGTTCTGGGAATGTTGCTTCACAAATTTCTACCCCTTGTTCTCTTAATTTTACAAATAACTCATTAAAAGCTGTTTTTAATTCTGGTGATAATTGCTTATGAACAAACGGAAAATACGCAAACTTTTTCCCTTTTAAATCGGTTGTTAAGTTTTGATAATAATCTTTTTCTGAACTAGCCAATGATGTTGCATCTTGGTGATCATTTTTTGCTAAATAATCTAAAATGATGGCACTATCAACAACAGAACGGGTAAAATAACCAACTGTATCTAATGATGGTGCATATGGGATAACCCCAAAGCGTGAAATTAAACCATAACTAGGTTTAAAACCAACAATTCCACAATAACTAGCTGGTTTACGAACTGAATCTCCTGTATCTGTTCCCAGAGCAAATGGGACAACTCCACTTGCGACTAAAGCTGCTGAACCAGATGATGAACCCCCGGTAATTCTTATTAAATCTCATGGGTTTAAAACATCCCCCGTATAGGCATAAAGACCATGGCCACCCATTCCTAATTCATCTAAAGCCGTTTTTGCGACTAAAATAGCTTGTTCTTTTTTTAATAACTCTGTTACAGTTGATTCATATGTAGGAACAAAATTACTTAAAATTTTTGAACTAGCAGTTGTTAAAATTCCCTTTGTCGCAAAATTATCTTTCGCTACATAAGGAATCGCCGCTAAAAAATCCCCTGGTAAAATTGGGCTATTATCTAATTGCGCGGCAAAATTTGTTGCGATTGTTTCTAATTCTGTTACAGTTGCATTTAAAACTTGATATTTTTTTAATTTGGCAATACTATCTTTAATTACCGCTGAAGGGGTAATTTCTTTTGCCACTAATTTTTCATGTAATTCTTTTACTGTATAATTCTTCATCTCTATTTTACGACCTTATTAATTACAATATAATCCCCTTCTGCAACTGGTGCTAATGCTAAAATATCTTTTTGTTGTTCAGCAATTGGCTCAACATCTTCGCGTAAATAATCAACGGTTAAATTATAAGGAAAATGCATTGAATGAACATTTGTTGTGTCAATTTTTTGCACTAAATCCATTTGTTTTAAAATCACATCAAATTCATTTTTTAATTTCTCTAATTCTTCCGCCCCAAAATCTAGCATAATATCATTTGCTAATTGTTTTAACTGTTCTGTTGTCATCTTCATTACTTCCTATTCTCCTCCTTCAATTAGGTTGATAAAATCTATCTCACTAATTATTTTAACATTTAATTTTGCTGCTTTTAATAATTTGCTACCCCCATCTGTTCCGGCTAACAAATAAGTTGTTTTACTACTAATACTATCAGAAACATGGCCCCCATAATTTTCAATTAATTCTTTAAAATATTCCCGCGGTTTTGATAATGTCCCCGTAATAACAAAGCGCTGATTTTCTAATTTTTGAACAACAAAACTATCACTTTTTAAATACTTAACATTAACATTGTGGTTAATTAATTTGCTAATTTCTTCAACATTATTTGGGACATTAAAATAGTCAACTACACTAGTTGCAACAATTGGCCCAACATCATTAATTACTGATAACATTTCAACTGTTGCGTTTTGAATTGCGTTAATTGTTTGAAATTTTTTTGCCAATAATTGGGCTGTTTTTTGGCCAACATGACGAATTCCTAAGGCAAATAACAATCGTTCTAATGACTTTTCTTTTGAGCGATTAATTGAGTCAATCATATTTTGAAAAGATTTCTCACCAAAATTATCTAATTCAATAATCTCATTACGATAATTTTCTAATAAATATAAATCACTAAAGCTTTTTAAATATCCCAAATCAAATAAACGATTGATAATCTTTTCACTAACACCTTCAATATTCATTGCATTGCGAGAACAAAAATGTTCTAATCCCCGGGTAATTTTTTTTGGACATAAAGAATTAACACAATATTGGTCAACTTCATCATCGGTTTTTTCTAATCAGTTAGCACAATCAGGACATTTTTTAGCCATCGTTCATTTAACTGTCTCTTCTGGTCGTCGATCAAGTAACGGCTGAATTACTTCAGGAATAATATCACCCGCTTTTTTTAATTCAACATAATCACCAATCCGAATATCGCGTTTGATAATAAAATCACCATTATGTAATGTTGCCGCGCGCACAATTGTCCCAGCAATGCGAACAGGTTCTAAAACAGCATTATAGGTAATTTTGCCAGTTCGTCCAACACTAGGAAAAATATCAACTAATTTTGTTGTAACAATTTCAGCGGGAAACTTATAAGCAACTGCTCACTTCGGATTTTTAGCGGTATAACCAATTCGATTATATAATTTAAAATCATTAACTTTAATGACAATTCCATCAATCTCATAACCTAATTGATGACGTAAATCTTGATATTTTTGAATATAATTTCATACTTCATCAACGTTATGACATAATTGATATTCTTTATTGGTTTTAAATTTTAATCCCTCTAAATGTTTTAAAGCTTCATACTGGGTTGGAATCCCATCTTCAATGGCATTAACATAATAATATAAAAAGGCATCTAAGTTTCGTTTTTGCACAATTGTTGAATCTAATTGCCGTAACGTTCCAGCGGCAGCATTACGAGGATTAGCAAATAGTGGTTCATCCTTCGCCGCTCGCTCAGCATTAATTTTATTAAATTCTTCTAATGATAAGTAGACTTCCCCACGAACAATCAAATTAGGTTGGGCTACTTTTAAAGGAATAGATTTAATTTTTTTAATATTAGTTGTCACATCTTCTCCCGCAATACCATCACCTCGTGTTGCCCCCATTACTAATAGATGATTTTGATAAACTAATGAAATTGATAAGCCATCAATTTTTAATTCACAAGTATAATCAATTGCTGATAGGCCCGTTAATTCTTTAATTTGTTCATCAAAATGAACTAAATCTTCATAGTTAAAAGCATTCCCTAAACTTAACATTGGACTCGTATGGAAATATTTACTAAACTTTTCACTAACTGTCCCTGATACGCGTTGAGTTGGGGAATCAAGGGTAATTAAAGCCGGAAATTCTTGTTCTAAAGCAATTAATTCTTGCATTGCCCGGTCATATTCTTGATCAGAAACACTAGGATTATCAAGAACGTAATATTGATAATTCCATTCTTCTAACGATTGTTTTAATTCTTCAATTCTGCTTTGCGCTGCTGCTTGGTTCATTGTTTTTCCTCCATTGTATTTTAATAGTTATTTTTGCTTGTAATTAATCTGCTTTTGCTGTTTTTGCTGCGGTTTTCAAGTAATTTTTTTAAATTGTTTAATTTTAATGGCATAAACAGACGTATTAATGGCAACTAAAATCGCCACAATAAAGACGGTTGCATTATTTAATAAAGCCCGGTCATTAAAGAGCCAAATTAAGAAACGACCAACTAAGGGGTTAAAGAAAGTAACCGTTAAAATTGCCAACATATTAATTGAGGTTTTAGCTGAAAAATTGGGAATTCGTTCCATAAAGAAAATTCATAATAATCCAAACCCAAGAAAAATAAAGGAAATAATTAAGAAAATACTATTAGCTAAGTCCTTAATTTTTGCTAATCCTAACTGAGTATAAATTGAGGAAGCAATTGCTTCAAGATTTCAAAAATCAAGTTTAATTTTTCCTGAAGCTAATAAAATTAAAACAGAAGCAATTGTAAATAAACTTGGGATAACAAAAATTAAAACCCGATTATGGCTATAAATTGCCTTCTCAATTTCAAAAATCCGTGCATAATTCCGATATAGTAAAATCGATAAAATAATCATAATTAACATTAACCCTAAGAAAACAAAAATTAATCAAATTGTCCCATATCAAATATTATAGAAAATGAAACAAATTGTTGGGAAAATCGTAAATTTTACTAAATCCTTTAAAAAATTTACTTGGTACTTCAACATTGTAATTCAACCGCTAACATAAACTAAGAAAAGAATAATATAAGTAGCATCTCAGTCAAAGGTAATATAACTTGTAAAAATAATTCCAATGATCCAGGGCATATTACGATTGCGATACTCAGCATTAGTATAAATACTTAAAATAATAAAAATAACAAAAAATAAGTTTGTAATCATATTTTCGGGGTGCCAGGCATCATAACCAAAATAATAAATTAGGAGTTTGGAACCCATTAAAATTAGGAGGGAAAAAAACCCACTAACTAAATTGTTATTATTTTTACGTGAAAAATTATTTAATAGCGTAACAAATAATGCCGCAAACACCATCGCATCTAATATATCTAATAAATTTAAGATAATTTCATTCGGATCTAAGTTAGTAATTGTAAATCACATTGAAACATTCGTAAACCATCCCAATGAGGCTAAAGCTCTGGTATTACCAATAATAACACTAGGGTCTAAGACAAATTTAGTTAAATCTTTTTGATCACGGGTAAAGAAAGTTAAAATATAACTAGTATTTAGATTTTGACCGGCCGGCGAAATAAAGTAGTTTTTAAGATAATAAACTACAATAAAAATCGCCATCGCAAACAAAAAAATGGCATGGTTTTTATCTAATAAACGAATATTAAATCAAAACCGAATTAAAATTAAGAGGACTAAGGAATAAAGGACATTAATAGCCCCTAGTAAATAAACTAGGAAAATATAACGTAAATCCGGAATTAATTGAAACGGCATTAAAAAGAGCGAAACAACAGCAAAATAAAAGAAAAAACCAATAATCATCCCAAAATATATATTTTTTGTTCGTAATTTTAGCATTTCTGTTAAAACTGCCCCTGTTGAGGAAAAAATCCAATAATAATATATTGAAAAAGCAATCGCAATAAAGATTAGTTTAACCATTGAATTAATTTCCTTTCTTTTTAACAATTATAGCAAAAAGTGTCGTAAAAAGGATAATTGCCAAAAAATAAAAAAATCTTATTAATAAGATTTTTTTATCTGGTTATTCAACAACAGCGACAACTTCACCTTGTTTAACTTTTCCAGTTTTTAAAAGTTTAATTGTATGATTACCAATTGCATCTGGTGTGAAAACAATTGGAGTGTCTAAACTTGGGACTTTATCTTTAATTTGGCTTAAATTAACTTCACACAATAAGTCTCCTTGTTTAACATTATCATCTTGTTTAACTTTAATGTTAAAACCTTCACCATTTAATGAAACTGTATCCATTCCAATGTGTAATAACATTTCAACTCCGCTTGCATGTTTAATTCCATAAGCATGACCAGTTGGAAAAACTGTCATTAATTTTCCAGTCATTGGGGCTAAAAAGTTTCCGGCACTTGGTTTAATTCCAAAACCATCTCCTAACATTTTTTGTGAAAATACTTCATCATTAACATCGTCTAATTTAATTATTTCACCATCAACTGGGGCAATAATTTCAATCTCTTTACTTTTTTTTGTAAACAATCCCATTTTGAATTATCCCTTTCTAAATTCTTGAAATATACTTTAAGTATACTATAAAATTTAGAATTACGAGGACAAATTTGCAAATAACTTTGCTAACTATTTTTGCTAACTGCCATAAACATTTGGGGTCATAATAACAAGACCTTCAATCATAACAACAACAGAAGCTAACAGACATAGCGAAAAAATTAATAAAATAATTAAGGCTTTATTTTTAACTAACAGTTTTTTTACGCTAATTTTTTGTTTTGAATCAACAGCAACTCCTGTTGGGGTCTGCTTAATTCTTTGATGGCGTTCTCAACAATACCATAATCCACTAACTAAAGTTAAAACACCAAAAACAGCCACTAGAATGAGGGCAATTAATAAGGTTGTATTCATTGGATTTACATCTCCTAACTTAAAAATAAAAAAACACTACTTTAATATAGTGTAATTTTAACGAAATTATTTAATTATTGCAATGCTTCTTTTGTTGCGGCTTCAACTAACGCTAAAACTTCATCATTTGTTTCGCACATAATTGCTTGCTCAACTAATTTTTCCATTGCTGATACTTCTAATTTACTAATAATTCGACGAGCATTTAAAATACTTGTCGCTGACATTGAGAAGTAATCTAACTTCATTCCCATTAATAATGGAATTGCCGCCGCTTCTCCGGCCATTTCGCCACACATTCCAACTCATTTTCCTGCTTGGTGTGCTCCGTCAATAATTGATTTAATTAATCGTAAAATTGATGGATTATATGGTTGGTATAAGTACGACACAAATTGGCTCATACGGTCAGCAGCCATTGTATATTGAATTAAATCGTTTGTTCCAATTGAGAAGAAATCAGCATATTTTGCAAATTGATCAGCAATTACTGCCGCGGCTGGGATTTCCATCATCATTCCGATTTCAACATCATCAGCAACTTTATGTCCTTCTTGCACTAATTTTGCTTTTTCTTCTAAAACAATTGCTTTCGCTGCTTTAAATTCATCAACGGTTGCAATCATTGGGAACATAATTCCTAAATGGCCATAAACACTTGCACGTAATAATGCTCTTAATTGTGTTCGGAATACGTCTTCTTTATCTAAACATAAACGAATTGCTCGATATCCTAAAAATGGATTCATTTCATGTGGGAATTCAAAGTATGATAATGTTTTATCTCCCCCAATGTCTAATGTTCGAATAATAACAGCTTTCCCTTGCATATTTTCTAACACTTCTTTATAAGCTACAAATTGTTCTTCTTCGGTTGGGAAGTGATCATTATCCATGTATAGGAATTCACTACGGAATAACCCAATTCCTTCACCCCCATTGTCTAATACCCCGTGAACGTCTTTTGGTGATCCAATATTTCCTTCTAAAACAAATTTTGTGTAACCATCTTTTGAAACAGTTGCTTTATCTTTAAAAGTTAATAGTTCCCCTTGTTGTTCAGCAAATTTAGCACGAGCAGCTGTTCATTCAGCAATTTCATTATCACTTGGGTTTAAAATAACAACTCCCGTTTCACCATTAATCATAATATTTTCATGGTGTTTAGTTTGACTTGTAATTGTTTTTAATCCTAAAACTGCAGGGATTTCTAAGCTACGCGCCATAATTGCGGCATGGCTTGTTCTTCCTCCCATATCACAGGCAAATCCTTTGGCAAATTTTGGATCTAATTGTGCTGTTTGTGATGGTGTTAAATCATCAGCAACAATAATAACTTCTTCATTAATTGTTGCTAAGTCTAATACTGGAACATTTAATAAATATTTAATTAAACGGTCAGTAACATCTTTGATATCAGCG
This sequence comes from Spiroplasma syrphidicola EA-1, assembly GCF_000400955.1. Lineage (NCBI taxonomy): Bacteria > Bacillati > Mycoplasmatota > Mollicutes > Entomoplasmatales > Spiroplasmataceae > Spiroplasma > Spiroplasma syrphidicola. The sequence continues at coordinate 1,000,898 of NC_021284.1, forward strand.
GCACGTTCTTTAAAATATGGATCATCCATTCCACTAAACATCGCAATAAATTTTTGGGCAACTGTGTGAATAGCAAAAGCGGCATTATTTTGATCATTATTAATCATTGCTTTTGCATCATCAATCATTGCTGGGTCATTTAAAATTTGGCCATGAGCTTCAAAAATAGCTGCTTTTTCTGCTCCTAATTTTTCTAAAGTAATTTCTTGTAATCTAGTAATATCAGCACTAGCTTTTGTCATTGCTGCTTCTAATTTTGCAATTTCAGCAGTTGTATCATTAACATTTTCTTCAGGAATAAGATATTTTGGTTCTTCTAATTTAAAAACTTTGGCGATCGCAATCCCTTGACTAGCACCAATTCCTTGCATTTTATTTGACATATTTTTTCTCCTCTTTTATTTAAAAATTTTCACTTCATTTTTATTATAAACGAAAAAACAAAAGTTGAATAATTTTATTTTATTTCTTACACCCTTTTCAATTGAATCAAAATACCTTACAATATAATAAAATAACAATTAATTTACCACCCGTCTTAATAACTAACAATAAAAAATTGAAAATTGCACAAGGAGGAGTCCTGAATGGAAACAGAAATTTACCAAAAAGTTATTACCTGTTTAGAAAATATTCGTATGCATTTAAAAATTAGTCAGCTTGAATTTGCGGCTTTTTTATCCTTAACGCGCGAAGGTTATCGCCTTGCGATTGCCAAAGATACTAATCGTCATAAACCATACATTAAACTTGATCTTATTCATATTTTTAGTGCGATTCTTTTTAATCTTGAAAATTATCAATTATGACGAGAAAATTTAACAATTATTCAGCAAGAAATTAATAGTTGTTTTGCCAATTATTATCTGCAGTTATTAGCGCTTTCCCCCGTTGCTAAGAATTCTTAGCAAACTTAAGCCCCCGAAAATGTTATAAAAAAGATAGAAAGGAGAATTAATCATTATGGAAGAAACAAGATTATTCTTACAACATTTTGGTCTAGAATTTTTCGGGACAATGTTGTTAATTATTTTAGGAAATGGTGTTGTTGCTAATACAATTCTGAAAAAAACAAAGGGAAATGGTCAAGGTTTTTTTGCAATTACTGCTGGATGAGGTTTTGCCGTTTTAGTCGGGGCAATGGTCGCTAGTGCCCTAAAAGGGGTTGCCCATCTAAACCCTGCTGTAACCTTTGCAATGGTTGTTCAACAAACTTGGTTTAATGCAAACGGATGGTACCTATTACCTGCCCTCTTGCTTGGCCAATTAGTTGGAGCAATTGTTGGTCAAATTATTGTAGACATTTTTTATTGAAAACACATTAAAGATACTGTTACTGACCAACCAGACTTTGTCTTAGCAATCCATTCAACTGGGCCAACTCATAAAAACAATTTTTTCAATTTCTTTGCTGAATTTATTGGGACATTTGTCTTAGTTAGCGCCATTTTAGCAATTGGAAAATATAATACTTTTAGTCTAGGAGCTTGAGGTCCATTATTTGTTGGACTGACAGTCTTTGGAATTGGATTATCATTAGGAGGAACAACTGGTTATGCAATTAACCCAATTCGGGATTTAGCACCTCGGTTAGTACACTTTGTTTTACCACTGAAAAATAAAGGTAGTTCAAACTGAAGTTACAGTTGAGTCCCAGTACTTGCCCCTAGTGCTGCTGGCTTAGTTGGGGGAGCAATCTTTTTACTATTTTAACCAATAAAGCGAGGAGAAGAAATGATGACTAACGAAGAAATTTATGACGTTTGTATTATTGGTGGCGGAGTAATTGGGGCGGCAATTAGCCGTGAATTAAGTCGCTATCATTTAAAAGTAGTTGTTCTTGAAAAAAATAAAAAAGTTGCAATGGAAACTTCGGAAGGAAATTCGGGGGTGATCCATGGAGGATTTGATCCAACACCAGGTAAATTAACAGCAAAGTTAAACCTTGAAGGAAATCATCTCTATCAAGTAATTTTTAAAGAACTAAGTTTTCCCCACCAACAAGTAAATTCATTAGTAATTGCTTTTAATAAAGCCGAACAAGAACAATTAGAATTACTATACCAACGGGGTTTAACAAATCAAGTTAAGCCAGAGCATTTAAAACTACTTGATCAAAAAGAAGTTCATCAACTTGAACCAAATCTTAATCCAGCAGTAATTGGGGGCTTATTATGTACCTCCTCTTATGTTGTTGATCCAGTTGTTTTAACGAAAAGTTTCTTTTCCAATAGTATTAAAAATGGTGTTAATCTTTGTTTAGACCAGTTGGTATCTAGCATTACTTATCAAGATAATTATTTTACAATTACTGCTAAAACAGAAAATGAGATTAAAACATATCATGCCAAATACATTATTAATGCCGCCGGACATTATTGCGATGAAATTGCCGCAATGGCTGGCTATCCTGATTTTCAATTAACAACCTTACGCGGTGAATATTGTGTCTTAGAAAAAAGTGAAGGACACTTAGTAAACAATATTGTTTTTATGGTCCCCACAATTCATGGCAAAGGAGTTATTGTTGCGCCAATGTTAGATGGCCATCTATTAGTTGGCCCAACGGCCCAAGAAGATGTCCCTAAAAATGAAACGCGGTTAGTAACCCCGGCAATGGAACCCCAAATTGGAGCAATTGGCCAGCATATTATTCCAGCAATTAAAATGGAAAAAAATTGCTATCGTTTTGCTGGGTCACGCCCAATTGAACCAGTAACAAAAGATTTTTACTTAGCTAGGGCTCATGCTAATCCAAAATTTATTAATGTTGCTGGAACAAAATCACCGGGACTAAGTTCAGCACCAGCCATTGCAAAATACATTACAACTTTATTAAAAGAAACAGGATTAGATTTAACAGTTAACCCGGCCTTTGACCCAATCCAAAAAGAAATTATTCCAACAATTTAAGAAAGGAGGAATATTAATGGCAAAATATATTATTAGTTTAGATGAAGGAACAACTAGTTGTCGAACATTAATTATTAATCATCAAGGAGAAATTGTTGCTAGTGATGCCTTAGAATTCAGCCAAATTTTCCCGAAAGCGGGGTGAGTTGAACATGATGCTATTGAGATTTGAAACTCCCAGCGAACAACCTTAGTCCAGTCTGTTAATAAAGCTAAAATTAGCGTTGAAGAAATTGTCGGGATTGGAATTACAAATCAACGGGAAACAGTTGTCATGTGAGATCGCCAATCAGGATTACCAATTTATAATGCCATTGTTTGACAAGATCGCCGAACAGCTGACTACTGTGATGAATTAATTAAAGCCGGAAAAAAAGAAATGATTCGGGAAAAAACTGGTTTAATTATAAACCCCTACTTTTCAGCTTCAAAAATCAAATGAATTTTGGATAATGTTGAAGGAGCACGAACTTTAGCGGCAAATAATAATCTAATGTTTGGAACAATTGATACTTGATTAATTTATCGTTTAACTGGGGGGGAAGTCCATATTACGGATTCAACAAATGCTAGTCGTACAATGTTGTTTAATATTCATACCCAAACTTGAGATGAAGAATTATTAGCCCTGTTTGATATTCCAAAAAATATTTTACCGATGGTTAAATCTTCTTCAGAAGTATATGGGTCAACATTCCCAGGACTATTGAGCAAAAAAACTGAAATTCGCATTCCAATTGCTAGTGCAATTGGGGACCAACAAGCTGCGCTATTCGGACAATTATGTTTAGAGCCTGGAGAAGTTAAAAACACTTATGGAACAGGATGTTTTATTTTAATGAATACAGGAGAAACTCCGGTTAAATCAAGTAATGGTCTATTAACAACAATCGCTTTAGACTACAATAATAAAATTACTTACGCCTTAGAAGGATCAGTTTTTGTGGCCGGAGCGGCAATTCAATGATTACGAGATGCTCTAAAAATTATTTATCATGCCAGTGAAACTGATTGATATACTAGTTTAGTAAATGATGACCAACAAGTTTATGTTGTTCCTTCCTTTACTGGTTTAGGTTCACCATATTGGGATTCATATTCACGCGGAGCAATCTTTGGTCTAGAACGTGGAACAAGACGAGAACATCTTGTTAAAGCGACACTAGAATCATTAGCTTATCAATCATATGATGTTATTATGGCAATGGCAGAAGATTTGCAACAAGCGATTAAAACAATTAAAGTTGATGGCGGAGCAAGTCGCAATAATTATTTAATGCAGTTCCAAACTGATATTAGTCAAGTGGAAGTTGTCCGACCAAAAAACATTGAAACAACGGCAATGGGAGCAGCTTTCTTAGCAGGGTTAGCTTTAAATTTCTGAGCATCAATTGATGACATCAAAGATATTTTAATTGTTGACAAAAAATATCAACCAAAATTAGATCAGATAATTGTTAAAAAATTATTAAAAGGTTGAAAAGTTTCGGTAGCACGAACATTTAATTGATTAAAAGATATCGCATAAAAAATAGCCTACCTAGTATGGCTATTTTTTTTATTGTTATATTAAAAATAATTACGACTGTGTTTGTTTCATTGGGGGTAAGATAGTTATCTTTGTTTTTAAATTGTTAGAAAATTGAATTGTATTATTTATATTAAACGAAAGAGTACAACTAACTTCTGAATCAATTATTGCTGAGTATCTTAAATCTCTAATTATTGTAAAATGATAAATCCGTTTATCATATTTATCTTGAACTGGTAGTTCTTCTTTAACCTTTAAATAATCAATATAATGATTATCATTATCATTAAAAAAAGCATTAAATTTTGTTATATTCGTATTGTCATTGACTAAGGCCCCAAAAATTAATGTTGCATAAATATAGTCTTCATCCAATTGAAAATTATATTTATTAAGCACAACTTTATTATTTTCTGAAACATATGGATTTCGATCCGGACCACAAGAAACTGCTAATGACGAGGTAGATGTTATCATGGAAACTGCAGTAAACATTACTAGTAATTTTTTCATTTTATGTCTCCTGACTAACCCTACTCATTTTAATAGTTTTTCAAGAGTATTATATTTTATATTTTTTTAAAAAACAATATTTTTTTAAGTAAAAAGAACTATACTAGTGCGTTATATTCTACAATAAAATGACAGCCGACTAAAACTCTTGTTTTTTTCAACTTTGTAATGATCCAGTTATATTCTACAATAAAATGACAGCCGACTAAAACCAATGTGAATGCTAATCGCTTTAATGGTTTGTTATATTCTACAACAAAATGACAGCCGACTAAAACCAGTGAGTAGCGATAGGGCAGGTAACCCCTGTTATATTCTACAATAAAATGACAGCCGACTAAAACAGTCGGGGAAGTTAAAGTATTCTTTTGTTAGTTATATTCTACAATAAAATGACAGCCGACTAAAACGACCTTATTTGCTGTATAGAAGGTAAATTTGTTATATTCTACAATAAAATAACAGCCGACTAAAACTGCTGTTGTGTGGTGCTGAATGAGTAGGAGGTTATATTCTACAATAAAATGACAGCCGACTAAAACAGTGTGTGCTAATAAGTTGCAATAGATTAAGTTATATTCTACAATAAAATGACAGCCGACTAAAACAATAGCTAACACACTATCAACATATGCTAAGTTATATTCTACAATAAAATGACAGCCGACTAAAACAACTTTTTTTAAGTAGTCCATAAACTCGTCGTTATATTCTACAATAAAATGACAGCCGACTAAAACCGATTGTGGCAATAACACCACCAATCAATAGTTATATTCTACAATAAAATGACAGCCGACTAAAACATTGGCATTACACCATTTAATCTAACTGTAGTTATATTCTACAATAAAATGACAGCCGACTAAAACCATATTTCGTAAGTCGTTAAAGCTTTTCATGTTATATTCTACAATAAAATGACAGCCGACTAAAACAGAAATTACTACTTTAACAAAATTAAGTCGTGTTATATTCTACAATAAAATGACAGCCGACTAAAACCAATTTTATCAATCATATAAACAGTATTTTGTTATATTCTACAATAAAATGACAGCCGACTAAAACTCTCCATAAGTTGTTTCATTCATTGGAATCGTTATATTCTACAATAAAATGACAGCCGACTAAAACAATCTTTATTAAAAGTATTATCCATAATATGTTATATTCTACAATAAAATGACAGCCGACTAAAACTTGTAGTATTTGAATAATCAAATGCTCCAAGTTATATTCTACAATAAAATGACAGCCGACTAAAACTTGACCCTTTTATCTTATCATACTTATTTTGTTATATTCTACAATAAAATGACAGCCGACTAAAACGTATAAGCTACTCCTCCTTGTGAAAAACTAGTTATATTCTACAATAAAATGACAGCCGACTAAAACCTAACTACTTGCTAGTATAGTATGTGATGTGTTATATTCTACAATAAAATGACAGCCGACTAAAACCCCTAATGAAGCTATTATTATGGATGGATTGTTATATTCTACAATAAAATGACAGCCGACTAAAACTAATATCATCAACATCACTTGGCATTAAATGTTATATTCTACAATAAAATGACAGCCGACTAAAACCTGTTGATCCTGTTATATATCTATTGCTTGAGTTATATTCTACAATAAAATGACAGCCGACTAAAACTAACATTTCAAATTGATATTTATCAAATAAGTTATATTCTACAATAAAATGACAGCCGACTAAAACCCACTTTCAATATATGGAACAACATAAGCAGTTATATTCTACAATAAAATGACAGCCGACTAAAACGAAATCTTCAACATAATTATTTATATTTTCGTTATATTCTACAATAAAATGACAGCCGACTAAAACTAAGACCATTGTTTGATCCATATACATCAAGTTATATTCTACAATAAAATGACAGCCGACTAAAACCTCAAATTTATTATATCAAAAAAAGTATTAATTAAATAGCCAATTGCATTTATCAAAAAAAATCTTTATATCATTTTCTAATATAAGTTCTATATCCAAATTTTTTAAGAATAAGTAGACAAAAATTATATTTTCTTTACTTAATTCTAAACAAAACATATCATTTGTAATATTAAACAAATTAATAGCGGATATTTTTAAAAATAATTTTTTACAATTTATAGCATGCAAAATAAAAAACATATTATTTTTTAAATACTTATTTTTTTCAAATACTATATCTTCGTCTGTTAAAACATAACTTAAATCTTTTAGAAAAACTTCATATTCACAACTATCTGAATCTAAAAATGCATAAATAGAAATTGTTTTTGCAACTATTGACTTTATAAATTCAAATGAATTAATTTTATTATTTTTTAAAAATACAACTTGTTCTAATTCATCTATAAAAAAATTATATAAAATTGGGCAATTTGAAGCTAAAATAGTTATGCTTTTTTCATTAATTAAATTTTTAATGTCATTAATTAACTGTCACAAAGAATTAATAGTACCATATAACTCCGGCTGATCAATAATAAAAACTACAGGACGAAGTTTATCATTTATATCACTATATTTAACTAAAATATTTAATAACAATATTCTTAAATGATATGAACTATACTTAGTTGCATCAATTAATAACTCTTCATTATTATAAATATCAAACTTTAATAATTTATCAATAAATCCCTCAATAGAAACATTAGAAAAATTTGATTTTAAAAGTAATGAAGAATTAATTAATGTATTATTATTAGAAATTAAATCAGTTTCTAATAAAAGGAAATTAAATAAATCATTAATTTTCTTAATTAAATCTAAAGTTTGACTATATTTGTTGTTATTTAAAATAATCTCATTTATTGATTTAATTAACTTATTTCGAAAATCTGAAGTTTTGATTAGTTTAATTTCTTCAACTAATTCCATTTTTTCTTTTAAATAAACTACCTGATAATCTCCAAAGCCAATTTGCTTATCATCAATATGAAAAGTACTATCCTTTCCTAAAAAACCATTACTTAATTTATTTAAAAGCCGGGTTTTACCACTATTATTGTCCCCCATTATTAAAAGTTTATTATCATATAATTTAAATGTTTGTATTTCTTTATTTTGATCTTTAAAACTAATTAATTTATATTCCATGTTATAACTCCATCACTGTACTTGTTGTCATATAATTTTCTTGGTAACTTTTACTACCAACTATTATTTTTATTGACTCATACTGCTTTTCTGTGATAACTAAAATACGGATATTGCCCTTTGGAGGTTTATTTAAATCAATTTTGTTATTATTTTTATTAACTTCATCCAAATTTATGCATAATTTACAATAAATTGAATATTGAATCATATAAAATCCATTTTTAATTAAAAATTTATGAAATTTATTATAGTTTTTTAAATCAATTTTTACAATAGTTGGTAAATCATAAAATACTATCATTCTCATTTGACGATACCTACTCTCCTTCACTATTAAGTTCCTCCTCATCGTTATTATTACTATCTTTTAATAAAAGGGACGGTAATTTTAATAAATTTTCATCTTGGTCTTTTAAACAAGAAATAAAACTTTTTATCATATAATTAATTGCATTATTGACATTCATAATTCGTCCATCAATTTCAACTTTTTCATCTAATAATTTAATTAGGGAGATTCTTTGATTATAGGTTAATTTCCCATCTAAAGTATATAAATTTTTAGTAACTCAGTAATCAACTAGTGGGCGTAAAGGTTCTATAAAATCATAGGATAAATTGTAAGGATTTGTTTTTCCAATATGATGAATACCTAAGTGTAAAATCAAACCATATTTAACTAGGGTTCTTGAAATACAGGAAACTAAAATTTTATAGCCATAATTAAGGGCAGAGTTAATTAAATCATCAGTTTGTCGGATAAAAGCACTACCATATAATGTTCTAAAAAAAACTTTAGCACTTAAACCTTCTCTATTTGTTAAATCTCCATTTATTACCTCATTGGAATATTTTTGAAGGATTAAAACAACTTCAAAAAAATCAGTAACATTTTCAAGAACAATTGAAGAATTTCATATCTTCTTTTTTATTATTTCTTTTCATAATTTTTCTTTTAAATCTGCTGTAATTTTAAGTTGCATATTTAAAACTGCATAAGGCTGAAAATGATTTGACATTGATAGTAATAATCCCCTTGGTTCATATATTTCATCACAAAAAACAGCAAAAATATTATATTGACAAATTTTAGCTAATAAATTGCAAGAAACTAGGGTATAGTTATTTTCAAAAATTATTGAATTAATTTCAGTGAAGGCAAATAAAATTTCTTTACCTTCACTATCTGTTACACAAATATTATTATTTTTTACATTAATTTTTTTTGACTTATTAATAATTAGTGTTCTTCAAGACATAATCTTTCTTAACCTAAAATAAAGAAAAACCACCTAAAAATAGGTGGTTTTTCTCGGTCTTTATAAGGATGACCCTCCTACACGACTAAGCGTTTATCTTAGCAGCTGTCATTTTATTGTAGAATATGAATTATTTTCATAACTCACTATTATGTTAACACAAAATGATGATAATTTTAATAAAATTTTTAAATTTTTACTAAAGTTGGATTCCCTAAAATATCAATTTGGACTATTTCTAAATTATTAAATCAATTTGATAACGAGTCATAAGAGTTTTGAACAGTAAAAATTTCTTTACTTTTTTCAGAAACAGAAATAAAAACTGTATTTAATAGATTTGAATAAATTTTAGACCCCATTTTTGCTTGATAATATTTATAATGATATCTTCCATCTCTTATAAATCTCACTAGGGTTGATTTATATAGTTTATAGCCTCTATTTACAAATTTCTCTTTATCTTTGAAATAATTGTTAAATTTAACAAATTCGTAGTCATAGCCATGTTTTTTACCATCATCTTTCCAAATATTTAAAAAAGCATAAGATTCATTATTTCAAATTGTATTTTTACTATCAACAAAATATTTTAAATGATTAACTTCGCCATCTTTATATAAGTTTTTAGCTGTTTTAGGAACAGGTAATTCACTGCCTAATAAATCCCCAGAATTTTTTTTATCAATTTTATATGATGCATAAGGATAACGAATATTGCCAATCATTTCTTTATTTTTAATTAAATATTCATCCGGGTCTTTGACACAAACAAATTTTGGAATTGCTATTTTTACATCATATTTTTCTTTTGTTTTTCTATCAACTATTTCTTGTTTAACAATTTCTTTTGTTAATTCTATTGGCATTCGTTGAGTAATAATATTACTTAAATTATCAATTAAACTATAATGACTTAATGAATTTTTATTATTTTTAATTAAAAATAATCTATTTTCAACATTTGGAATATATAAGTTGTTATTATTTTTTCATTTTTTTAAAACTTGACTATAAAGTTCATTTCATTCGCTATCAGATAATTTATTACGGTAAGTTGTTAGCATTACAATATCATTGGCAAATTGAATTTCAGAAAAATTATTAAAATTTGAAATTACAATTGCATCAATTGCATGATGTCAAGGGGTAATTTCTCTAACTTTTTTTTTCTAACCCCCATGGTGAATTTCTTAATCATGTTCTTCTAAATCTTGAGGTAATTGCACCATTAAGAGTCATAATTTTAGGTTTTGCAAGACCAAATCTACTTTGTAATTCAAATTCTGCTTTTAATCAATTTGTTACATAGCGAGTAATATATCTTGTATCATTTAAATTACGAGAGACAAAATCATTTAATATTTCTTCATTTTGATTTGAACATAATAAATATTCAGCTTTCTTCTGATTAATTTGATTTTGAAATAATAAATAATTAACTCTTTTTTTATAGTTATTATAGTTTTCAGTTCCTAATGACTTAACATATTGATCAGCAAATTGATTACCCTTTTCCTGATTTTCTTTACTAAAAACTAAAACTTTATTATTAAAAGAATCATCTGCTAATTTTGAATATGGAATAATATGGTCAATTTGCAAGACATTTGATGCCCCTAAATCAGCAATTGTAATTTCTTTGCCCGAATAGAGCGATTTTTTATTTTGTTGGATTCATAATTTATATTTTAATACATTTGTATCATTAACAATAATACCATTAGCCATTAAAAATTCTTTGGCCTTAGCATTTTCTTTTAAGCTATCATCTTGGCGTTCTTTAACTTTTTTACGGTCACTAAAAGAAAGCCCCATTTCTCGTGTCAATTCAATATTTATTTGATCAATAAAAGTATATTTTTCAAATAATTTTTTAATAACTTTTCGGGCTTGATTAATTGCTCTAAAAACAATCGGATTCCGCCATAAATCAGGATCAATAATTGGAGCAAACATTTCAAAAGTTTTTTCGCCCGTTAAGTATTTTTGATATTGTTTTGCATATGATTCGGGTAATTTAAAATTATCTTCTTTAATAAATTGGGCTTGGAATTTACCATATGGAATTCCCTTTAAAAAATTTGAAATGGCAATACTCATTCATTTAAATGAAGTTTTTACTGTTGTTGAAATACTTGAATTAGGTTTTAATAAAATGTTTAATTTTTCTTTAGCAAGTATAATATTATTTTCTAGCAATCACTGATTAATCGCTTTTTCTTTTCGTTCAGGGGTAATATTTGTATGAATAATAAATCCTAATTGATGATAAATATTATCTTCTAATCTATTTAAACTTAAATTTTTTAATACATCATTGCCAAATACTTCTTTTAATAAATTTAAATAATTAGTTTTAAAATCAATATTTTTATAGGCATTTGTATCAAAAATATCATCATTGATATGATGTTTTTTTAATATTTCTTTTAAAAGTGTCTTTCCTTTTTTACCCGCCTCATTATATAAAAATGAGGAAATAATATCTTGCGCTAATTGATCATTTTCTTCAATATATTTAGATATTTTTGAAACTTCAGAAATAATATGAAATAAATCAAATAAAATAGATGATTTATAACCAACAGAAAGCTCTCTTAAAAAAGTACATCGTCCCTCTAATTGTGTAAAGTTTTTGGAAAATTGTTTATTTTCTTTTTTATATATTTCCCGTAATTCCTGTTTTTTTGGTCCTGGTCCATCTTCAAAATCTCTCTGGCGAAATATAATATCAGCAGCTTTAGCCCTTATTTCTTCTGTTAATTCTGGATAAAACTTAGCTTGTTTTGCTAATAATAAATCCACTTCCTTTTTATAATCATCACGAGCAAAAAGAAATTGAAAATTATTTTCTCCTTCTTTTCCACCTTTATTTCTAACTAAAAGAGCTTTTTTATTTTTAGCATCACGAAATTTTTTATTTCTAACTATTTCTTGTGATATGGTTAAATTTGAACTAATTAATGCATTACTAATCGCTTCATCTAATTTTGTTTCTCGTTTTTTTCCATCACCCTCAATATCAAAAGCAAATTTATTTTTATAACCTCTTCTGTTTGCAATATGAATTAATGACCAAACCAATTCTTCCCTTGTTAACTTCTCTGTAATCCCTATACTTCTTAAAAAATATGGATTATATAATTCATGTCTATTAAAATCTTCTACCAAATTAGTTGCACTGTGTTCATTAATATATTTATCTAATGATGCTTTATTAATAAAATTAATTTTTTCAAATAAGTTTTTTAAATCTTTAATTCGATTTTTTCTTCGCTTAATTAATCTTCTTGCTCCTCGTTTTAAACGGCGAGCGGCCGCATTAGTTGTACCATCTTTTGAATTTTCTGGGGTTTGGAATAGTCTAACCCCAAAATCATCTAAAACTCAATTTCCGTCTTCCATTTGGCCAGTTACTGCTCAACCACATGAAGCAATTCCTAGATCCAAACCTAGTATTAGTTTTTTATAATTCATAAAACCTCCTATAAATAATATATAATTTTTAAATTTCAACTACAAATTAAAATTATAGTTACAGATAAGATAAACATTATTTAATTTTTTATTAGACTAGGAAAAACTTAATTTAAATATTTATTTAACTACGCAAAACTAATAAATAATATAAATAAGATATTAAATTATTTTTACTAAAATTATATTTTGATATAGTTGCTATTTGACTTTATTATAACAAAAAAAATCTTTTTCTATTAATTAAAATTCTTTTTAATTAATAATTTTTAACATATAAAAAATACCTTATTTAAAGGTATTTTTTATATGTTAAAAATTTATTTAAATTTTATTCTTACAGTCTTCGCCACTAAGAATAACTTTTAAATTTTCATACGTAATTTCAATCATATTTTTAACAGCTTCATCAGTATAAGAACCAATGTGGGGTGTAATAATAACGCGAGGATATAATTCTAATAATTTATTAGTAATTGTATCGGGAGTTGGTTGACCATTAAAGTCTTTGAAGAAAACTGCTCCTTCATTTTCTAATACATCTAACCCTGCTCCTTTTAAATGCCCACTCTTAACCGCTTCATAAACGGCTTCTAAATCCGCTAAAGGCCCACGAGCTGCATTAATTAAAACTGATCCTGGTTTCATTTTTCCTAAAAAGTCTTTATTAACTAAATGATGATTTTGTTCTTTAATATAAGGACAATGTAATGAAATTAAATCACTTTCTTTAATTAAGGTATCTAAATCAACATAAGTTAATACTTCTTTCGCATGTTCGCTTTGGTAAACATCATATCCTAAGACTTTTGCCCCCATTCCAGCTCATGCTTTCGCCGCTTCTACCCCAATTCGTCCTGTCCCAATAATTCCAATTGTTGAATTACGGATTTCTTTGGCAAACATAAAGTCATCAACTTTAAAATTAGTATGATGTTGGCGGTCAGCCATATAAAATAAGTTTCGTAATAACGCATTCCCCATTGCAACCGCTAATTCACTGACCGCATTTGGTGAATACCCTGGCACATAAGCCATTTTAAATCCTAATTCATGGGCTTTATCTAAATCAATGTGATTATAACCCACTGTTCTTGTTAATAAATATTTAATGCCATACTCTTGCATTTTTAGCAAGTTTTCGGTTTTACAATCACAATTAGCCCGCACCATGACAGCATCATGACCCTTCGCTGTTGCAATATTATCTTTTGTTAAATATTCTTCTAATAATGTTAAATCATAACCATAGTTTTTATTAAGTTCTTCAAATAATGGGCGTTCTGTTTTACGGACCCCATAACATACCATTTTAATCTTATTGCTCATCTAAACCTCCTAGTATGTAAATAAGCTTGTTGCTCCAATTGCCGTTGTTACAATTACTCAAATTGGTAACACGATAATTGAGAACAAGGTTGCTGTTAATGTTAAATTACTTGTTAATAGTGGTTGTTTTTTATAGTTAATTGAATAAGCCACAATAACCGAAGCTGGTGGGGCTGCTAACATAATCACAATTACTGATAAACCAATTGTGTCTAAATGTCATGCTCCTGTTGTTTTTCCAATAGCAGCAAAAACAATTGTTAATAATAGCCCAACGGTTGGGGCAAAAATAACTTTCATCATTGTCCCATATCATACTTTTTTATCAGCCATTGCTTCTTTAAAGTTCCCTTTTGCTAATGTAATCCCAATTGCTAATCATGCTAATGGAGTACAAATTCCTTCTAATGTTTTTGTTATTTTAAATAATGGTGGGAAAGTATTGTCTAATCGTAATGGTGAGAACAATTTTCCTGAACCAATCTTTATCTGATCAGGGACAACTTTAATTCCTGGAATTAATTGGGTTACTCAGAAGGTAAAACCAATTAATGTTGCAATTAAAATTGGGTTTAAAAAGATTTGTTTTAAATTTGTTACAACAGCTTTTTTCTTTGCTGCTTTAATTTCCCCAACTGTTTGTTGGGCCATCACACTGTTTTGCCCAACATCAACAATTGTTGTTTTAACTGTTTGCACTTCAGTTGCGATTAATGGGGCAACTGATTTACTCATCACAATAAATCCTAATGAGTACAGGAAAACACGGTACGGAATATTAAAAATATTGGCTGGTACCGATGATTCATTCCCGAATAAAGCTGTAACAATTGGAATTCCAAAAAATGTTGTTGAGGCAAATACTGTAGACATAGTTAGTGCATCACGAACATCTTTTTCGTATTTAATGTAAAAATACTTTGCTATAATCCCCAATATTATATAAAATAAAAATCCAACTAATAAAATAGCTAATTGGGTTTTAACTTCCCCAACTGAAGTATCACTCATAAATCCATTAAATGCTAAGGCTGGTAGGCCTACGACCATTACCACTTTAATTAATACTGCTTCTCAGTCTTTCTTAAAAGTTCCCCGTTTTGTTAAAAATCAACCTAAAAAATAACAAACATGGTTGCTAAGATTGCGCTTCAAAAAGCTCATGATTGCAAAGTTGTTGCAACTGCTTTGCCCACATCTGCTTGTAGATATCACTGCATATCTTGTCTCCTTTTCTTAAAACTTTTTAATAAATTTGGTACGTTTTGGTACTTAAATATATTATATGCTTCAATTTGATTAAAACTTGGATAAAAAATAAAAAATTACTAAAAATATTTTAGTAATTTTTTATTTTAGAATTATAATTCAATTAAAACTTTGATTCCTGGCCCCATTGTTGTTGAAACAGCAATATTTTTAATATATGCTCCTTTAACAGCAGCTGGTTTAGCACGACGGATTGTATCAAAAATAACATCATAGTTATCTTTTAAAGCATCGGTTGCAAATGATGTTTTTCCAACGATCGCATGAATATTCCCGTTTTTATCAACACGGTATTCAACTTTCCCTTTTTTAACATCTTCAACGGCTTTTTTAACATCTGGTGTTACTGTTCCAGTTTTAGGGTTTGGCATTAAACCTTTTGGCCCTAAAATTTTCCCAATTTTACCTAATTCAGCCATAATGTCTGGTGTTGCGATAATAACATCAAAATCAAATCAGTTTTCTTTTTGAATTTTTTCAATTAAGTCTTTCCCACCAACAAAATCTGCTCCTGCTGCTTTTGCATCAGCTTCTTTTGTATTAGTTAAAACTAAGATTTTTTGAGTTTTCCCTGTTCCTTTTGGTAAAACAACAGCCCCTCTAATTTGTTGGTCAGCATGACGAGGATCTACATTTAAGTTAAAAGCGACTTCCACTGTTGCGTCAAATTTAGTTGTTGAAGTTTTTTTTGCAAGTTCTAAAGCTTCTAAAATTGGATAAGGTTTATTAGCTTCTACTAATTTTACTGCTTGGTTATATTTTTTTCCAAATTTAGCCATTATGCTTTCTTCCCTTCATTTGAAGGCATTCCTTCAACGACAATTCCCATATTACGAGCAGTTCCCGCAATAATTTTCATTGCTGCTTCAACATCATTTGCATTTAAATCAACTAATTTATATTCGGCAATTTTACGCACATCATCCGCGGTAATTGTAGCCACTTTTTGTTCTTTCGCTTTTGGTGATCCTTTTTGAATTTTAGCTGCTTTTTTTAATAAAATCGCTGCTGGAGTTGTTTTTAACTCAAATTTGAATGACTTATCGTCAAACGCTGTAATAACAACGGGAACAACATCTCCCATTCGGTCTTTTGTTGCATCATTGAATTGTGTACAGAATTGAGGCATATTAATTCCCAATGAAGCCAATTCTGGCCCTGGTTTTGCCTGCCCTGCATTAAACTCTAATTTTGCAATTCTTGTAATTTTTGCCACGAGCAATTCCTCCTTGTTTGCATTCTCGCTGTGGTCCTAACGCAAATAAATAATTTGCTACCACATTTAAGCACATTTTGTTCAGTAAAAATACTTATTTAAAATAAGTGCCTATATAAATATAACAAGAAATCAGGAGAAATGCAAATATATTTAAAAACCTAGATAATCTTAAATGTCTATGGTACCTTACATCTTGAACTAATTTTGTTTGTTACTAAGACAACAATATTACTAATAACTTTTTATATATTTTTGAATAATTAACATAGATTCTTTAAAATCAAAATAACTAATTTTTTTATTAATTCTAATTAAATCATTAATTTCGTTTATATATTTGAAATCATTTTCAGAAGTATTTAATATTTCTAAAACAATATTTTTTAAATAATATTTTGCATTTTCGCTATTTAAGGCAAGGAAAAATTTATCATTAATATTATACAATATACATTCAATATGAAATGAAGACAATGGTATTTTTTCCTCTGTATTTAAGTTAATAAATTTTATAAAATTTTTAAAAAATCTTACATAGCTAGAAAATCAACCATCTGTTGCAGAATTTTTTAATCTGATAAATTTTTCATTTAATATCGGAAAATTTTGAATTTCTTTTAAATCAGATGTAATAACATTTATACCATATATAGTCAAAGAATTATTGTCTTCGCTAAATAGATACTCACCATTAGATTCTTTATCTTTAAAATATTTTTTAATTTTCTTAACTAATTCAAAGCCTTTAAAACTATTTTTCAATTGTAAACAAAACGCACCACAAATTGCTAATTCAATTGTTAAATTACCCGTTCTAATTTTTATGACCTTATTAGAATCCTGAACTTCGCAATTATTTTTTAATGTTTTTATAAGATAATTAGTTAAATCTCTCTTAAACTTTGCAAAATGACTAATTGGAATATAAGAAATTCCGCCATCATCATTATTAAATCAAAAATTATTATAAATTCCAGAACTTCATTGATCTTTGAACTCATTAAAATTTTTATCCACTTGATTTCTATTCTTAAAAATCGATGGGCTTGAGTAATAGTCTCCTATTTTTAAATACATATCAATGTCACTTTGCTCTATTTTTCTAAAGAAAAATGATCCTGTATGCCTATTATAAGAACCATGAAATTTAATTTCTATTGGATTTTTATTATTTTTTCTGTCTTTTTCTTTAATTAAATTATTTAAATACAATAAATTGTATACTTCAATATCATATTCAATAATATTTCTAATTTTTTTTATAGTGTCTTTAATATATTCAGGTGTATCACTTCTAGTAATCATATCTGAAATAGTTGGGATCATCAATTCATTATTCATTTTATTTTACTCCTCTTCTAAAACATAGTTTCCAAATGAAAACCTATTAATAAAATCAGAAACATAAGAAAAAGAGACTATTTTTTTATTAATTATACTAATTTTAGCGTATCCAATAAAATCAGATAATTTATGAATTTTATTTGAATTTAAATCAGCTAATTTGTTTGAATTATTTGAAAAAGCATAAAAAATATTGAAATTATTATGATTATCCGGGTCAAACTCTAAATGACTAAATTTTGATTTTGATGTGCTACTATCCTGATTATATGATTTATTTATTGTATAAACTATTAGAGAATTTGTTGATAATTTATATTTTATTTTTATACGTGATTCAAATGAAGATTTATAAATAGACAATTCATTTTCAGAAATACTATCATTGTTTTTATCATTATTTTTAATAAAAGATGTTAAATCCAAAAAATAAAAACCTTTGCCTAAATAATTTTTTTCTAAAAGAATTGATTGCAAATATCTTTTAACTCTAAAATATCTATATATTATTATAGTCCCTACATATATTATATAAATAAAACTTGGAAGAAAAGTAATTATTAAATTAATATATAATTCAGATCTTATACCTAAAAACGAAATTAATGAGGAAGGTACAAACAAAATTAATATATTTCAGACAAAATTAATAATTGCTTTTGCTAAAACATTATCATTAATATTAATTGAACTGTTCATTATATACATACACCCCTATCTATTTATTATTTTAGTATCTTAATATTTCAAAATAAGAACTATTAAAAAATACAAATATTTTTACCTTCAATTTTCGTTTTAAATCAATATCAGAATTAATTTTTAATTTTCTTACAGTAACATATATTCCCAAACTTTAAAATGTATTTAATAAATTTTATCGATCTTCCCTCTAATTTTATTAAAAGATTATATTTATTAAATTGTTAATTTTTTTATTACAATTTTTATATTCTCTTCGATAATATTTATTAATTGAATTATATTTTATTTTTAAATCAAATAAACTTTTAATACCAATAAATAAATTTATTTTATGAATTAATACTATTTTATAATGTTGATATTTATTTAAATTATAATATAAAAACTAAAATTTAATTGCAAATTCTAGTTTTCAATTATAAAATTAATTTTATTTTTTAGCTTAATCTGGTATCTTTTGTAATATTAAATGTTTCCAGAAAAATAAAAAGACCAATAAACTTAATAAAATATTATTTTTAATTTAAGTTGCTTTAATTTGTTAAATTATATTAAACACTAGTAAATTCTGATACTCAAGCATAAATAACTAAAATAACTGCAAGCGCAGCTGTTGCAGCTGGAAAAGCCCATGATGATGATGCTACTACTGTTTCTGATGCTGCTAAAATTGGATAGACAATGTCTTTAAAGGATGACGCAATTGTTCGGATTTGTCATGCCCAAGTTGCAGCATTAATGATTCCAGGACTTAAATTATGTTTACTACGGTAAAACCCAATACCTGCTGCCGCAACGCCAAAAGAAGCAGAAATTGCTGTAGCAGCAATAGCTCAAGGAATACTAATCCCGAACCATCATGCAGCCGCTCAAAAGCCTGCTGCCGCAACGCCGGCAAGGGCTGAAAGTGTTGCCAAAGAATTTTGTGCAGTTAATAAGTCTTTATCAAATTTAGTTAAAACATTCTTAGCCTCATTTACATTATTGATACCTAATCTCTGTGTACTATTATATGTGCTAATATAAGAAAAATTTTTTTGATTTAATGAAATGTTATTAAATTCTATTTTAGTATTAATATTATTAGGAATTTTATAATTATCTTTTCCATTAAAATATTGAGCTTTTTTACTAATACTTTGTTGGAATTGTTCTCATGTTAAATTTTTATCTTTAATACTATGAATAAATTTAACTGCTTCAAGTTTAGCTTTTTCATTCATTTTTTTTAAATCTGTTTTCAAATTAATCGTTTGGCCAAATTCTCTATACAAATTCAAATCTTTTTCAGTAAAATAATTTTCAATACTGTTTAAATCAACATTTGAAAAATTAAGACTAAATTTTTGTTCTTCTTGTTTTTGATTATCTGTTCCCGATTTAATAGCAGTCAAAACTCCTGATGCACCAATTGTTAAAGAAGATAAAATAATTAACAAAGTTTTCATTCTAACAAGTCCTTTCGTGAGCCTAACCAAAACCCACCTAATTAGTGATAAAAATATCTTGGCATTTAGTTATCGATATAAATCATTATTTTATAGATTAATAAGAATGATATTAAGCTTATTTATTAATATAAAAAATAATTAAAAATTAGAAGCAACAAAATTATTTTTGTTTTTATAAACTAAATCCTTATCTTAACAAGATTCTTTTTCCTCGATCATTTTTCTTTTTTTAATTTTACCCCACAGAATATTTGATCATGTTGGATGTAAAAACTGTTTTTGTTGCAAATCATAGATTGGTTTAAAAAACCGTAATGGTAAAACCCCAATTAGAATAACAACTGGGCCAATTACAAATAAGAAAACAGCTGTAATAGCTGGGCGAGGCCAGTCCTTCATATGTCATCCTTCTGGGAATAATCGAGCCATATATCAATAGGTATCTAAAATATATTGGGTTCCAAAATAGTTGTTAAATAACTCCGCACATAAATAAATAATAACTAAGGTAACTGCCGATCTGAAAACAGTATGACGGTCAAATTTATAATTAGTGATTCCATATCAATAAACATATAAATAACCATAAGTAATAACGCCATGACCAAAATAATATTCATAGTATCAAAAACTACTTGGATAATATTCTAATGGTACTGCTAAAGCAAATAATGGTCCCGTAATTGCTAAAGGGGCAAAACATTCTAAGAAAATTTTTTTTGGATAAATCAATAAAATTATTAAAGCAAAACTTGTAATTGTACAAACTTGCAAATAAAAATAGGAAATAATATTGTCAAATCCTTTTTCCATTGCATAACTAATAAAATGAGAAAGTTGAACTATAACAACAAGCAGAGAAACAATTAGTCGTAAATAAATTTTTTCGGCAGTTTTAGCATAAAATTTTGGAAACATATTTAATGATAAGCAAGCAAAAATGATTAGAACAAGAGCAATTAATCAATAAAAAATTGTCATTAGTCTGCTAGTTTATCCCTTATCTTCTTGATCCCCAAAAAAATATTTTGTTCTAAAACTAAACTAATTTGTTTTATCATCATTTTATCTGCTCCCTTGTAATTAATAATTTTTGATATTGCTAATAGGTTAATACAAGTGATATTTAAGGTAATTATAGTACATTAAAAAATTAATTTACAATTTAATTTTGTTTTTTACCAGTAAGTTTTTTCTTTTTTTGATATTTTTTGGTAATTTTATTACTAAAAATCTTTATAAATGCAAAGGCAAAATTGATTAACAAGATTAATTTTGCTAGAATTAAGGCATAAAATTATTACAAGCAGAAAAACTATCTTAAAGTACCACTAAAATTTTATTTATCCCAAGCAATTAAAACATTGGAGGAAGAAAAATGTTAAAAGTTAATAATATATACTTTAAGATTATGTTGAGCCTTGCGCTAGTTGTTTCTGCCTTTTTAGTATATGACTTCTTTCTTGCACTTTTTGACCCAATGCCAAAATTCGCTAATCTAAATTATGGGTTACGAATTTTAACCTACTATTCTTTTTTTACTATTCAAACCAATTATTTAGTAACAATCTTTTTCTACATTGCCGCCATTAAAATGCGAAAAAAACAACAATATCCCCAATTCCCACTCTTACTAGCAATTACAACCTATATTACAATTACAATGCTAGTTTTTTGAGGGGGAATTGCTTCAAAAGGAAATGAACTTAATCAATATGACGGTTGACATTGAGTTGGAACATTTTTTTTACACTTAATTAACCCAATTATTATGATCACCGTTTTTTGTTTTACTTGTGGTAAAAAATATTATTTTTGAGAAAACCATGCCAAAAAAAATCTATGAATTATTCTAGTTTACATGTTTTTTTTCCTAATAACATCCTTAATTAAAGGCATTATTCTACACCATTTCAAATATGATAGTGATATTCTTTTCCCATATTTTTTCTTAGACATCTATTCTGACACATGGTTTTTTCTATTAACAATTGCGTTGTTAGTAATTTTAGCGATTGCGATTGGGATGCAATATTTTTACATTTGACTTAATAATAAGTTATACATCAAACGTCATAAAAATAAACACATTACGGAATGATCCCCACCAAATAATATTCGTTTAATATGAAAGTTTGACCATAAAGTTAAAGTTGGAATTAGATTAGCTCTTAGTTGTACTATTATAGTTTTTATTATAACTCTTGCTTTAACTAGTATTTTAATTTTTTCAGCATTAATTATAGGAGCAATTGCAGCAGCATTTAAATCTACATCATGACCACTTTGGTTAGTTATCGGTGGGGTTTCTCTTTTGATTATTAGTTTTATTATTTTAATAATTTTAATTCCCGCAATTAAATATACGAAAAAAGGTTCTCTACAAGCTAAAAATTTAATTGCTATGTTAATGATTAACCTAACAATTTTTAGCTGATTTACAATAATTGGGCCAATTTTAGGAATAATTAGTATTATAAAAATTTTAAAAGGGACTGAAACCCCAGAAGAATTTAAAACTAATTAAATTATTATTCTTGTTCAAGTTTTAACAAGTGTTCTTTTAAGGTTAAGCCCCCACGAAACCCAGTTAAGTTCTTATTTTTGCCAATTACGCGGTGACAAGGAACAATAATTAAAACTGGATTTGCCCCAATCGCTTGCCCAACAGCACGAGTTGCTTGCGGGCGATTAATTATCTCGGCTATTTCTTGATAATATTTTGTTTGCCCGTAAGGAATTGTTAACAAACTGTTTCAAACAACTTGTTGAAAGGTTGTCCCAATTAAATCTAATGGTAATGTAAATACTTTTCGCTGGTGATGAAAATATTCCTTAATTTGGTTACAATATCGGACTAATTTATCCCCGTTTTCCCTCAAAATTATTTCTTGATTTTTTATCTTATCTTTATAATTAATTAGTTCTTGCTCTGTTTGGCCAACAAATATTAACCCCTTATCAGACGCAGCTATTATTCATTCTTCATTATTAATTATCATTTTACAATAATATCAAGTTACTGTTTGTCCCATTATTATCCCACCTTTGTTATTACTTTCATTGTATCAAAATAAAAAACAGATGATTAATATCATCTGTTTTTTATTAACTCTTTATTTACGAATTAAAACTCATCCCAGAGCTCCAACCCCAATTAGTAAATTAGGAATTGCCCCTAAATAAGTTCACACTGATTTATAATCAGCACTAACAAAAAAACCAATTAAAAAGATTACTGCCAAACCAGTGATAACAGATCCTCAAATAAATGATCAAATTCCTGGCTTAACTGAGAAAGGAACTAAAATATATAAAATTCCTAAAACTAATAATAATGGTCAAAGTACTGATACATTATCGTTTCCTCATCCATAAATTGATAATGATACTGCAACACCTGCTGCAGATAAAATTCCAATTAAGATAATTCATGCGGCTCCAATTAACATCAATATTTTTGGTCAAGTAAATGTCTTCATTTTTGTTTTCTCCTTTATTGGTTAATTATATCCTAAAGTGAAAGACAGCACAATCTATTGTAAACTAGTGCTATCTTGATATCCTTTGTCATTAAAAGAATAAAAATCTCGTTCTTTTAAATACTGATTAAATTCTGTTACTGCGAAAGTTTTTGAACGATATGGAATCAATTGACTAGAAGAATAAAGTTTTTCTTGACTATCATCTAAAATTGAAAAAGAATATCCCCAGTGTGGTGAATCATATTCAACAATATTAAAATTATTATCAATTCAACGCTCTTTAACATTAAGGGTTAAAGCAAAAACATGTTCTTCTGGGGTTGCTTGTAGCTTAATTGAATCTTCTGCAATTAAACTAAGGGGAACATTCATTCCAACCGTTAACGGGTCACTTGTGTTACTTCAAACCCCATAAATATCTTTTTGGGTTTTTGTTGTTAAAAGCGTTTCTCATTTATTAGAATTCCATCAAACAAATTGTTGACCATCTGAACCCGGTTGAATCGGATGACCATCACTAATTGTCCCATGAGTATTAAATTCAGCTTGGAATTTATCATTTAGTTGTTTCATATTTTTACTGTTTTTAATATCTGCTCATTTTTGATTTGGAAAAACTGAACGGCCATTAACCCACGTATTTTGTGTTAAAAACGAATCAGATCCATAATAATCCCCGGTTTGATGGAAAGTAATGGGTTCTAAAATATTCGTTGTTAATGCTAAATCAGCTGAATCATTAAATTTAAAATATTGAACCGCTTCTGATAAAGTTGTTGCTTTTTCTAAATATAAATACAAGTAATGGTTATCTTCTAAATCAACCCAATTTGTTTGTTGATAAGGGTTACTAACTGATGGTAGTAAATAACCATTATAACCAACTGCCACCCCATTTGTTGCTGATGATTTTAATTTTCCTAATCATTGTGGAAGAGGCAGTTGATCGTTAACTTCTCCTTTTGTTTGACATGCCACCAATAATAGCGATGGACTGACAGTAATTGTTGTACTTAACATTAATAATAAAAGTTTTTTCATTTTTCTCTCCTTCTAATTTTAAAAATTATGACTTATTATCCTTGGTTACTTATTTATCCTGATAGCTATTTTGTCAGAAAATAATTGATGTAAAAGCTAAGATTCAAGCAAAACTAATAATGGTTGGTAACCAAATATTATGTAATTGGGAAAAATAAGTTAAGTTTGGATATAAATTTGAATCTAAGATTCAACTTGGCACATTTCAAAAGAAACTACTATTCATTAAATTAGCTAAAAAAGTTGTCGGGAAAAAATATCCTAAAAAATTTAAGATTTGATCACTACGAATAACACCTAGCGGAAATAACATCCCCGTTAAAAAAGCTAAGATTAAAAAAACACTAATTGCTAATACTAAAATTATTTTTAAATCACGATGAAAATAGCCAATCATAATGCCAATTAAACCACTAGTAAAACTTGCTAAAATAACTGTTCAACCTAATGTTAATCAATTAATTCATGGCAAATGCATTGCTTGGTGGTAACTTACGATTGCAATTACCACTAATCATATTCCGGCTGCTATGCTAACACAAAAATTAATAAACAAGAGGGAAATAATTAAGTGCCCTGTTGAAGCCTGAAGCAAATGTAATTGCCGCGCAAAGGTTGTTTGCTTAAACTCAAAAAAAGCAATTGGTAAATCAACCAAGCCATTAATAACAACCGCTAAAAGAATGCTCCCAGGTAATGCTAAAAAGCTAGCATTACTATTGAACATATTTGTCACACGTGTACTAATAAAATATAGGGCAACGGGTAAAACAAATGATAAAAGATAAGTGTGCCACGAAGTAAACCAATATTTACAAATAACACGCAGTAATGGTAATTTCATTTAAAGTCCCTTCTAAAATATCATATTTTTATCAATGATCAATTTAATAACCTAACAAAGAAAAAAGCATTTGTTCAAAATGCTTTATATAACTTTATATCATTAAATTATTCAAAAAAATAATTACATGACTCACACCCAGGAGTTATATAATAGGCTAATTATTATTAGAGAGGTCTTCTGGCTTAACATCATTTTACTTGCCGCCTTCCCAAAATTACTTTCAGTGGCTAATGGCTTTCATCCGTATTACAGTTGCTGGGACAGCATAAGAATTTCACTTATTTCCCTGGTTCTAACATAACTATTTTTATTAAATTGTCTTTTTTATCATATCATACTTTTTTTCTAACCAGCAATAATCTCATCTAATTTGACATCGTTTTGTTCTGTTGGTAATAGCGTTGAATGTTTTTGTTCATAAAAGGCTAAACCCATTTTAAAACCCTGGTAATCCGCAAAAAAGCGATCATAAAAGCCTCCCCCATAGCCTAAACGATTATTGTCATCATCATAACTAACAACAGGGGTAATAATAACATCTAACTCATTTTTATCTTTTATTTTAGGATTACTTTCTTTTGGTTCAAGTAAGCTTTGATAAACACGATGGGGTTCTAAAGTATTAACAAGACTGTTAATGGCAAAAAAAGTTAATTCTTGGTCATTAATTCGGGGTAAACAAACAATTTTACCTTTTGCTAACAAAGCTTTGATTAAATCAACTGTTCGTACTTCATTATTAATCGCATAATAAACGCCAATTATTTTAGCTGTTTTAACCCGCGGATGCGCTAAAACTTTTTTAACAATTTTAGCTGTTTTCCGTTGATGTAAACCTGGTTCAATATTTTGTCGCTTTTGTAAATTGTTTTTGCGTAACGTTTTTTTCTCGTTTGGCACTAACCAACACTACCTTCCATATCCATGCGAATTAACTGATTTAATTCAACAGCATATTCCATTGGTAATTCGCGTGTAAATGGTTCTAAAAATCCCATTACAATCATTTCCAAGGCTTGTTGTTCATCTAAGCCACGACTTTTTAAGTAAAATAATTGTTCTTCTGAAACTTTACTTACTGTCGCTTCATGTTCAATTTGTGATTCATTATTAAAAACCTTATTTTGGGGAATTGTATCAGAATGTGATTTTCCATCTAAAATTAAGGTATCACATTCCACGCGGGCTTTCGAATACTGTGCCGCAGGACCAATGTGGACAAGGCCACGATAATTGGCTGTTCCCCCATTAAAAGTCATTGATTTAGAAATAATTTTTGATGAAGTATATTTTCCTAAGTGAATCATTTTCGCCCCAGCATCTTGAATAACATTTTCTTTTGCCACAGCAATTGAAATACATTGGCCTTTACTATGATCACCTTTCAAAATAATACTTGGATATTTCATATTAATTCGTGAACCAATGTTACCATCAATTCATTCCATTTGACCGTTTGTATCAACAATACTACGTTTTGTTACTAAGTTTAAAACATTATCACTTCAATTTTGGACAGTTGTATAACGCATCTTAGCATTTTTCCCAACAAAGATTTCAACAACCGCTGCATGCAATGAATCTCGTGAATAAACCGGCGCTGTACATCCTTCAATGTAATGCAATTCCGCATCATCATCAACAATAATTAATGTTCGCTCAAATTGGCCCCCATTTTCATAATTAATACGGAAATAAGCTTGTAGTGGTTTATCTAATTTAACCCCTTTTGGAACATAAATAAATGACCCTCCTGATCAAACAGCACTATTTAAAGCCGCATATTTATTATCAGTATTTGGTACTAATGTCCCAAAATATTTTTTAAATAATTCAGGATGTTCACGTAAAGCAGTATCACAGTCCAAAAAGATTACGCCTTTTTCTTCGACCTCTTCTAGCATACTTCCATAAACTAATTCACTATCATACTGCGCTTTAATTCCAGCTAAATAATCCCGTTCCGCTTCTGGTAAACCTAAGCGATCAAAAGTGTTTTTAATTTTTTCTGGGACATCATCTCATGTTGTTGCGACATGATCGGTTGGTTTGATGTAATAAACATAATCATCAAAATTCATAAATGATAAATCAGGCCCTCATTTTGGATTATTAATTTTTAAAAACTGACGATATGAATCAAGGCGGAACTGCAGCATTCATTCTGGTTCATTTTTATAATGCGAAATTGTCCGAATGACCTCTTCATTAATTCCTTCCCCTGTATTATAGTATGAAATTTCCCCATCATTAAATCCATATTTATAACTTGAAAGATCTTTAATTTCTTGTTCTTGTTTTAGTTTTGGCATTTTATCGCTCCTTGCTTATTGCTTTTCGGTTGTTAATAATTTTACATAACCATTAACCCCAATTGTCGCACATTTAATCCGATTTGGTTGTTTGGGAATGTTTGTAAAGGCAACTAATTCATCTAATAATTCTTCTTGGTATGGTTTTGCATAAATCATTGCCAAGTAATTTTCAATAATTTTCATTGCTGTTGAAACTGATTTATTGATTATTAAATCAGCAATAATATCTGTTGTTGAAGTTGAAATGGCGCAACCAACACCATCAAATCTAGCGTTAGTAATGACATCGTTCTTAATTAATAGTTCTAACTGTAAATCATCAATACATGAATCAGAGGCTTGATGAATATACAAGGTATCTGCTTGCTTTGTTAATCCTTTGTGCCGCGGATTACTATAGTGATCCATAATGATTTGGCGAAGATATAACGGGTCTTTATTATCAATATTCATACTATAACCTTCCTAAAAATGCTGTTTCTTTTTTGATTGCCTGCACTAATTCATCAATATCATTTTTATCATTATATATTGTAAAACTAATCCGAACAGTATTTTTTTCGTTAATAACGGCCCCAATTAACCGCGCACAATGATCACCACTACGAACTGTTATATGATCGATTGTTCCTAAATGCGTAGCAACATCTTGGGAGAAAACTTCCTTAATATTAAAGACTAAGATTGGCGTTGGGGTTGTTTTATTATAAACAATAACTTTATCTTTTAAATGCTCTTCAAACTGCGTAACAGCATAAGCTTTTAAACTTTCGGCATAACTAATAATGTTATCTAAACCAATTTTATTAATAAAATCAAGAGCCGCCCCAAAACCAAAGATACCACTAACATTTGGCGTTCCTCCTTCCAAACAAGCAGGAAGGGCTTTTTTGCGGTAAGTTAAATCTGTTGGATTAATGGCATTATTCATTCCGCCCCCTAAAAATAAGGGTTCTAATTGCTCTAGCAAGTTAGTTTTTCCTCATAAAACCCCAACACCCGTTGGGCCAAACATTTTATGGGCAGAAAAAACAATAAAGTCAGCGCCTCATCCTTGAACATCGGTTTTAGTATGTAATACCCCTTGTGCACAATCAACAACAACAATAATATTTGGATTTATTGTTTTAAGTCGTTTAACAATTCTAGGAACATCGTTTTCATAACCAAGAATATTAGGAATATTAGCAAAAGTAACAATTTTTGTTCTTGGACTAATAACTTTTTCCAAAGCAGTAATATCAATTTGATAGTTTTGTTCTGGTAAGTATTTAATTTCCCCCTGGCATTCTTTTGCTAAGCGATACCACGGTAAAATATTTGCCCCATGCTCTTGTTGGGTTAAAAAAATTTCATCTCCTGGTTGGATAAGTTTTCTTAAACCATAAGCAATTTGATTAATCCCCGCTGTTGTTCCAGCGGTAAAAATAATTTCTTCCACTTGCGGAGCATTAATAAACTGTTGGACTTTGAAACGAACTTCTTCAAATTTAACTGCTGTTTGATATGCTAAATCACTATCGGTATTATGTGGATTAGTAGCATACTTCGCATAATAATCGCCAATCGCATCAATCACATTTTGTGGTTTTAATGTTGTTGCTGAATTATCAAAATAAATTTCATTGGGATGATTGGTAAAAAATGGAAATCAAGTTTTTGCTTCACGAAAATCTTGCATTATTATTCACCAATTTCCGCATCAATTTCATTGATAATTTCTGTTTGCAACTCTGGATCAACAATCGCATCAATCACATTTTTAAAATAACCCATACAAATTAATTTTCGCGCTTGTGGTACTGTTAATCCTCTTGTTTGTAAATAAAAAATCTGGTCTGGATCTAACATCCCAACAGCATTAGCGTGACTTGCTTTAATATCATTTTCATCAATTAATAGAATTGGGTCCGAAATTGCTTTTGATGTTTTATCAAATACTAATAAGCGCAATTCTTGATGAGCTTCTGATTTTGCCATTGTTTTTTCAATATGGCTAGTACATTTAACTTGTTGAAGAGATTGATCTTTGGCAATCGAATAAGTTTTAATATCACTTAATGTTTGGGGGGCTAAATGATGGGCATAAAGATTGACTGTTTTTTGATTACTATCAACAGCTAAACTAGCTAGATAATAACTAACGGCACTCTTTTTTCCGGCCAATTCAAAATTAACATTTGCTAAGATACTTGTATTGGCAATATTTAAATCATAGATTTTAGCTTTACTATTCATACTTTGATAATATGTAATATCACAGTTTTGGTCCTGTTGACTAGTTTTATAGATATTAATAATATTAACATTAACATTTTCTTCTAAACGAAATTTAACAGTTACCTTTTTATCAAAATAACAAAATAGTAAAATTGTAAAATCTTGCAGGTTTTTTGCAATCGTAATTTCAACATCATCATTATCGCTTGTTGCTCTTAGTACTAAATTTTGGTTTTCAGCTGTCGTTATTAAAAAATTATGGTCTGAATGAACTTTTTTATTACTTGTTATTTCCATTATTTCCTTTGTTAGCAGCACAGCCGATCCCACCAA
Organism: Spiroplasma syrphidicola EA-1; assembly: GCF_000400955.1. NCBI lineage: Bacteria > Bacillati > Mycoplasmatota > Mollicutes > Entomoplasmatales > Spiroplasmataceae > Spiroplasma > Spiroplasma syrphidicola. Next base: position 1,031,282 of record NC_021284.1, read on the forward strand.
TAATTGGTTGTTGTTTTTTAGCAACTGGTGCTGTTAAATTTAGTTCTGCTAATAGTCATTCATAACCTTCTTTATTAATCCGTTCAACTAGCTGATTATCCCCTGATTTAACAATTTTTCCCTTAATAATAACATGGGCATGGGTTGGTTGGACCAAGTTGAAAAAACGATCGTAATGTGAAACAATAATTGCCGCAAAATTATCATTGATTCGTTTATTAATTTCTTCACTAACAACGCTTAAAGCATCAACATCAAGACCTGAATCAATTTCATCAATTAACGCTAAATCTGGTTTTAATAAATTTAACTGTAAAATTTCATTTTTTTTCTTCTCTCCCCCTGAAAAACCATTGTTTAAATAACGGCGAATCATACTATCATCAATTTTTAAATTTTTAACATTTGTATTAATTTGACTATATAATTCTGGCAATTTAATTGGTTCATCCCGGTGGGCATTAATAATACTCTTTAAAAAATCTAAGTTTAAAACCCCAGGGATTTCAACTGGTGATTGCATTGCATAAAAGATTCCTAAACGACTACGTTCATCAACTGACATTTCTAAAACGCTGACCCCATCAATTAAAATATCGCCATCTTCAACTGTATAACTAGGATGACCCATAATTGTTGCTAATAAGGTTGATTTCCCATTTCCATTCGGTCCCATTAAGGCATGAATTTCATTATTATTAACTGTTAAGTTAATCCCATTTAGGATTTTTTCCCCCTCAACACTTACAACTAAATTTTTAATCTCAATTTTTTTCATTTTTATCCCCTCCATTTTGCATAAATAACCTTTTTACAACAAGAAATTTTTATTTTGTTTTTAAATAAAGTCTACTTTTATTGTACAATAAAAGTAGACTTTATTTTATTTTTTTAATACAATATAGTTGCTATTTAAGAATTATGGTTAATAAAATAAGAAAGAAGGATGAACCTAAATGAAAAAACTTTTATCAATTTTAAGTAGTTTGGTGCTAACTGGGACTGCCGCTTCTGGGGTTATTGCATGTAGTAGTAAAGATGAAAATAAACATAAAAATTCAAATGGTGATAGTATTTGAGCATGATTACCAGGAATCTATGGGGGTCAAGATGTGACATCTCCTGACATTTGAAATACTTTAACAACCCCTAACATCAGAACGGGACAAAGTTGGTCAAATGATCCTAACCAATGAGATGGTAGTACACAATTAAAAATGTCAAAGCAATTAATGCAAATTTTAAGTGTTGCTATTTTAGCTAACCCGGAGAAATTTCTAAGTGACAATACCAAAAAAGATATTAACATTGCAGATTATCATGATTTAAGCGATATTTTAAAAGCGCAATGAAAATTATTAGTCCAAGCAACAAATAACAGCCTAGAAAATAAAATCCAAGATTTTAAAAATTCAGCTGGGAAAAATTGAGAAAAAGAATATCATAAATTCTTAGATGATAACTATCCTGATATTTCAGGGGCTAGTGGTAGCCAAAAATATAAAATTGAAGAAGAAAATTTTAAGGCTGCAATGATGACACAGGGTGTGGAAAACACGAAAAGTGCTTCAGCATTATTAACAGAAATTTTGTTAAATAACAATATGCGTACTTATAATACTAATGATGCTAACTCAGCAACTCCAATTTTAAAAAACTTCAATGAATTTTTACGTAATAATAGTGATGAAAAAAATTGACCAGCAAGTATAAATGATAAAATTCAATTAGCTTTAGCATTTAATTATGATTTTGCTAAAGGAGATTACTTAAATCCTAATGATTCTACATCTTTAGACCTAAGCAATTTAACGTTAGAAATAATAGATAAGTATTTAGCCAATATTGCAAAAAAATTAAAGGATGCGGGAGTCAATTATGATGTTAACAAGTTTTTACAACAAAATCGGGCTGTAGCAACACCTATCTTTAGGGGTAGCTCAGAACAAGAAATTGGGACACCAAGTTTGAATTTACCATATGATACTGGTCAATATTCAATGTTCCAAAAATATATGATTGATAAATGATTCCAAAATGAAAAACCATTAGCTTATTCAGAAGTTGTTTACAATTTTAAAACTGATGCTAAAGTAGAAGAAAATGGAATTAAAAGTGATTCTTTTGACCAATCAGCTAAAGATAGAATATTAGCTGATTTAACAACATTAAAAACAAACGATTGAAGTGAATTTATTAAGAAAACTGATCAAACTGTTACTGCTTCAGATACTCTTGTGACATTAAACTCAGATAAATCAGGAATTCTAAAAGCTAGTCTTTATGATGGAATTAATCAGGCCTCTCAAACTAAAGCAATTGGTGCCTTACCAACAACGTTTGATGATCTTATGAAACCTATTGATCGTTCAAATGGAACTCAATTAAGTAAAGCATGAAAAATTGGTACTTCAAATGACTATATTATTGCTTACTTTGATGTAACAGACGGTTTACATATTGCCCATATTGATGGAAATGAATTTTTACTAGATAGTACTAGTGATAATAAATTAGAAAAATTGGGAACCTTTAATAACAACTGACAATTTAGAGAGTTAAACTACTCAAGAAATGTATATAGTCAAATGACTGATAAATCACAAATCATTGTTTCAAAAGATAAAGGCCAACAAATGAATACGCACTTTAGTGACACTCAATACTTATGATATTTGGCAAACCGTAGTTTAGTTAATACTAGTTCACCAGCAACAAGCCCGTTAAAATTTAATCTTTTAAGTGAAGTTAAATCATACGCAGGTGGAGATAGTTCAATGTGGTGAACATGAATTTTTGATTTCTTTAATAATTATGCCAACATCTTACAATTAAATAATGATAAGTGATATACTAATTTTTTAACTTTTAAAGACTCAACAGGTACAACTGTTGAACCAACATGATTCATTAACCAAATTAATGCCGCTGATACTAATATTTCAGGAGGAGCCTTATCAACTTTACGAACTAAATTAGAAGAAGAAAATACTAAAATTAAAAACTATAAAGAAAATGGACCAGCATTAACAATTGAAACTAATAAGATTTTAAAAGATATCACTGAGGAAAAATTCTGAACTACTAACCCAGAAGTTAAAAGTAGTGTTAAAAATATCGTAAATATTAATCCAAATACAGTAAATTTGCAAGATGAGAAATATAGCATTCAAAATTATCAGGTAACTTTACCTAATAATGTTAATACAAATCGTTTTTACACTACTAGAAAGGGGCAATAACAATGAAAAAATTATTAAGCCTATTAGGTTCAATTGCACTTATCACAGCAACAACAACTAACGTTATTGCTTGTAATAGTAATACTAACGACCGTTTTACTAAACCAGCTATTAATGATGAAATTAAACGGTGAGTTTTAGCCCAAATTGATTCAGATAATGCTTCAAATACAGTTAAATACTCATTTAATGATCTGTTTACAAAAGCAGAACTAAAAACTGCCGCTGTTCGTTTAATTAATACTGTTATTTCAAAATTTTTCTATGGGGCGGAAGAATCAAGTCGAGCACGTTTTACTTCTGTGTCATTACCAAATGATAGTCCCGATTCAAAAATAGCTCAACAATTAGTTAACTTTGTTGAACAAGTAGCGATGGATAATTTATATACTAGTTATTTAAATAGTATTGAAAAATCTAATCCGTTAGAAATTCAAATTGCCAAAGATGGTTATTCAATTGATTATCAAACAGATAACTGATATGTTGCTGGAGTAAAATCATATTTCTGAACAGAAAGTCTGACAAACTTTGATTATACAAAAAGTCGTTCTGAACTTGATCAAGAAAATTTTAAATTAGATTCAAAGGATCTAGGAACAACTTATGCAGATTTTACAAAAGAAAAAGATGCTAATAAACAAAAGAAAATGTTACGAGTTCGTTTTAAAGATTATTTTGATCACGTTCTAGTCCCAAAAGTTCTTGATAATATCTTAACTGCAACATATTTACATCAAAATCAATTACGAACAAATGGACAAACATCAATTTATTTAAACAAAAATGGAACATTATTTAATGCTATTCAGTCATGAAATACTACAACAGGTTCAACTTGAAACACCTATGTTAAAATGGCATGAGAATTAAAACTGCCTATGGATAAATTAAACGCTTTATTTGAAACAGGAGGAGTATTTAAAGACCCTGCTGCCTTTAATACTAAATTTCGAACTGATAAAGCTGCATTAATAACAGACATTAAAACTGCATTTAGTACTGCTGATAGTGAAAATCATGAAGGAATTGACCCTATTTTTGGAGTAAATAACTTCAAAGGTTTCATTGGAATGAAAAAAACATCAGGAACACCTGCAGCTGCCGACATCTTTACAACCAATCCTGGAATTGATGCTTATAAAGACAAACTAGTTGATCCAGCAGCCGTTGGATTGTTAAAATCAGGTGAAGGTCAAAATCCATCAAGTTATCAATTTATTGATAGTAATAAGCGCTATGGTTCAGTTGTTATTGTTTTACCAATTTATGCAATCGATTTAATGAAAAATACTAGTCTAAATTATAGTGAAAAAGCAGAAACATCACATAATGTTGATTTAAACTGATACGCTGGTAATTCACCAATTGAAGATTTGGACCAAGAATGATTACAACAACAAAAATCAATTACTTGATTATATAACCAAGTTGGATTTTTAGGAACAAACGATGATAAAGGAAATCCAATCTATAATGAAGATGGTAGTCTTGTTAATACTCCTGCTGAAGGAATTGAAAAAGCAAAATTATTAAAATGATTAGAGTATACTTTTGCTACTCGCGATGATCTTCAAACAGCAGCCAAAACTAAACTATATTCAAATGCTTTTGCGAATAATCCTGATAATATTTATTCACAAACACTATATGATGAAATTGGCTCATATATTCAAAAAGACTAAAAATGTTGATTTATCAACATTTTTATTTTTTCAATTTTTTTATTGTATAATTACATTAAAATAAGGAGTGTTAAAAAATGAAAAAAGATTGCCTGTTTTGCCAAATTATTGCCCAAGAAATTCCTAGTCATAAAATTTATGAAAATGAATTTGTTTATGCTTTTTTAGACATTTTCCCTAACAGTAATGGCCATACTCTTGTCATTCCAAAAGTTCATTCAGAATATTATACTGATACTTCTGATAAATATTTAAGTGAGGTGGCAATTGCCGCTAAAAAAATTGCACAACAAATTTATCAAACCCTAAAACCAGAAGGAATCAATTTTATTAGTAACGAAAAAGAGTTAGCTTTTCAACAAGTTTTCCACTATCATTTACATATTGTTCCCAAATATGAAAAAAACAAAGGTTATAACTTTAACCTGATCCCTGATCAAAATAGTATGCAGGATTTAGCAACAATTAAAAATCTATTAGAAATTAAATAGGTTAAAAAATAAAAACTCCGAATAAATAATTCGGAGTTTTTATTTTTTCTTAAGTTCTTGGTCGTTTTCGGCAAATAAATGGGCCCCATCGCCATTAATAACTAGGCTATTCGCCCCAACAGTAAATTCCGCTTCAACAAGACTTTGCTCAAAGTAATCACTATTAGCATAAACTGGTGATAGTTTTAAAACCCTTTGATTTGTTGAACCAATTAAACGACGTGATTTATCTAATTTTTCAATAACGAAGGGCCCATCAATTAAAATATCAATTTTGGCCAAAATATCGGGGTGTTTTTCTAGTAATAATTCATATAAATAACCAGAAAAAACTAGGGTTGTTAACCCATTAGCCTGACACAATGTTAAAAATTCTAGTAGTGCTTTTGGTTGGATAAATGGCTCTCCCCCTAAAACAGTAACTCCTTCAATATCAAAGCGGGTTTTTGCATCTAGGACAGCCTTAAATAACTCCTCGACAGGCATAACATTTTTATTTAATAGCGGAATCATTTCTTGATTACTACATCCCCGACAATTTAAAATACATCCTTGCATTCATAAGGCAAAGCGTTTCCCAGGCCCTTCAATTGTTGTTAACGAAACAAAGCGATTAAAATTTATTAAATTACTATTTGTCATTGATTTTATCCCAATGCATATTCAATCTGACTGTTACGAACAATTAATTGAATTGTTTGACCAGGGCGAAACTGGGCTTGGTTATTGAAAATAAACTCACTTAAACTATCTACAACATGTTGTTCAATACTATTTAATAAGTCCCGTCCCCCTTTTTTATCATCAGCATCTTGCATAATGATCGGTAACAGTTCATTAACATTCATAAATTCTAAATTTACTTTATATTTTTCTTTAACAGCAAATTGAATTGGTTTTAATTTATGTAAAATTAAGGTTGCTTTGAAATGTTCATCTTTAATAAAGTTAAAAGGAACAATATTATTTCCAATTCTTCCTAATAATTCTGGTCGTTTTAATTCGGTGCGGAAATGGTTAGATACTTTTTCAATAAATTGTTTTTGAATTTCCGAAAATGGTAACTTATCGTCAACTTCACTAGCACCAATATTTGAAGTGAAAATAATAAACGAATCCGAAAAACTAACTGTTTGACCCTTATTATCTGTTAAACGGCCATCTTCTAAAATTTGTAAAAACTTATCTAAAATTCGGGGGTGAGCTTTTTCAATTTCATCAAATAGTAAAACACTAAAAGGTTTTTCCTTAATGGCATTAGTTAATTGCCCCCCTTCTTCATATCCAACATAACCGGGAGGTGCTCCAATTAATTTTTGATCACTAGCTTCTTGATTATATTCTGACATATCAAAACGGATACAATTTTTTTCATCCCCAAATAAGAATTTTGCTAACGCTTTTGCTAATTCCGTTTTCCCAACTCCAGTTGGCCCAACAAAAAATAATGTTCCTTTGGGTTTTGTTCGGCGAGCTGAATATTGAACCCCAGATAGGCCTGTAAAGGCTTTATAGACAACTTTTTTAACCTTATCAATGGCATGGTCTTGACCAATTACCCGTTTTTTTAACTCCTCATTAATTGTTGCCAATTTTTGATAATTCATTTCTTCTCATGGAGATACTTTTTCCCCATACTGATATGAATTTAATAGTTTTTCAAATGGTAAACGTTCTGGAATATTATTTGAGTATTTAATTAATTGATAAACTTCTTTTAAGGTTCATCCTTCCATTGTGTCGTAGATATCTTGTAATTTTAAAAGATCTTGGTTTAAGTCTTCGGTAATTTTAAAGAAGTTTTTATTTGTTAAAATAAATTTTTCCCGTTCTTCACGGTTTGGTTTACTTAATGTAATTGTTGTCACATCAGGATTATTTAAATAAAAAGAAGTTGGTAATTTTCCGACATTATTCGTAATAAAAATTAATGCGGTATCAAAATCAATAATTTCTGATTGGTCAAACTTTTTATCACGAAAAGCTTTACTAATTGAAATCAAGTTAACGCGTTCTTCTTCACTTAAACTTTGTTCATTTGAAAATAAATAATCCGAGCAGTCAGCAATAAAAGCAACTTTTTGAGGACTAGTATCAAGCATATTGCGGCGAACTATTGCAAAAAATTCGGCTAGGGATGTAAATTGGCCTTGTTGTTGGTTTTTATTCTCATTATTACTATTAATTAATTCTTGCCCAAAATCATAAGCTTCTCCCGCTTGGTCTTTTTTCGGAGCATTTTTATCAACTAACGTTAATTGGCTAATATTACCTCCTGTTAAACCATCAATGCGATCTCAGGTAAAAACTTGGTTAAAACCACGTTCTTGCAATAATAATTTGACCTTATCTTTAATCCCCAGATAAGTATTTTTATTTTCATAAATATCATTAACATTACCCTCAACAATTACGCAGCGCTTAATTCCGACTTGATTTTTTAATTTATCTAAATTACTTTTAACACTCATTTGCTATTCCTCACTTTATTTTCTTTTATATATTATAATTTTTTTTCGAAATAATTAAAACCTTTCCCCTATTTTTTATCGGTTTTCGGCTTAACAGCCATTTTAGCTTGATTCATAATTTTATCCGGATTTAAATAAACCTTATTTTGCTCTTTTGATAATGACACATCATACATTGAAAGATCATTAACAAATGGTTGTTCATCAATATCATGGGCATGACCTTCATAACCTTCAAATTTATAGGTAAAACGGCCATCAAGATAAACTTTGAAAATTGCTTCTTCACCAGTTACTTTTTTAGCATACAAAATAACAACTTTATCTTCATTTTCTTTAACAAGGCGAATGTCATTTGCATCAACAAGAAAACCGCGATTTTTAATTGCTTGTAAAATTGAACTAATTGCATGTTTTCGCGCTGATTCATCCAATTGCTTATTAATAATTTTCTGTTGTAATTTTAACGCCGTTGCTGCTAATTCGTCTTGACTGTTAAAATCTTGCTGATTAAATTGCTCTAAATCTTCAATTAATTCCGCTTTAACAAATTTATCCTCGGCAATTTGTTGATTAAAATTACCCAAATATTGTAATTTAACAAATTCTTGCGACATTTGGAAGTTACTAATTTCTGTTTTAACAACTTCGGCAATTTCGGCAGGGGTAAAATTAATTAATTTTGCCCGGTTGTTTTTAAAAAAAGTTAAAACAATTGCTTTTGAATTACTATCACTAACAGAAGCCACTAATTCTTGTTCTAATTGATCTAAATTAAGATTAGTACGCTGTTGAAGATTTGTTAACCGTGCTCTTGTTTCATCTTCAACAACACGAATTTTTAGATTTTCAATATTTTGCTGAATTTCTGCTAACCGTAAAGTTTTTTGTTCTAAAAAAAAGTTAACCCGTTTCGCTAATTCTAAGTCAACATGACTGACTTTGGAAAATTCTTGCACTAATTCATTTTCTAATAAATCACGGTGAATTAAGTCTAATTCTGCTAAATACCCTTCAATTTCTTGACAATTTAAGCCACTAACATCAATACTTTGTAGTTGGGTTAACAGTTGTGCTAAGTTTTCTTTAATAAAATTAATATTAATTCCTAATCGTTCGATTTTTTTCTGGTAATTATACATTACCTGTTCAACACTCATACTCATTATTTAAACACCTCTTTGATTTCTTGATATCATTTATTAATTAAGTCCCGATTTTTGGCTGGAACAACTTCATTACGTCCTTGGTCACAATATAGATAAAGTTTTAATTCTTCATACAAATCAATAATTCTTTTTGCTTGCTCTTTTGACCCTTCTTTTTTTAAAATAAATAATTTTTCATTTAAATATTTAACACCCTGCATTTTATTTTTTAAGATATGATCAAGCTTTTCTTCTAATAGATTAGCCAAATATAAGGCTGCTCTTCCTCAAGTGCCAGCATCTAAATACTCTTGAAATTTCGCCTCGGAATTAAACATGTTTTCATATTTAATTGTTCGGAACTTGTACTCTAATTTTGAAAGGGCATGTAATAACTGCAACGATAAGTCAAAACTTGTTTCAAAATGACTAAAGCGTTCAATAATAACATTGACAAAAGACCAAATTGTTGGCCAATAGCGCTGGATATTATTAATATCACGGCGGTTCATTTCCCCAAAATATTTTAAATAGTCGGCGGTAAAACTATATAAATAATTTAATAATTGCACATCCCCACTTGGTTGACGATATTTATTAAAATATTGTTCAATATTATCAACACTAAGAGCAAATAAAACTTTGTTTAAAACATGGAAAAGATTTTGATTCCAAATTTTTTCTAAAACAAGTGGATCACACTGCGCTGATAATTCTAGTAATTCTTCTAACGAAACATTATTTTTATTATAATATTTTTGTAAAATTGCGAGGATTTCTTTTGCTGGCAAAATATTTTGCTGACTTAAAATTCGATAGGCTTCAATAATATTACTACTTGTTGTTGCCATTTGCTCTAATAAATTTAACAACGCCGAATGAATTAAATTTTGATAATTTGGTTTTTGCTGGAATGCTTTTGTTTTTTCCTGCCAACTTTGTAAAAAGCCAACTTTATTTGAATAATCACTTCCCACAACAATTTTGATAAATCCTAACATTGCTTCTTCACTATCATTTAATAAATCTAGTAAATAAATAAAAGTTAAAATAAGGTCATCTTGTTTTTGGTCAGCTAATTCTTCCCATTTGCTAATTAAGTATTTGCTCTGTTCCATTAACTGTTTAGAAATTGTTTTATAAATTCCAGCCCCATAATCATCTTGATATTTATTAACTAACGTTAAATTTTTATTATAAGTAATTAAATCTAACTTTTGAAAATTATAAACTTCTGATTGCTGTTTATAATTGGCAAAAAGAATTAAAAACTCTTTTGCTAGATTAAAATCATTTGTGGCAAAGCGAAAGATAGGTAAAGACCCCGATAAATCAGTTAAAGTTGTTTTCTTATCGTTATTAACTAAAATCAAACAATTAAAATTATTTAAGTGATAGTATTTTTGTGCTAAAAGTTTTTCTTCTTTTAAAAGATCATTGTTGACAATTACAATCTTTGCGTTTACCAACATTGGATTAATCATTCGTGGGTCTTGATAATAATCTGTTTCAAAAGCACTAGCTGGAATTTGACGATTAGATAATGTAAAGTCCTGTTTTAAATCAAAATTAATTGTGTTGATAAAAATTGTTGTAATTTTTTCGCGAAGTTGTTGATTACTATCAATTAAATTTTGAATTTGCAAATTATTAACATGCATCTTAAGATCTTTAAAAGTTGTTAAGGTTAAATTAACTTCAACGACTTCATATCCAGGAACAGTGTACAGTCCTAAATCAAAATCTGATTGTGAAGTAGTTAAATGTTCTTTCCCAATTCGCAAACTATTAAAAATTGTGTCTTTATTAAAGTTAAAAAGGCTTTGGCCACTTAATTTAACTGTTTCTAAAACATTTAGCAAATCATTACTATTAATTTTTGCGACTGTTGGTGAGGTAATTGTTAACTGTTCATCTTTCACAGTTGCTATTAAAGCTAACTGGGGTGGGGCAATTATTATTTCGCCACTAAAATCGTCAATTAAAAACTCAATTGCTATTTCTTTTTGTTGATTTTTTCCAATTAAAAAACCTTTTTCTAATGTCTCTAAGCCTGCTGGAGAAATGTGAAATATGCCAATCGCACTATCAATTCAATCTGTTTTATTATAACTTGCTGACAGATAGTTAAATGAAGTTTGGGTATTAATTTCAATGATTTCTTCTTTTTCAATTAAATCTTTTAAGCACTCCTGATAAATTCGTAAATCTTGGAGTTGTAATTCTTGCTGTAAAATATCTTTTAACGAAGCATTTTTATCCGGATAATTTGCAATTGCATTTAAAATTAAATACTGAAAAAAAGATGGCCGTTTTGGTGTTTGATAACCAACCATGACTGATAGTTTTCTTCATTTTTTAAATATTTTAACGACCCCTATTTTCATGTCCTTACTCCTTTACATTTTCACAAATATCTTCAGCTGTTCAGACACTTCCAAATGTCCGAATAATCTTAATAATCTCATCATAAACTCGTGTTAATTTTGTTATTGTTGGATTCATTACTGTTGGAATTTCAACTTCAATATTAGCAAAGAAATTAATTGACCCAATAATTACAAGCATATTTTTAGCCCGGGAAAAAGCAACATTTAAACGCTCATATTTTTGAACAAATTCCTTATTTGCGCGAGCTTGATTTTTTGGATGGCGGACAGTATTAACAATTACAATATCACTTTCCCGCCCTTGATAATCATCAACCGTTGAAATTTCTAAACTAATATTTTTTAGTTTAACCGCTTGTAATGCCTTGCGTAGTTTCTTAACGTGTAAACCATAAAAACTAATCACAGCAACATTTGGTTTATGAGCTAACTTAACTGGTAAAGCCCCATAACCTTGATCAATTAATTTTAATGTTGCTATTGTTAATTCGATTTCTAGCCAGTTAAATAAACTTGTACTTCCTGCTTCCCCCTGTTCGTAAACTAATTCTTGATTTGTATCACGGGAAGAGTCTAGTCAGTAAATTGCCTTATTAGCACTAAAAATAGTTTGTTGTTGCTTATTACCAACATTTAGATAATGCTGTTTTTGTAAGTTTTGATGGGTTGGATCTCCTAATTGTAATTGGTTTTCATAAAAGACATTAACGACTTTCATAATATCACCATGACTACGAAATTGTTCAACTAAAATCCCTTTAACAGAATCATCACATTGTGAAATCAACTTTTTAAACATTGATTGTGTTACTAATTGGGTAAAATCAAAGTAACTATAATTTTCATGATATAGTTCATTAATTTTATTGACATCACTTTCTTGGAATTGCATCATTGGCGGTAATTGGCGATAATCTCCAACTAGAACAACAGCTTTACCATATACTAATGGCATTAAAATTTCCATTGGCGTTAATTTACTTACCTCATCAATAATAACAACATCAAAACTAAAAGACTTAATATCAATATCACTAATATTGTAATCAGCTAAAATTTTATTTTTACTTTGTAAATAAATTTGATTTGAAGTAGCGGTCATTGCCACAACATTAACATTATTTTGTAAAAATTGATTAGCATAAATTTTTGTATCTTTTTCTAGCGCCGGAGTAAAAATATTATTATTAAAGTTTTCTCCCGTTAAAAATTGTGTCATTTGATAATTTCGGTCTAAAAAGTTAATCATATTATTAACAAACTTTCCTTTGGCAATTTTTTCTTTTTGAATTGTTTTAATTTCTTGGTCAAGGCTAACAATAATATCATCTAACTCATTAATCGTTGTTGTAATATCTTTAATATTTAACGTCATATTAAAAATCTGATTAATATTATAAACAATATTTTCAACATCAACTTTTAACTGATTAATTTTTTGTTCTAAACCATTAAATTCCGTTTCTAAATAAGATAATTCTTGGTCAGTTTGATTTTGTTCAGCTATTGTAATTAATTTTTCATTGTCACTAATTTGTTTTTGATATTTTGATTTCAAATCGATTAACCCCGTTTGTAATCCGGCCGTTTGTTGAAGATGAGCAACATTACCTTGTTTTAAACTAGCTTGTTTTTGCAAATTAATGATTGCTTCATTTAATGTTAATAATTCTGTCGCTCAATTATCATCACGATAAGCAGGCTCAACTTGTTTCAACGCTAACAATTGTCCTTTTTTATCAGCAATTGCTGTGATTGTTTCTGGGTCTAAACTATCGGCTAATAATTGACGATAGACTTCTGGAATTGAATAAGAAACATCAAAATCTAAATTTAGTTTTTCCTGGATTAAAGGTCCAAAATGTTGATTAAATAAAGTTGTTAAGTCATTAGTATTTTGGACATGACCATTTCACTCAGAATCTTTTAATAACTCTTGAAAATTATCAATGTTATTAATTTCTACTAATAATTTTTTATTATCATTTTTTAATGTTAATAATTTTGTCAAATTTTCTTCTTGACTGGTTTTTAATCCCCTGATTTTAGTTTCTAATGTTTGATATTCGTTAAGTTCTTTTGCTAGCATTTTGGCATTCGCTTTTAAATTTTGTAAAGCTTCTTTTTGCGATTGATATTGGTCATCAATCCCTTCTCATTTTGTTAAATATTCCCGTGTTAAATAAGAATGCATAAAACGATAGTTATTAAAAACAACACGATCAGGGTTAAAATCATTAAAACGATTCTTTTTCCGAACTTCTTCCCCCGTTAAGCGTAATGGCACAATTAAAGGAGACTTAAATAAACGAGTTAAAACATTATCAATCGCGGTATGATTTTGAGAAGAGATTAAAACTTTTTTATTTAATTTTGCATATTGATAAACTAATTCGGCAATAAACTCTGTTTTCCCGGTTCCTGGCGGCCCTTGTAATAAAAAGATATCTTGGGAATTTAGGGCTTTAACAATTGCCGCTTTTTGACTGTTATTCAAGTTCTTTGCCGCAAAAGTTAAATCCTTTTCTTGGATTAATTTATTACTAAATTTTAATTTTAAATCTTTAATATTAAAAAGATAATTTATTAAATACGGATTGGCAACATCATTACGAACTATTTTATCAATAATCATATTACTACGGCGAATTAGTGTTGATTCTCCTTTTCCAAGGTAACCAAGATAACCATATTCAGGAACATTTTTTAATAGGAAATCATATTCATAATCATTTTCACTTTTAAATTCATAACAGACAATAACTGAATAGTAATTATTTAATTGTTCAGCTAAAATTTTGCCGACTGCTTTTAACTCATCAACTTGCCCTTGTAATGGTTGTTGGCTTTGAAAAATTGCCATTAAGTTCTGATAAACTTGCTGAGTATTTTGAACTGTTGTATCTTTTGCTAACGGCACAGCAAAGCCTAATTCAAAGCTCTCACTATTATCTTGGGCAAATGCTTCGTTAAAAGTAAAATTAAAAATTGATAATAAATTATCATTACTATATTCTCGATTTAATTGCCAGTTTGTTAAACTTAGATTTGCTAATTTTTGTAAATCACTAATTTGTTCTGGTTGCTCAACTAATAAATCTAAAAAAACCACTGTTACTTCTTCAAAATTAGGATAAATTGCTAAACTTTGTTGTTGAAAAAGACTTTTTTTAACATATCAAAAATTGTTTTGGACAAAATGGGGATCATGAAATTGTTGATAGTTTTGATTACTACGAGGAATTTTAACATATTCAACTAATTGGCGTCCTAAGAAAATCGCGGCTTTTTTTCGTTTATAATCTAAATCTTGTTGCTGAAAATTTAAATACTTAAGCCATTCTTCTTTTTCATCTTGAAAATTAGAAACTAAGAACTTCATTTTGCTCATAATATCTGACCCAAAAATTGTCCGGATTTTTGCTTCATTATGATTAAAGTTATCACTAACTTCTAAAACAACATCTTGGGCTGGCGTTTCAAAATCTTGAGCTGTTTTTTCCATTCCTGTTAAAAAAATATTTTTAACATTAACAATTCCCAAAGCTGGGTCGATATCCCCTAATACTGTTAATGATAAATTAGGGTCAATTAATTCATTTAAAAATGTAATTGATTTAAAGCGGATTAAAACATCATATAAGGTTTTTTCTTTCCCGCTTTTATCTTTTTTAATTTTTGCTTGATCATTAATTAAACAAACAAAAAAATCAGCTAAACAAATATGTTTTTTAAAAAACCCATATAAATCCTTAATCGTTTTAATATTTTCTAATTTTAAATTCTGGACATCTTCATCTGTGAACTTATTTTTGCCATTTGTTAGCAAATAAAAATTTAGCAATAATGCTTTGCCATTATAATTATTACCGTTAATGATAAAATCATTGACCAAAATAATCCACCCTCTTTACTACTCTTATCTCTATTATTATACTAAACTTACCTCTAATAACCAATAAAAGAGGATAAATAAAAAAAGTACAATTAAACTGTACTTTTTTAACAATATCTAACGTTTTGAATATTGTGGTGCACGACGCGCTCCACGTAATCCATATTTTTTACGTTCTTTAATGCGTGAATCACGCGTTAACATTCCCGCATGTCTTAATAGGACTTTGTAATCTTGTGACGCCTCAACTAGGGCTCTTGCGATTCCTAATCTTGTTGCCCCTGCTTGTCCAGTAAATCCACCACCTGCTACCTTAACTGTAATGTCAAATTCTTCTCTTACCCCAGTGATTTGTAAAGGTTGTTCCAAATCTTGCACTAATGTTGCATATGGGAAGAACTCTAAAGCTGGTTTCCCATTAACAACGATATTTCCTTTTCCAGGAGTTAACACAACTTGTGCAACTGAAGTTTTTCTTCTTCCAGTTCCACGATAAATAACTTCTTGTTTTTTTGCCATCTTATACTCCTTTTATTTCCCAGCAAGCTCTAACTTTTCTGGTTTTTGTGCTTCATGTGGATGTTCTGATCCAGCATAAACAAATAAATTACGGAATAATTGACTTCCTAATTTATTTTTTGGTAACATTCCTTTAATTGCATGTTCAACTGGATAAATTGGTTTTTTCTTTAACATATCATGGGCAGTTGTACGACTCAATCCACCTGGGTGTTGTGAGTGTTTATAGTAGATTTTCCCTTGTAATTTATTACCAGTAAAGATAACTTTATCAGCATTAATAATAATTACATTATCACCACAGTCAACGTGTGGTGTATAAGCCGGTTTGTTTTTACCTTTTAATATCATTGCAACTTGCGTTGCTAAACGTCCTAAAATAAGACCTTGCGCATCAATAACATATCATTTTTTATCAACATTAGCTGAATTTAAAACGGTTGTTTGTCTCATGCATTTTGCCTCCTAACACTATTCCGTACCAGGGTTTAATGTATAAAGCATATATATTATAACCAAAAGTAAATCGAGAATCAATAAAAATAACTTGGAATTATTGGAAATATCATCGCCGACAGCAGGAACTAGTATTACTATTCCTTATTTTTTAAGTAAATTTATGATAAGATGGTATTAATAACACTATACATTTTTATTAAATACCACTTAGCAATAAGAATTTTAATGAAAGAGAGAGCAAATATATGCGTATATTCTTAAAAGTATTATCCCTGTCGGTGTTGTTTGCCAGTTATCCAATGACTTTAATAGGATGTGCCAATAATACGGATTATCGCGATGATCGTAGTTTTTTACAAAAAGAAGATGACAAGTATTTATCAAATAATCAATTAACCCTAAATTCGAAAAAACATGCCTTACTATTTGGTGTTGATGGGGTTCCTTACCAAAATATCAAGGAAAGCTTACCAACAGCTCAGGAAGTTGTTTTTAAAAGCAATTTTTATATTCAAAGTTATGAAACAATCAAAGGATGAAAATCAATTTTTTGAGGTAATATTTTAGAAACCGGAACAAATGTTTTTGAATTAATTAAGAAAAATGATTCAACAATTAAAACAGCAATTGCTTTACAAGAACTAGGACCATGATATGTGGAAAACATTTTTAATGTTCCTTTACGAAATAACATTGATACAGTTATTGATGATGAAAATTTTGATTATAACACTGTTGAAGCAATTAATTATTGAGCAGAAAAATTACTAGCAGATATTAATACTTTAACAACAGAAGGTAATAACTTTATTTTTGCTTATAATGGTATTTTTGATTCCTTAAAACATAGTAACGTTCCAGATGATCATCCAATTATTAAAACATTACTTAGCCAATATGACAAAATTTGAACTAATGTTCTAAAAAATTTGCCAAAAGAAGATTGATTAATTATGAGTACAACTGATCATGGTCGTAATTTAGATGGTTTTAATCATAATAATAATCAAATTAGTTCCCACTTTTCTTGGCTTTTAGCTAACCATGATTTAAATGCTATTTTAGAACATAACTTTAGTAATTTCTATGACATCAGAACCGTTATTCTAAAATGACTGATGACTAATTAAAAAACTAGTTTAATTAAACTAGTTTTTTAATACTTAATATCATTATAAATTGGAAATTTTTCTAGCAAGGTTTTTACTGCTTGGCTATATTTTATTAAACTTTCATCACTATGATCTTTTAATACCCCAACAATAATTTCTCCTAACTGTTGAAATTCTGCTGTTCCAAATCCTCTTGTTGTCATTGCTGGTGTTCCTAAGCGAATACCACTTGTTACAACTGGTGTTTCGGTATCAAATGGGATCATATTTTTATTACAAATAATTCCAATTTTTTGTAAAATTGCTTCAGCGTCTGCTCCGGAAAGACCAACACTTTTTTTGACATCAACCATTAATAAATGATTATCAGTTCCATTTGAAATTAAAGTAAAATTATTGTCTTGTAATGTTTTAGCCAAAACTTTTGCATTATTAATAACATTTTGTTGATATGTTTTAAAGTCTGGGGCTAAAGCTTCAATAAAAGCCTGTGCTTTCGCCCCAATTATGTGTTCTAATGGCCCCCCTTGGTTTCCAGGGAAGACAGCACTATCAATTTTTTTCGCTCATTTGGCTGTTGATAAAATTAAGCCCCCACGTGGGCCACGTAACGTTTTATGCGTTGTTGACGTCACGACATCAGCATAAGGAATTGGGGACATATGTAAACCAGCCGCCACTAATCCGGCAATATGAGCCATATCAACCATTAATAAAGCCCCAACACTATCAGCTATTTCGCGGAATTTTTTAAAATCAATTTCACGTGAATATGCACTAGCTCCCGCAACTATTAATTTTGGTTGTACTACTTTCGCAATTTGAGCAATTTCATCATAATCTAATTCTTGGGTTGTCGGATTAACCCCATAACTATGAAATTCATATAAACGTCCTGAAAAATTTACTTTATGTCCATGTGTTAAATGGCCACCAGCTGATAAATCCATTGCCAAAACTTTATCTCCTGGTTTTAGCATTGCATAATAAGCTGCCGTATTGGCTTGGCTCCCTGAATGGGGTTGGACATTAGCATGTTCAGCTTGAAACATTTCCTTTACCTTATCAATTGCTAATTGCTCAATTTTATCAATATATTCACAGCCCCCATAATAGCGATGAAAAGCATATCCTTCACTATATTTATTCGTTAAAATTGACCCAGCAATTTCTAAAACTGCTTCACTAACATAATTTTCTGAAGCAATTAATTCAATATGATCTTGTTGGCGCTTTAATTCTAAATTCATTAATTCTTGTAATTGTTGATTTATTTTCATAATCTTCCTCCGTTCTTATTTCTTTCTAAAATAATTGTACTATTAAATAAAAAATTAAAATAATCCTTTTGAAACTATTTTAATTTAATATTGTAGCGCTGAATTGGTATCTTTGTGAATTAAAGGCCCAATTGCGCGATAGGTTAAGTAAATAATTGCTGAGTTAAAGAGAATCTTTAACGGGGCCATGGCAAGCCGAGAAATCATTGTCACACCATAGCCATCAGTATCTGTTTTATTTTGGGAGACTGTTAAGAAAGCAATATCTCCTCAAGCCGAGATTAAGGTTGTTACTCAATATTCATTAATAACAGCTAGCATAATAATTGCCACAAGATCTCAATAACGTTTTTTGGTTTTATCAAAATGACGATAAATAAACATAATAATTCAAATAATACATAAGGTTGATAAAGAACCGATAATAATAATATACAATAAGACTGTTTTACTTGCATTTAACCCCGCAAATAATTTAATACTATCTACTGGTGAAAATCATGTCATTACTGACGCCATTGCCCCAAATAAAACAACAAAAATATTAGTAAATAAGAATAAAACTCATTTTTGCTTACCAACTGCGCGGTTTAATGACGAAACACACCCTGATAAAAACCCATATGAGGCAATAACAATAATGTAGGCAATATGAACATATGATGGAACAAATAACATTACTATTAAATCGGTAATTACCCCTGATAATAACCCAACGATTGGGCCAAAAATAAAGCCAGCAATTTTAACCATTAAACCTTCAAAAGCAATTCGCACCGGAGGGAAAACTGTAATTGGAACAGTAACTGAAATTACAATTGTAACAGCGGCAGAAACCGCTGATAACATCGTGATATAAGCAATATTTTTGGTTGTAAAGCGAATACCATGGTATTTTTTGGGATTAATTAAATAATAAACCCCATTATAACAACAATACCCAAGAAATAAAACACCAATTAGGCCACTTGCAATGTATGCCATTGTTGTACTATAGAATATTTTAGTTATATCACTAAAATTAGTTAATAAGTTCATGTGCGCCTCGCATTCTATCAGTGTTAAATTTAACCAAAAAAATAAACTTAATAAAAGTTAATATTATTATACCTTACATTCCTCAATCAATAACCTTTTTTTTATTTTTTAATAATAAATCATTCATTTTTAAAAACATTTTTTGGTCACGAAATAAATGGTAACTAAATGGTGAAGGATGAGCTCCGGCAATAATATGATCTTTGCGTAAAATATAAGTTCCATATTCTTTGGCATAATTACCCCAAAGAACATAAATAATATCAGGATTAACTTGATTTAAATAATTAATTAGGTTAATGCTAAACTCTAGCCACCCTAAATTTTTATGACTTAAAGGGGTGGCAGCACGAACGGTTCCGATTGTATTATATAGAAAAACACCCTGTTTTACTCACCCAACTAAATTACCACTCTTAAAATGATCGATATTTAAATCATTTTGTAATTCTTTAAAAATATTATTTAAACTAGGCGGATTTTTAATATTATCGTTAACACTAAAAGCAATTCCATTAGCTTGCCCTGGTCCATGGTAAGGATCTTGACCAATAATAACAATTTTTATATCACTAGGATTTAATATCCGAAAAAGGTTAAAAATATCTTGAGCCGGGGGATAACATTGATAATGCTCATATTCGGTTTGTATACTAGCCAAAAGTTTTTTAAAATATGGCTTTTGTTCCTCTGCCGCAAAAAAATCTTTTCAACCAATGGCGAGATTTGTTAGCACTTTATCACCAACCTTTTTATTATTATAACCAAAAAGAAATAAAACTAGCACTAAGTTTTAAAGAATTTACGGTAAAATTAAAACAAAATGATAAAATGAGGAGAATTAGATGAACCAACTTACCACTAGCGATGTTATAAGTAATCCTTTAATAATTAAAAAATCAAAGTTTCTTTGTCTTATTCAAAAAGTTACTAGTGAAAAAGCCGCAAAAGATTTTATCAGCGCTTATCAGGATCTTGATGCAACTCATAATTGCTATGCCTATATTATTGGTAAAAATGCTGATATCATCCGCAAATATGATGATGGTGAACCAACCAATACGGCTGGGAAACCAATCTGAGAGGTTTTAAAAGCGAATAATTTAACTAATATTGTTTGCTTGGTAATCCGCTATTATGGTGGGATTAAATTAGGTGCTGGAGGTCTTATTCGTGCTTATGCCAATAGTGTTCGTGATTGTTTGAAATTAACTACGCTTGAACCTTATTTTGAAGAAATAACATTGCAAGTAACTTGTGATATTAGTAAAAATAAAGTTATTAAAGATAGTCTTTTTCATTTCTTCAATATCACAAATTACCAAACAGCTTATCATGAGTCTCTTGTTGTCTTTACTTTTAATTTACGGGTTGAAAGTAAAACTGATTTTATTAACTACTGTCAAGTTAATAAAATCAGCTATACTATTTTTTAATTTCGGCATAATTAATATTTTTACGCATTTCAACAAACCGTTGTTCATATTCTGTCGCAATATTATTTTTTAACAAGTTCGGATTAGCATACAGATCTGTTGTTTGTTTTACGATTGTTCAATTACTATCCTCAAATTCAGCAATTGAAAAAGCAAATAAATCATCATTATCGGTTTTAAAATAAATGCGCCCATCATTGTTTAAAATTTCATCATATAATGGTAAAAAAGTTTTTGATGTTAAACGGCGTTTAGCATGACGTTTTTTTGGTCATGGATCAGAAAAATTCAAATAAATATTGCTAATTTCTTCCGGCGCAAAAATTTCAGATAGTATTTTCGCATCATCGGTGATGATTTTTAAATTTGAAAGTTTTTCATTCACAAGTTTTTTAAGGGCAATAACCGCCACAGAAGGAAATTTTTCAATCGCCAGATAATTTTGATCAGGGTTATTCTTTGCTAGGGCTAAAATAAACCCCCCTTTGCCACAACCAATTTCAATATTAACAGGGTTATTATTTTTAAAAACTTTTTTAGCTCATTTACCACGATATTTTGTTGAATTCCGAACAGTGTATTCCTTTTGTTCGAGAAAATAATCATTGGCTCATGGTTTATTTCTTAATCTCATTTTTTAATCCTTTCATTTCATTTTTGAATAAGGCAAATTTAACTTCTGTTAAAATTTCCCCTTGTGGTTCTTCATAAACGCCAAATAATGTTCCAAACATATAATTAATTCCTAACTCTTTTATTCGCTTATAAGTTAAATAACTATTAACATGGGGAGCAATTAAAGTTATTTGTAATTTTTCCGTTAATTCCACTAATTCCGCAATTAAAGTTTGCAGATTTTGTTGTAAGAACATTTTTGTAACTAAAGTTGGTGCAATAATAGCATAATCTGGTTGATAGTACCCTAAACTACTAATATCTGTTTCCAATGCTCCTAAATTTTTAACCGCAATTTTAATCCCTAATTCTTTTAAACTAGCTAAATTCTTTTCAAAGCGGTGGGTATCAAAACCAATTTCTTTTAAATCAAACGTTAAAATTAAATTAGCTGTATTAATTTTTAACTCAATTAATTTTGCCACAAATTTTTTTAAATTAAAACTCTTACTTGCTAAGAAACTTGCCGAATAGGTTAAGAACAGCTGATAATTTAAGTATTCTTTGAATTTTCGGAAATTTTTAATGTTCAACGCCGCATTATAACGCAATAAAACTTCTTCATGAATTGTATCAGTAACATTTTCAATGTTCTGATCTAAAAAGGAATCAACTTCATTACCGTTAATTAAATTTGTTGCGTAGTGACCAAGGACATTAAACTGATTATTAACATCAACAACAGAAGAAAATAAACTTAAAATTTTTTGTAATGAGACATTTTCATTTAAAGTTAAAATACTCCGTTTTTGACGATTTAATGCCATAATACTAGCTGGGTCAATGACAATTACTTGGTTATTATATTCTAAATTTAAGCGATTCTCCGCGGCAAACAAATTGTAGTCTTTTAGTTTGTCTAAGTTATTTGACTGTAATCCATAAAAAGAAGCATAACCTTGTAATTTAACAATAATATTATAATTCTGATATTTATAAGTTGTTTCGACTCCCTGAATAATTTTTTCAAATTTCTTTAATAAATCATCTTCATGACGAGTTTTTAATTGGTTATCTTGTAATAATTTGGCAATATTTATTTTTTGATAATACGGAATTGGCACAAAGATTCCAAAATGGTTTAAACTTGCTTTAAAAAAAATGACATCTTGCCCTTCTCAGGCTTTAAAGATTTGCTGGGAAATTAAATCAATAATTTTATTTTTTAAATTACTAGTTAAAAAACGGTCTAAGGCATTAATATTATTAATTGCAAAAGTTAAATATAACCCTTGGCGGATTTTATTACGATGGATATAGTCATAAATTGCTTCATGGGCTAAAGCCTCTCGTAAATATTTACTACGATCATACTCAATAATATTTTGTAATTTTAAGGCATGATTGTAAATTAGTTCAATTCCAGCACCCAATAAATAAGCTAAATAACTCATTCCAATTCAAATTAAGACAACTAATTCATCTAGTAAATAATTTGCCCATGTTTTATCTTTGACTTGAATTAAAATCATAATTGAATTAAAGACAAAGGCAACTAACGTTAACAATGATCAATTTGTTCATTGTGTTCACTTAAATATTTTAACAATAATAATAACACTAAAAGTAATTACATATAATAACACCATTGTAATAATATCAATTGGATAACTTACAGTATAAAAATAAGACGTCTGGAAAAAAATGGCAATAACAAACGTGAAGATAAAAATAAATGTTGTATACATAATAATTGAAATTCATGAAATAAAAACTCCAATTAACCAGCAAACAATTAATGGTAGGTAAATTACGATAATATTAACATTAATATCTTTGACAAAAATTGGGATTAGGCTTTCCGCGACAATTGCTAAAATCGCATAAACCCCACCAATAATTGCTTGGTAATAAATGGTAAAACGAACAAAATAGTTTCGAACAAGACCCCAAGTAAAGGCATAAATGAATACAAAAATGGCAATAAATAGTAAATATACAAATATTACATTTAAAATATTATTCATCAATTCACCTCATCAATACTTTCTTAATTATTATATCAATATAATTAAGGCTTTAAAGATTTTTTGCTTTAATTCAAATTATTATTAGTAATAATCGCTTCAATTAAAATAAAAAATGGTGGAGGTGGCGGGAATCGAACCCGCGTCCACAAATGCTTTCCTCTTATAATCTACAGTTTAGTTCTATCAGCTTTATTCATAATTTAATGGTAGGACAGAACAACTAATTAAATTACTAGGTAATTTGGAACCAAAAATAATACCATTACCCCTTATTATTCCGGTTAGATTATTTTTTTCCTACGATAAAAACTATTAACCTACAACTAGTTTCTATTACGGCTAACTAAAACTCTAACAGCGAGTTAATTAAGCAGCTAGCATTGAACCAGCAAATTGATTATTCATCATGAATGCTGGCATTTCAATTTTATCTTCTTTGTTGTTTTTGTTTGCGTTTCTTCAAACCTAGTAGCATTATAGTCTGCCAAACTACTGCCTATAAAATTCAACCACTCCTGTCGAAACCTAGACACCCCCATACTATAATTATAAACCTTCTGCAAAAAAGCACAATAAAAACTCATTCAATCATTTTCGATTAAATGAGTTTTATAATGAAATTTATAATTTTGAAATGGTGTTAAAAACAAAATATCCGTTAACTTTTTTAACAACAACATTATATTCAATATTATTGTATTTAATCGTTTCTGTTAATTGAACAATTTCGTTACCGTTATAGGTAAAATCTTGTTTGATAACCGTAATTTCGGTTTTTAAAGCTGATAATCAACTATTTTTAATGTCATTAAATAGTTTTTGCGCAACTTCATTTTGTTTATTAATACTTTCTTGTGCGTCTTTTAATAATTCCGCTAAAATATTT
Organism: Spiroplasma syrphidicola EA-1; assembly: GCF_000400955.1. Classification (NCBI taxonomy): domain Bacteria; kingdom Bacillati; phylum Mycoplasmatota; class Mollicutes; order Entomoplasmatales; family Spiroplasmataceae; genus Spiroplasma; species Spiroplasma syrphidicola. Next base: position 1,055,979 of record NC_021284.1, read on the forward strand.
AAAATAAAATCATTTTTGCCAATAATAGCGTTAAGATATCAGGCTGGTGAATCTTCATCAAACATATCATTGCCCTTATCATCTTTCTTGTAACCAAGGACTTCTAAAAACTTTGTTGGATCACTAACTGCTTTTTGTAATAATATTCCGGAATGTTGTTTTCCCTCAGCATCAGTTCAAACAGTTCATTTTGCCAGTCCTGCAAAAATGTTTGCTAAATATTTGGTTGGAAAATCATTTTTGTTATCAATTACAGCATATTTATTGTCAATTCCTGCAGTTAATGCGATTTTATTTAACAACGTATCAACCGAATTATCACCAAAAAGACTTGTAATTGCGTTTTGACCTAAAATATTTTTTAATGGTGTTGTTAATAATTCTTGTAAATTAGCAAAAGGTAAATTAATTTCTGGTATCTTAAACCCAAAGGCTGTTCCCAAAATACCAAAAATTTCTAAAAAATCTGGGATTAACTGACCATTATAAAGACTCTCAAAAGCTTTTGTCATTGTTTTTGCAATTTCATTGATTCTTGCTTTTTCTTTTTCATGGCCACTACCTAACATTGATCCCATAATCCGCACTATAGAGGATATGTCACCATTAGTAATAATACCTACTAATAAAAGCATTAAAATAGAAGCAATATCAAAATCCTTTTTCTCTATTTTTGTAGGAACTGCTTTTGTTAGTATCCCCATTACTTTATAAACTATATTCATTAAGCCATTATTCTGTTCAGGTTTAAAAGTAAATTCTTCTGGTAAAAATAGAATTTGCATTAATTTCATTAAATGAATTCCTTTTGGATCATCTTCACTAGTTGTGAAATAATACTGTAAGTTTACAATTAATTTTTTAAAATTAATATTTGTTTCGGTATTATAATTTTGCTGACGAATTTTATTAATAACGGTAAAATTATCTTCACTAGCACTAAAAATATGATTCTTATCTTTAACATTTGTTGGCTTATATTGACGATATTGGTCAAATTGTTCAACATAGACAAATAAAACCCGTACAAAGCGCAATAATTCAGCAACAAAGGGAAGATTTTCGATTAAATCAAAATTAAGTTTTGCAGATCCTGCTAATAATTTTCCAATATTAACCCCAATTACTTCTAATGATTGCTGATAATTTTCGGCTAATTGTTCGTTTGATAATGAACGATATCCGATTGTTGTACGATCATCTTTTTGATTTAAAAAGGCATCCAACGCATTACTTAAACTAATAACTCCAGAATTTAATACTTCTTGATAATTTAGACCTTCATAAATTGAATCATCAAAGGTATCTTTGAAAGATAATAAAGTATCTTCATCAATAATATCCCCTAACATTTTTAACATCCCTGGCGATATAAATTCTCATAGTAACGGCATATTTAAAAAGATTTGTAAGGCTCCAAATAAGCCTTTTTCTTCAATTAGTTTAATTAATATTGGCATAATACTTCCTAGCTGCCCTAAAATATTATCACTTGCAAATTCAGGCTTTTTACCCTCTAACTGTAAATCCGTTGTAAAATCTTTACTATACAAATTATTATTAAAGTATAAACTACTGATATCACCTAAATATGAGTATTTATTAACCCCTTCGCTTTCATCAACAGGAGCATTAACAATATCTCCTTTTGCAAAATTGTTAATAATGTAATTGGCATCATATCCTTTTTCATTACCAACAATCATTGCCCGAGCAAAAGAATTTGAAGCCAGCGCTAAGTTAATTTTAGAATTTCCGAGTGCTGCTTGCACTGCTTCGGAAGTTTTAGTACACGCTGTCACTGAACCAACCCCAGAAAAAGTTAATGCTGTTGCTCCTAATAAACTTAATAATTTTTTCATTTTATTCCCACTCCTTTACAATTTTTGCTAATTCTTCGCTCACATACTTATGAACATTTGCTGTCGGGTGAACATCATCAAAAAAGAAATGATTATCAAAATCAGCAGTTGTCATTCCTTCTGCAAAGGGTGAATCAAGGTTTCCTCCTGCAAAAATTTTATCAATCAAAGCACTTTCATCTAATCTTGTTACCGGGTTTGTGGTGTTATAACCTTGACCTTCTCCAAAAGTATCTAGTAAGCTTTTTGTATTACTGAATAAATCATACATTTTAATACTATTTGGATAGTATTGGTTAACAGTATCAATAATTTTTTTAGTTTCATAATTAATTTTTTCCCCTAATAGGTTAGCTTTTTCATGGACTAATTGCTTTTCTTTTTCCCGCTCAGCAGCTGGAAGTTCTGGTTTATAAGTTGCATTATAAAGGGGAATATACTCAACATCGGGGGTATTCATAAATAAAATATGACGGGCCCCATTATTAGTTAAAGTAAAGAATGTATTTCTTAAATTAACTAGCATTTGATCTAATATTTTAGTTTGTTGAACATTTGAAAGATTATCATTTAGCATTGCCATCATATCATTCCCACCAATTTCAATAAAAATTAGTTCATCAGAAAATAATTGATGCTGTTGAACAAGATATTTTGCCTGTTCTTCAATTGAAACACTATTAACAATCATCCCCATTGCACCAGCCATTTTGGCAGATGTGGCTCCACCAACGGCATAGTTACGGCGGGGGTTAGTATAATTATTAAAATATTGAACATCACTATCACGAATTTCTGTTCCAAAGCCAAGTTTATCACCTAGTAATACCCCAGCTGTTTCACCATTAGTAAAACTACCATTTTTATAATTCCCAGTCATTTTAACCGTTAAATTTGTTTTTTCATGAACGACATTTTCAATTCCATGAGAATCACTTAAACTATCACCTAAAATATAATAATTTGAGAAGAAATTACCAGCAACACGATCATCAATTGCTTTTGATTTATCAAGATTTTTCCCAATCAAGTCTAAATCCTTATTTAAATCAATTCCTTCTCCTTGGGGAATACTACAACTAATAATACTAGTTGTGGTTGATGTTGTTATAACCATCGCCCCTAAAAAACTTAATAATTTTCTCATCTTTGTTCCTCACTCCTTTTTGTAATTAATAAGTTACTTTCTTTTAATAGTAATTAAAACAATCATTGGAATTGCCGCTCCAAAGACAATTGGTGTTATCACAAGTAAAAAGACAAAACCTGTTTTTGCTAAACTAATTCCTAATGTAAAATTGGGATGATATAAATCGTTAGTTGTTATATCCGCTGGTCGATCACTTGCTTTTAAATTAGGGTTTTTTAAAATTTTTTTTGGGGCAGTAATTAATTTTTCAATAACTTCATTTTGCAGATTAAAAAATCAAACTTTGTTATTAACAATATATGTCCCCGCTGATTTAATCACTGTAATTCCCTCAGGGATTTTTTGTGTCGCATCAGTAGCAGTTTTGTATGCTGCTTGATCAATTATTGTTTGTTGACGTAAAGCATCATCATATGTTCCTTGTGCAAAGATACTTTTAATTCCTCCTGGTTTAAATAATCATTCTAAACCACTATGAACATAACCATAATTATGGTATTTTTCCGCTACACTTTTATCGAATTCAATTAAATCATGAGAAATAGTATTTAAATCAACATCTTGTTTATTGGCGATTTTTTCTCCTCATGTTTTATTAAATCATTCTTTGGCATAGGCACTATATTCGTCAATTAAAGTTTGGCGATTACTATTTTCTTCATAAAAATTTATTGTTGATACGGCATCACCAATATATGTATTTAAAATTCCTTTTTCCATAATATCGGTATAAATTGAACTTTGACCGTCCAAGACAAATTTATTTTTTGGAATTTTCTGATCAATTTGTTTCTCAACTGACTTAATAAATTTCAATGATTCTAATCCCATTCCCGGGATGGAAAAACCTAATCCCAAAACAAAAAATAGAGTCATAACTCCTGCTAAAGATGATAGTCAAATAACTTTCATCTTTTTGGTAAGATTATTAAACATTGTTTTATCTCCTTTATAAAATTTTTAGTTAATTAAATTATTTATTTTTAAATTATTTATTTTTTCGTTAATTATCCAGTTGAATTTAGCTTAAAATAATTATAACTTTTATTTTTGACAAATACTAGTTAAAAAAATAAAAAAAGTTAATTTTCATTAACTTTTTTTATCATAATTCTTTCCAAATAATTAAATTTCACTAGCATTAACTTGTTCTTGAATACTCATATTCTTAATTTTTTGAATTGAAATTCAATAAGTTACTGCATAAATTAGTAAAATAACTCCTCCCGTAATTGGTAAAACCAATCATGGGAAACTAAACGGAATAACATTTTGGGTTATCATTGAAAAGGTGAATACTCCTAATTTAGCAATTAATCACATTACTGTTACTCCAACTGCTCAAGCAAGAATTACAAATGGTGTGAAAATTCCTAACGTTAGACTATTTACTTCTCAGTTTGAATAACCTAAGGCTTTCATTACAGCAATAAATTTTAAATAACTATTAACAAAGAAGTCTGTCATAATATAGATAATAATAATCGCTGTAATAATAGTTAATAAGACATAAATAATGGATAAATTATTTGATACAATTGATAATTTTTTAATAACATCACTTTTAATACCAATAAAATCAGTTCCCGTAATCGCATTAGTGATTTGGCCATTAATAAAGTTATTAACTGAATATGATCCATCATGTGACGATAAGTTAAAACGATTAGTTAAATCAACTTGATCGTCGTACTTACTAAATTTTCCATTAAATCATTGCAATGGATTAGCAGAATTATTATGGCCGTATAAATTAGCTTCTGTCACGGGATATCCTAAAATATTATTTGCGACATTTTGATTAATATAAGCCCTTGGCGCATCATAAGAATTTTGAATTCCAACAATATGATAAGTTGTTTTAACTTGATTATCGGTAATTTTTAATAATCCTTGGCGCATTGCTTCACTATATCAAGTAGTTGGGAAGCCACTACTTAGAGCCCCCATTCCTGTAATTACCTCATCAATACCCGTATCAAAAGGACGAACTAAATAATAGTTAGGGTCTTTTGTAGTATTGACAACGTTTGATTCTTTTAATAATCCTGGTAATTGGTGTCCAGTTGTCTGACTTTGGGATGGAGTTAAAAATTCTCCTGGTTTAAAAGTATCTTTAGGAATTTTTAACATGAAATTTTTTAAATTGTAATATTCTTGACGATTACCATTTTCATCAGTAAATCCATACTTACTTTTTTGTTCCCCAATCGTTAATTTTGTTAAATCGATTGTAAAAGGATCTATATTTTCCTGAGGATCTCAATTATCATTACCATAACTTCATAGCGATGAGGAAACAGGTTTTTGATAAGTTAGATTATTTTGGCTATTAGTTGCACTTTCAACTTCATTACCAAATTCTAATAATTTTTTATTTGTTGTTCCAGTAAAACTTGAGCCTACTTTTAAATTAGTTATTAAAGCGGCCTTTTGATTAATAACAATCGGAACTGACTGTTTAGTTGGATCAATTGTTTTACTATCTGCCAATGTTCCTCTTCCTGGTAAAATAATTGTTTTATTGTTTTCATTAATCCCATATGTTTTAATGTTATATTCACTATTCGCCCCAATAATACTTCTTAAGTTAAAAGCAGTATAAAGGTCTTCATTGTTTTGATTATAAGTTGATGTACCAAAAGTAAAATTAAATTGTTCAATTGTTAGCGGATCTTTTAATCACATCATCCGAATATTATTTGGAATAATATCACTAATCGAATAATTTAAACAATACGCTCATTGATCAGATAATGACTGCCCTGGATCAGGGATAACTTCTTGTTTACCAAATATTTTTGGGAAAATCTGACACATTAATCTATTAATTTCAGTTTTTGTTCCTGGGAATTTACTTGCAATGTCAACAAAAGCTCCAATTGATAAACTTGCTCCTTTCCCCGCCATAAAGTTAAAAGCAATCATATCACTAATATTTTGTGAATACTTTTGAATATCTGCTTCACTGGTAATATCTGATAACTTAAGTCACCCTTTATCATCTCCGGCATTTAAATATTGTGCAAAAAGCGAATTATTTGTTATTGGATATGTTGGGGATGAGCTACTTTTTGGTCCATCTCAATTATAAGTTTGATAACGTGAAAAGGGGATATTTCCAACAACATAGTCATAATTATAATCATTTTTATAATCTAAATTACGATAGTATTCTTCACTAAACTTATTAATTGAGGTTGGGATCAATACCGCAAAAGTTAAACTTAAACTAGCAATAAAGAAAGTTAAAAAGAATCAACCAATTTTTTTGCTAGAGGTAACCATCATATTGAAACGGAATTTTGTTGTGAATTTTTTAAAACTAACACGATTGAAAACTTTTTCGGTTCATTTTGGGGTCACAATATTTTTATTTGGATTAATCAGATCTAACGGATTTTTATTTAGTTGGCGTCATGCAGTAAATCAAATTGCCGCAATGCTAACTAAACCAATTATTATAAGCGCAAATAAGAGTGGGTATCCTGATACCATAAAATAATTTGGAATAATAAAGTAATTGGTAAAAATTGAAATTAATGGTATTTGAATAACTAAACCAAGCGCTCAACCTAACGGAACTCCAATTATCGTTGTAATTAAAGCATATGCTAAATAACTACTAGTAATTTTTGTACTACTATAACCGTTGGCCTTTAAAATTCCATTGGTAATTGTTTCTTGTTTAATAATTTTTTTTATTAAAATTGATAAGGTAAAAACTAAAATAATTAAAAATACTATGAATAAAGATAAAGCAAAAATTTGATAAATTAGAATTGCTCGCCCCATTAAGGAATAACGACTATAAACTAATGAAGTATCTTGTTTTGATGATAACTGTAAATCTTTATTATTTGGCTGATGTAAACTATGATAATCAGAAGCCATCAAGCTGGTTAATTTCTGAAAATCACTGTTTTGATTTGAGCCATTATATTTAAAAAACATTGTACTATTTTCTTCAATATCAGTTGGAGCCGCAATTGTATTGCGAATTCAAACTGATGGTGCAACATAAACAATTGCATCCTGTTTAGGGTCTGGGAAGATATCAGTATCATAAATTGTCGGATAAATATTCAAAGTATCTCCACCAATTGCTCCGACAAATAATTGATTATTTTCCCCAATTGTAAATGAATCACCTAACTTCAAATTATTTGCTTTTGCAAATTGCGGTGAAATAACCGCATAGACAGCATGAATTCCGTTATTGGGGTCAAAGTTCTGATATTTTTCAATAAGTTTTAACTGATCATAGGCAAGTAAATGCTCTCAATTAATCACTTTGTAATTACTACTATTCGATAAATTTGAATACTCAAATTGTTGACGGAATTGTAGTTTAAAGTTGCTTTTCGCACTGACTAACTTGTAATAAGCTGACATGAACTGAAACGGTCCATATTTAGTTCCTTGTGATAACTCATTAAAGTCATTGTTATTATTATTTTCATTATAGAAATCATTAATACTAAAAACTGCATTTTTGATATTTAAATTGTAACCAACAGGATTAAGTTTTTCAACTTGTCTTGAACTATAGAATAATTCTAACTGTTTAATTAAAATAGAACTTGCCTGGGTATTTTTAACTAAAAGACTCAAACTACCATCTAAACCTTTTGCAAAAACTTCATTTTTAACATTTTTAACATCAGGAATATTTTGTAATTGTTCTTCTGGCTGGCTAAGATCAACATGCTGTTGCCACTGCGTTGTTGGGTTAGCTGGATTTGGGTTAACAAAAGCAATTAATTTGTCTTTTAATTCTCCTTCATTACCCTCTTCTTTTAAACTTGGGTCTTTTTGAATTAAATCATTTAAATAATCAATTAATAAATACATTGTATTTTTTGCAATATCACTACAAACGAAATTTGCCATAAATTCTTGAATCTGTTGCCTTTGTTCATTAGAGTTTATGTTACCTTCTTGGTCATAGAATTGACCAATTAATGATTTTTTAAAAACTGCTGATTGAAAATTAAATCGATATAAACCATCATTTAAAAAAGTTATTGCTTTTGATTCTTTATTAGTAAAAATAATATTTTGAACTTCTGTACGACTCGCATTAAAAGTGATTTTGATATCCACATCTTTATCTAAGGCTTTTAATGCCCCATTCCGCCCAATTTCCAAAAATGGTAAAGTTTGCGCTGGTTTATCTTGGTCCGCACTAAACTGATTATTTTTTTCAGTAATTAAATGATAGTCCGCTCCGAAAGCATACCATGGTGTAATTGTTGGGGTATCAACTGTTTTATTCTTTTTACTATTAAAATTAGTTAAATAATCATAGTCAAAAGTCCCAGCACCCATAAAATGATAGCCACTTACTAAGCGTTCGTTAACTATCCAAGATGCTGAAGATAAGACTGACAAAAGAACAGCCAAAATAATAAATATTATCACTTGTGTCTTTTGTTTAACTATATTTTTAAGGCTTTGTCAAAATAATAGCATATCTATAATCTTTACCTATTCTCTTTTTAATAATATCTATCATCGTTATAATATCAAGCAAAATCAGTAAGTAAAAAACTGCGGTATTTGTCTTTTGAAATATTATTTACAGGGGCTAGTTCTGGAACTAGATTATCAAATTGAACAACATAACTATATTTAATTTGATCACTATGATTAATATATGAGCTACCGTTACCATCATATTCAGCTCAGTCTTTCAAACTTCACTGTGAACTTTGTTCTGGTTCAATATTATAACGGTCATCAATTCCGGCCTGGTCAATTCAACTTGGTGAATTTCCACTTGCTGGATCAGTATATCCTAAGGGGTCAACATGTTTATTTAAATTAGTTGAGGCATCTTTTGGCCCATAATAATCTAATTGGTAGCGAATGCTTGCAACATTAGTACCATCCATTTTGACAACTCCTAAATCAGTATTGTCAACTCCTTTTCCTGAAGCAGTAATATGTCATTTATTATCAAGGAAAATGTTATCAAACCAATCTTGACGCATTGCTTCATTAATATCTTTTAACATTTTTCCAACATAACCTGATTCTGGGTTCAATACTTGTTGAACAAATTTATACATCATATTGTTATCAGAATCTAAATTTTCTGAATCCCCATGCGCTCAAATATTAAACATATCAAATAATGACCCTTTTTGATATGATTGTGTTTTACTATCAAAACCATATGATTCTAATACTAATTTACCATAATCACTTTTAGGATCAACTGATGATAAATCAGCATTATAACCACTAACACCATCTTCTTCAGCATTATAGACTTTAATTACATTATTAACATTGTCAGTATTAATTTTGTAATTCCCACTTGCATCAATATTAAAGAATCAGTTGGCAAAGCCTCCCATTCCCCGTAATAAACTATAGAAATCAAAGCTATTTGATTTAACCATTGACATTACTGTACGAATTAATGAAGTTGCTTCATCAACCATTGTTATACTGCTAATTATCTTTTCAAAATCTGGAATAATTTTTTGTAAGTCTGTTTTTAAAACATCATTTAATTTTTCAGGATTAAAACTAGCCCCTGCCTTAGCAATTGCTGCTTTAAATCAATTTGATAACTGCGCAGTTGTTTCTAATAATAGATCTTGATGGTCTTGATGTTTTGGATTATTAAGATCTAAATATTGTTGCTTACTATCATCTCCTGCAATTGGTAAAGTTTTTTCCTTTAAAACTGTCCCGGCTAAATCAGATAATTTTAAGTCTTTTCCTGAAACTTTAATTGTTGTAGTTTCAATAACTGATTTATCAAAAACTTGTAAAATGCTTGCTCCATCTACAACGTTTTTTTGACTATCAAATCATTTTTCAGTAATAAGAGATGCAATCACTAAAGGCAATGCTAATAATAAAGCCCCATTTCTTGGTCCAGAAGAATAAGTAGTTTTTGCAAACGGTAAAATTTGACTAAATTCTTGTAACAGTTGTAACTCAATCCCTGGTTGGAAAGCTGTTAAGAGGTTAATTGCCATATTAAAATATTTTAAACCATATAAATCGTTTAAATTACTTGATTGGTTGGCAATTGCTTGTCCAAAAACAATGTTATCTTTATTACTATTTTGATATGACATTTCACTTGTTGTTGGGGCAAATTGAGCAGAATTTTGATAAAGGAAATTTGAAACCCCTGGGCGATCATTATCATTAAAATAGGGTCGGTTTCATTTTTGTGATCCTACTGCAGCAATATAATTTTTAATTGCTTCTGAATCTCTAATTAATGTATTACTTAAAGCACCATTATCATACTGGGCTCAAGCGACATTTTGATTAGCACTAAAAGCAGTATAGCGTCCATTGTCCATTGCTGTTGTTGGGTGACTATCATTAGCTTTTGGATCTCATTTAGTCATTCCCACCATTGTTGACATAATATTATACGTATTAGGTCCCCCACGGTAATTTTGATCATTGGCCGCTTTTCATGGATTTCAGTTAAAGTTATTTAATTTTTTGTATTCGTTTACATAATCATCAATTTTAACTTCTTGTCCTGATTTTGTTAGATAAGTTCCTTTTAAATTCTTTCCAACATTATTTAAAAAATAATTAATTGTTGGTAGAGCATAAGTATTCATATTTTCATGACGTGAGGCAATTAAAATTTTTGCCAGTGTACTTGTATATTTAACTTGGTTACGGTAAACTGGATCAATTTTTTCAATTTCACTATCAAAATATTTTGCAGTAGGGTTCCCCACTTTAGCATGACAAGCTACTAATGTTGTTGTACTAGTTGTTGTCAAAGTTGTTACACTTAAAATTGCTAATAATTTTTTCACTTTTTTTCACTCCTTAATAGTTTTAATTTGTTAATACATTGGTGTTAGATAAATATATTACTAAATTTTGTTAAGGATTAAATCGTTAGAACCTGCATATAACCATTATTCTCGGTATCAATGTTCTTTGTCCTACTTGTTTCTAAAACATAATTACTTTTTTTAAGAAAAACAAAGGACAATGAGTCTAGGTCAAAGTCTTCTTTTGTTTCACAATAGTGCGTACATTTTTTATCACGAATAAAGAAAATTAAGAAAGACAGTAATCAATAAGTAATTGTTTCTGTGAAACTATGGAAAATTTCATATAAACTTAAATCTTTTGCATTATTAATAAATGATAAGTTAAAAAGACGTAAAAATAAGATTAAGAAGAACCCTACTAACAGATGTTTACTAATACTACGGATAATTTTGTAGTCAAAATTAATAAGATTGATAATTCATAATAGTAAATAGATTGTAATTCCAACGATTAATTGAGGTCGTCATTTTAAAGAAGAATTATTAATTCGGATTAACGCAATGAAAAAAGGCAAACAAAAAACAAATCCTAAAAAGACCCCCATTACTTTGTTTAAAACATCAATTAGGCGGAACATTTTTTTATTGGCAAAAAATAACAAACTAATAAATCAAATAATAAAAATATTAAAAAAATGGGAAATACTTCATGTATCATCTTGGTTGTTTGATAACGAATATAAAAAATAATCAAAATTTAATAAAATAACAAAAATAATAATAAAAGTAAAAACTGATTTAATAATTTCTTTTGGCTGCATTGGTGTTTCAATAAAAGATTTAATTCGAAATGATTTTACAAATGAATAAAGTAATAAGAAAAAAGCTGAAAATAAGAAGATTCAGGGCACTGGTGAATAGAAGATTTTGTTAACACCATAAAGAAGGTCTGAGATATTAATAAAATTTGAACCTTTAATTCTGACCATCATGTCATCCTCCTCTTTTTAGCTTTTCCTAAGTTATTATTTTTAAATATAATAACTGTCTTAATTAATTTAACAAATAATCAAGAAAAAAACAAGGGGCGGGTTTAACAAAAAAACCCCAAAAAAACTGGGTTTAAGGAATTTTCAAAAATAAAAAAACATTTTAGACCTTTTAAAATCTAAAATGCTTTAAAAATTAGGGTTAAACCTTATTTTAATTCAACTGAAGCTCCAGCAGCAACTAATTGCCCTTTAATTTCTTCAGCTTCTTCAGGTTTTACTTTACTTTTGATTGTTGCTGGTAATTTATCAACTAATGCTTTTGCAGCCATTAATTCTTGTCCAGTAATTTCTTTAACTAATTTAATAACTGCAACTTTACTTGCTCCAGCTTCAGTTAAGATAATATCAACTTCTGATGGTCCAGCAGCAGCTCCCCCATCGGCAGCTGGTGCAGCAGCAACAGCGGCTGCAGCAACAACTCCAAAGTGATCTTCGATTGCTTTAACTAAATCGTTTAATTCTGATAATTTCATTTCTTCTAATGCTTTAATAATATCATCTTTTGATAATGCCATAATATAAATCCTCCTCTGGTGTAAAAATTATTTTTTACTACTCACTTCTTGTTTTTGCAATTTCTTTTACCCCAATTGCGAACATACGTAATGGGTATAATAAACTTGATGCAAACATTGCAATCAATTCATTTTTGGTTGGTAAAGATGCAATTTCAACAATTCCTTTTGTATCTAACACTTTACCTTCATAGATCCCAGCTTTTAATTTTAAAGCGGGGTGGGTTTTTGCAAACTTTGCCAATGTTTTTGCTGCTGCCATCTGTTCACCTGTACCAAAAGCAAAAGCATTAGGACCTGTTAAGAATGCTGATAAATCAGCAAATCCTGCTTCTTTAGCCGCTAAATCCACTAAATTGTTTTTATAAACTTTAATGCTTACGTCTTGCTCTGCAAGCATTCTTCTTAACTGTGTAAATTCAGCTACTGTTAATTTTTGATATTCAACAACAACTGCTGAATTAGCATTTTTAAAATTATCAGTAATTTCTTTTACAACAGCTACTTTTGTTTGTAATGCTGGCTTCATTTCTTGCCTCCTATAAAATCTTTTGAAAAGAAAAGCAATTAACCGAATGATTAATTGCCTTTGAACATTATTAAAAAATATAAAAAACAGTTTAAATTGTTCAATATATCAATAATGCCTCGGCAACATAATTAAGATTTTCATCCGTTGCTGTCTATGGTATTTTGATGTCTATGGTACAATACCAAATAAAATATTAATATAAAAAGGGTTAAATGTCAATGATTTTTATATGGTACATTACATTTTTATATGGTACATTAAATTCTATATAATTGTTTACCAAATTTAAGATAAATGCTTTCAATTTTAATTATTTAAATTTATTCTCATATAAATATTTTTAGCTAAAATTTTAATTTCATTGGCATCATACGAATCAAAGTTTTGGGGACTTTTACCAAGTTCTATATATTCATAGTCTTCTAACTCTGGTAATATATCAAAATTATTTTCATACCTCTTTTCAATTAGAATAAATTTTTTAATTTGATTTTTTTCTATTTCATTTAATTTCAGTTCTATTATATATATAAGTTTACCTATATTATTAAAATATTTTGACGGGGATATTTCAACTATAAAACCCTTTTCTTTAAATAGTCTATTTAATTCTTCTTCTAATAATTTCTTCATTATTTATTTCTCCTTTTTTTAACTTTATTAAAATAGTTTTTAATACTATTTTTCTTAAAATTCATAACAAGATTTAATTACTTTATATATTAATAGTTCAAAGTATTTTTACTTATTTTTAACTAATTAAACACTTAAAGATATTTTAATAAAGTTAATAAAATATCAATTTACAAATGAAAATTTTTGATAAGTTCTGCTTAAATTACCGTTATTATTAATTAATTTTATAAATAAAAAAATATTTTAAACTTTACTTTGTTTTTTTACCTTATAATTATTACATAAGACATCGATACTAAGGAGTCACTGATATGATTGAAATTAAGAAGGTAACAAAAATATATGGTAAAAACATAGGTAATTTTAATATTAGTATAAATATTAATAATGGTGAAATTTATGGCATTTTAGGTCCAAATGGGGCAGGAAAAACTACTTTAATCCGACAAATTATGGGTTTTATCAAATCTGATGCTGGTGTAATTTCTTTTAATAATTTAAATCCCTGATTAAATTCAAAAGAAATCATGGAAGATACTGGTTATTTATCAGGGGAAATTAGTTTATATGAGAATTTAAAAGGGATTGAGTATTTAAAATTAATTAAGAATTTTCGTCCGAAAGTAAATTGAAAATATGTCGAAAAACTTATTTTACATTTTGAATTAAATGTTAATACAAAAATTAAAAAAATGTCAAAAGGAATGAAACAAAAATTAGCGATTATTGCTGCAGTTATGCATAAACCAAAGTTCTTAATTTTAGATGAGCCAACAAGTGGTCTTGATCCTGTCATGCAAGATCAATTTAATGAATTAATTTTAAAAATGCGCGAAAAAAATAAAACAACTATTATCATTTGTTCACATATCTTTGATGAAATTGCAAAATTATGCGATCGTGTTGGTTTTATTAAACAAGGGAAATTAATTGAAGAAATGAAGATTGATAATAAAAACATGTATGAAATTGAAAAACATTTTAAAAAACTATACGAAAGAGAGCGTGTTTTATAAAATGAAGAAAAAAGTTTTTAGTGAAAATTTAAACATCATTCGTAATCATTTACGACTTAATTGAAAATTAATCTTATTTTTTGGGATATTTTGGTTAATAATAACTCTAGGATTACTTAGTATGACTTTAGTATCACACATTGATGGTGTAAAAGTTCCTGTCATTGGTAATATTACAGCTGAAATTAAAAAGGCAAATTTCACATCTGGAGATAATCTAATTTCAATTTCAAATATGTTAAATTGAGGCCTATTTAGTGGGGCAGGAATTGCATTTTTTGCTATCTTTAGTCTTGTTTTAATTAATAAGAATTTTTTAAAAGAAGTTAATAACGGTCAAATTAGTTTTTGATTAACATTACCATTATCAAAAAAACAAGTTTTACAAGCAAAAATATCTTATACTATGTTATCTAATTTAATTATTTTTATCCCTTCATATTTAATAATTCTAATTTTTGCGGGAATTAGTTATGACGCCAAACAATGGTTTGGTTATGTTACTCTTTATGGAATTCAGTTTATTTTATTTATTTTTTTATTAATAATACTCTACTTTTTTATTTCCACTTTTTTAACTGATAAAACAATGGTTGCAAATATTATTAATTCATTAATAATATTTTGAATTTTAGTAACCTGAGTAATTTCATTATTTTACGATATGGCCCCCGATCATTTTAAAGAATTAAAATATGCTCAATATGTTTCTTTACAATCACTGATTGTTATTCCGCTTAAATTTTCACAAACTGATATTTCAGAAACAATAGTAAAAAATTTAGGTAGTGGCAAAACATTAACATTAGAAATATATCAACATTCATCATTCAATAACATTGCAATATCATCTTGCACAATAGGTATACCAATCATAACTTTTGGATTAGACTGATTAAATATTAAATTATTTAAAATTAAAGATTTAAATCTATAATTTATTTGAAATTTTATTAAAAAATGTAAAAAGAGGCATAATTTTCGCCTCTTTTTACATTTTTATTAATTAATTGTAAATTTAACCTAAAAGGAATTGAATGGAATCAACTTTTGATGTTGTAGAACATTCATGTACTGACCCAGCAGTTCGCGCATATATATAAGAAATTAATTCAAGAGCTGTAATTCCTTCTTCATCATTATAGACAGCTTTTAAAGTTAAAGAGATTTGACTTGTCTGATGTCCCCAACCACTTCATTGGTCATCAGTATCACTAAATTCCCAAATTCTAGAATTAACTGTACTCTTTTCACTCTTAAATGTTAATTGTAAAGTATCTTTAAACCATGGGTTTTTATATGGATGAAAAGCAAAATAACCATGAGCATTAACATAATTTGATTTGTTAATTATATCGTATCAACTAATCTTAGCAGTTGCTTTAGCTGCTGTTTTTGTATCAGGTTTATCATCGGTACCACTAGAAGCTGTTACAACTGAATGATTTATCCCTACTTTATCTCAAATATTATTTAATGTTCTTGTTTTTGTATTAAAATTAGCTACGGTAAAATTATTATTTGGATTATTTACGTTTAATAAGTTAGTGGATAAAAATCCTGAACTTGTTAAACTAATTGTACTTATAATTGTTAGTAAATTTTTCATAATTAATTCCTTCCTTCAATTATAAAGATCTTTATATCTTCAATAATTTAATATTTCCTATATAAAATAATTAAGAGCTAAGGGATTTCCTTATATGTAGTTAACAGCTCATAAATCTAAATATTCAAGGTAAAAAAATATATTAATTTTTAAAATTTTAATTATACAAAATCTCTTAAACTGCTAAGTGGTTTAACTTTTTATCCTTATAAAATAAAATTTTCTGGATAAATTCAAGGAATTGTCTTAAAGTCTTAGATTAATTTTATTTTAAATAGTTACTAAATTAAATACATTTAATTACCATTATTAAAAAATAAATTTTACACTGGTAAATTATGATAAATAATTAGCTTATTTAGAATTTAATTCATAAATTACATTATCACTAGTTCCAGCTAAGATATTTTTATTAGAATTTAATTGGATAAATGCCCTAATATTACCACTAAGCGGTTTTTCATTGCTCTGTTTAACTTTTGCTTTGATTGTTCCATCACTATTTAATTGATAAACAAATTTATTGCTAGTTCCAACAAGAATTGTATTATCAGCTAATTGAACAATTGATTGAACCCCACCATCAAATTTTTCACCATTAGGTTGACCTTTTTCATCCTGAATTACTCCATCAGAGTTCAAGTAATAAATTGTTCCTTTGAAACTAATTACAAAAATATCACCAGTGTTTGTTAATAACAGTGTATATAATAAAGAATCAAAATGTTTACCATTAGGCTGTTGAACTTTATTTTTTATCATAGCATTACTATCTAACGAATAAACACCATTCTTGGTAATGGCAAGGAACTCACCATTTGATAACTCTACCATTTTTTCAATTGTACTTTCAAACATTCTTCCGACTGGTTGGGGAACTTCTTCAGTAATTACCCCTAATTCATTTAATCGATAAATCTTTGAATCAATAGTTGCTAAAATAGTTTTATTTTTTAATTGAATAATTGACGAAACTTTAGTGAAATTTTCAAATTTGTCTTGGGCAACTGCGGTTTTAATTTTACCATCATTATTTAACTGATAGATTTGATTATCCGATCCAGCTAAAATTATTCCATTATCTAACTCAAGAAAAGCGGTGATTGGTTTTGCAAATTTTTCATTTACTTTGCTATTAACAGTTCCAATATTAGGATTAAAAACATAATAGCGTACTTCAATTGAAGCATTATTAACTATATAATATTCACTTGTCTCTTTAACTTTAATATGGGCTTTAGTTTCAATATTTGAATCCTTAACAACTTCAATTTCAGTGACTTTTAAAGTCGTGTTTTTTATTTGTAAAGTATCTAAAATTGTCGCGGGAGAATTATCTTTAATTGTTCCTAAATCAACATTAACCAAGTCAGAACTTAAACTTACTCTATTATTGTTTGGTTCCTTAAAATAATTCGGGTTATGGTTTGTACTAAAATATCACGCCAATGTCCCACCAACCACAGCAAAAAACAACAAAAAAACTAAACCAAAAATTAAAATAATTTGTCGTAGTTTAGACATTTGAATTAAATGATGACGATTTAAAACTGTTATTTGTTGATTAAAATGGCGTTTTGCTAAGTTATAGACTTCTTCCCCATTTGTTTTATTTGTAATTGGTAAATAATTATTTTTTATTCTTTTTTGCTTAATTAAATCAATTGTTGCTTGCGACAAAATTATTTTATCATTTACTATTTTAATTTTAGTTGTGCCATCTGGATGATACAAGTCTTTTTTTCATAGAAAAACATACGATGAATTTTTACAAAAAATTAGGGCAAAAGGAATTATCCCATTGTCTTCCTCTCGTGTACGATTTTGATCAATTTCACAAATTAATAAATCTAAATTTTTTAAATCATTAATTTTATTTTTTTTTAAATAATTAACAACTTTTTTAAACTTATTTTGGCAAATATGACACATGCTGTTATAAAAAATCTGCATTTTATTTTTCATGTTTACCTCCAAATATGAAAATATAAGTAATATAATTATATCTTTTGGCAAATAATTAAAAATTAAAAACTATTTGAAAAAAAAAAAAAAAAAGTAAAAAGCGGTAAAATTTGGTAAATTCTTTTTATCTTTTTATAAATGTTATTAACATTAATCATTGTCAGATTTAAATTAAATAATTGTGTTATAATCTATTAATATAATTTTTATAAACTAGGAGTTCATTATGGAAAAACATAAAGCATTTTTAAACTACATCCCTTTTTCTTTATTATCAATTTCATTAGGTTTACTAACTCTCGGAAACGGTTGAAATGCTTTTGGTAATTTTTTTAGTCTTTCAACAAAATGAATTACTTATTTAACTTTTGCTTTGTCGCTTTTTATTTTCTTATTACTAACAATAAAATGAATTATTAATTTTAAATCAGTCAAACAAGAATTTCAAAATAATTTAAACGACGCAGCAATAATTGGTTTTTTACCAATCACAGTTTTGGCAATCAGTAAATTTATTTTAACAAAACAAGATTTAGATAATCTAAATACTGGTTGAATATATTACTTAGGTATTACGATTTGATGAATTGGATTAATTTTAGCTTTTAGCTTTTTTATTGTTTGATTCTTTTTACATTTTAAAAATTTTAAACTAGTTAATGCAACCGGGAGTTGATACATCCCAACAATTGGAATTATAATTTGTAGTACTTTTGAATTGAAATATCTTGGTCCCGGCTATTTAGTATTTTTACAAGTTTTGTGATACCTTAATTTTGCAATATTTATTGGGTTAACAGTCTTAATGTTAATTAGCTATTTTAAAACAAAAGACCATGGAATGCTACGCGCACTTTTTATTTTATTAATTGGGTTAGATGTTTTAATGTATATTACTTACGACTATACTTTTATTAAAAGTGGTTATAATGAAAACTATTGAATGGTCATAATAATTGGTGTTTTTGCCATTGCTGCTAGTTTTGCTTTTTATTTTTTGATTGTCAAAGATTTTTTAACTAAACAATTTAATCCCAAATTAACTAGTTATGCTTTTCCGCTTGCAATTTCAGCAATTGGTAAAATTACTTACGGTCAAAGTCTAGGGGCAATTAGTAACCCCGAATATGCTGATACTATCATTCTTATTTTTCAGTATTGATCAATTTGTGAAATCATCTTAACAACAATAATTTTTCTTTATTTAATTGGTAATTTAACATTCCATTTTGGTAAAAAATACTGAGAGCTACACCGAAAAAAAGAGGATAGAATTTAAGTTTATCCTCTTTTTTTATTTATTTGTTTATTGCTTTAATAAATTGTAATATTAGTTAACGCATTCCGTTTAATTTGCCAAATTCCTAAACTGATAATTGTGCACAAAATAATTCCAATCGCTAAAGTAGCATATAGAACAACGGATAACGAAAATTCTGGAATAATTAATAAGCCGTTCTGCATAAATAAAACTTTTAAAATAATTCACCAGGCAATTTGCGCTAAACCAAAACTGGCAGCATAACCGATTAAAATTGCAAAAAAGTAAAATCCTAAAACAATTAAAATAATTTTATGCGTTGGATATCCCAATACTTTCATTGTTAGAATCGTTCGGCGATTTTCATCTAACACCATCCCAATTAAAACCGCTAAAATCAGGGCAACAATTAAAATAGTTAATGCTTCTAATACAGTTAAGATTTGACTAACTGTTTTCATTCCCTCCTCATAAGTTTCTCGGAACATATCAAAAGGAAAAATACGATTAAAATTATTTAAGATTTTTAAATTGGCTCGTAAATCTGCCGCACGACTTGGATCTAATTTTTTCTGCTCATTGTACATTGTAAAATCATAATTGTCTGTTAACGAATAAGAAGAAATAATTCGATATGGTTGTAAGACACTACCATTCTCACTTTTCTTTGAAGCAATAGCATTATTGTAATTGTTGTCATCAAAGATTTCTCCTTGCCCCGTAAGTTTTACTCATTGATTCATTACTCGAACTAACGAACTCTTGTTCATATAAATATTAGTTGAATTAATATCAGCCAAGTTATCCCCAACAATTTTAAAGGCAATCGGAACATAACCAATTGTATTAGTAATCTGCGCTTTTAAAGTAAATATTTGTCCTGGTTGTCCTTGCATCGCTTGATATAATCTTGTTGATAAAATTACTGGGATTGGTTCATTTATTGCCTTACTTAATTCATTACTTTGGACTGGATTACGATCAATATCATAACCAAAAACTTGTTGTTGTAAATCATCTAATGATAATTTTTTTGATTTAAAATTAAATAATTCTTCCCGTTCTGAACGATTTGGCGTAAGGCCAACTAACTCTAACCTTGTAATTGGGTTTTTAGCATTAGCAACATCACTTGCTTGCCAGCGTGCTGGGGTTGAAATGTAAGGAAAATCATATTTTGGATTGTAAACCATATAAGGGCCAAAATAGACATCTGGATAATTACCATCAGTCAGGGTTTTAATATTACGAATTAGATTAATTATTCCAATTGCCGATTGAATATCCCCTTTCGTTAAATTACCCTGATTAATCAAAATTTCTTGAATTTGTGGGTTTTCTAATAGTTGTTTAAGATTATCTCATCCATTAATTGGTTTGCCATTATTACCTATTATTTGATAATCAACAAGAGCCTCAACCGTTTGAGAAGATAAATAAGGGTATTTTCCATCAACAACACGAATTTTACTTTGGTAATCACTTTTATTAATATTTCCGATAATGTTTAAAAAGTCTCCACACCCATTCCCCGTAGTTGTCAAACTCATTAAACAAGTTAAAGGGTTAGGAAAATTAAATTTGGTTGGATTTTCTAAAATATCAGCTTGATGATAATATTGTTCAACTTGATCTTGATTTATTCACTGATAACTTTTTTTGTTTTGTGATTGAACTGCTATTTCTTGTTGATCATATGACGCAATTAAATATGATTTAATGTCGTCTTTAAAATAACGGAAAGAATCTTTCACAAATTTTTGGGCCATAACATCCGCATCAAGTTGAAAAATTAATAGAAAGGACGCAAAGGCTAGAACAACCATAACCATAATTCATTTTCCAAGTGATTTCAAAGCAAAGGTAAATGATAAATGAGCATTAAAGGATAACCCTAAATGGTAATAATGTTTTGCCTTTTTAACTTTTTTATAGCGTACATGTAAATTAGTTGCTTTCAAATCATAAATTAAATCTAACGCTGAATTTTTTAAAAGCGAATAAGAAATAATAAAAGCTAAAATCGCAAAACATAAGGGAATAACTAAAATTGTAACAATAAAAATTAAGGGGTTAAAATAAAATAATGTTAATGAAATTCCAATACTATAAAGATTAGAAGCCGTAAAATACATTTGAAATGGCATTGATAACACTCAACCAATTAAACATCCTATTAAAGTTGCAAAAGCAATATTAATTATAAAAACAATTGATAATTGGTGGCGACCATATCCTAATGCTTTTAACACTCCAATTTGTTTTTTCTGCATATGGATATCTTTTTTAATAAAAAAAGCAATAATAAAGATAATTATGATTGAACAAGCAAAGGCAATTGAACCATCAATAATAAAAGTTGTATTTGCCAACACCACGGTATCCCCAGCATAAGTTGAATTAAAATCAAAAATAGCATTATCTGGAGAAATAAAATGTCTACTTAATAAATCACTTAAAATTTCTGTTTTCTGAGCAACATTGGAACTACCACCCATTTTAACAAAAGCAGTCATCATTTCAGTCCCTGTTGCAAAATTGTACTTAATTTGATTATAATCATCATCGTTTAAAAATAACAACGAACCATTTTTTAAGCTAACACTCTCTTTTTGATTAGCAATTGCTGCTAAACTTGCCAAATTTGGATAAATTGTGCTATAGCGACTTGCCCAGCCTCTAATTTGATACTGTAGCCCGGTACTTGCTAAAAGATTAAAACTATCACCAACCGCTAAATTTTTATATTGCCCATATTGTTGACTTAAATAAACTGTTTGTGCTGGCGTGCTATTAACAACTTTTTGATGATATGAATCATAGACACGATTAAATGGGCTTGTAAACATATTTAAATTCATTCAGTCATCCCCATAGTACATTTCATCAAAATTTTTTGTGATCGGGGTTGCATTAAAATATTGATTTTGGGCTGTTAAATCTTTGATAACAAATTGGTAATTTAAACTAAAAGCAATTTGGGCACTAAGATTATTATTTTCTAAAAAATTTTTCCCATCATTGTTAAAAAGATAACTTAACAAAAGACTTTCCAAGTTTTGATTAAAATTTTTCGCTAAAGTTGTAAATGCTGCTGTTCCCGTATTTGGATTTAAATAACTTGGTTCTTTTGTTCATTGGCAAAGTCCATCATCATTGCCACATTCTAATTTTCCAAGATCGTTTTTAACAGTATTAAAATTTAATTCCAAATCATCAATTGCTTTTGAATCATAAAAGAATTCCAAAAAATTTCGGTTAGCAAGGTTAATTTTATTATCGCCTTTTTTAATAACATTATTATCAACATATAAACTTGTTAAATTGATTTCATAATCATAACTACCACTTTGTTTTGCTAAGTTATTAATTCCGTTTTGAACTTGAAAAACAGCAGAAAATAACGCCGCAAACGTCATTACTGCTGTGATAATAAAAAGAATTAACCCAATTAATTGGGTAATTTTTTTTGTAAAACCTCGTGTTGCTTCTTTAACTAAATTTTTCATTTCCAAAACCTACTTGTTTTATCTTACCCTAAAATTATAGTTTAATTCATAAATATTTTAAAAATAATTGTGTTTTTTATCGTCCAATTGCCTTACGAATTTGGTCATATCCTAACAACATTATTAAAGGGACTGTCATCATTGCCATTGCGACTAACGTCATTTGTCATGATACTGTTGGAACTGTAACATATTGTTCCCCTGATGGTGCTAATAAGAAAATTTGATTAATCCCTGGAGTATAAATAATTAAGAAATTTAATCCTAAGGCAATTAATGATGCTCCTAATAAATAATAGTTAACTTTCCCTCATTTATGATGGGCTTTAATTCGATAGTTCGGTAGTTGTAAAGCAAAAACATAAATGGCTGGTGCACAAGTCATTACTAAGATTGTTGCCATTTTAGCACTATCTAAATCTTGGAAAACTTCGCGGCCAATAAAGAATGTTCCGACAACCGCTAAAGTTGTTGTTAGGGCTACAAATAAAATTGTTATTAAGCTATTTGTAAAAAATGATTCTTTTTTATTCCGCGGTTTATCTAGCATCAAACGATTATCATTACTGTCAAAACCAATTGGTACTGCTAAAAGCGTTTCAATAATTAAGTTAAATCATAAAATATTAACTGAATCAAATGGTTTGATTCCAGCTGTTAATGAAATAATTAAAAAGGCTAGAACATTAGCAATATTAGCCGAAATAACAAATGCTATCGCTCGTTTAATTTTTTGGTAAACATTACGACCTTCTTCAACTCCTTTTAAAATTGTTGAAAAATTATCATCTTGTAAAATAATGTTAGCCGCTTGTTTTGAAACATCTGTTCCAGTAATTCCCATTGCTACACCAATATCGGCTTTACTTAAACTTGGCGCATCATTAACCCCATCACCTGTCATTGAAACGACATAATTTAAAGCCTGTAAGCAATTAACAATCCGTGTTTTATGTTCAGGATTAACACGAGCAAAAATGCTAATATCCTTAAATTTGTTTTTTAATTCATCATCATTTAATTCATCAATTTCTGCTCCAGAAATTACATTTGCACTAGAACTAGCTAAATTTAATTGTTTGGCAATTGCTAAGGCAGTATCTTTATGATCACCTGTAATCATCATGACACGGATTCCTGCTTGATGGGCATCAGCAATAGCCTTAATTGCTTCTGGGCGGGGAGGATCAATCATCCCAACAGCCCCTAAAAAGATTAAATCATTTTCTAAATCTTCTTTATTACCATCAAATTTTTTATGAGCAAAAGCTAACACCCGCAAAGCATCTAATGATAAAGTTTTTGCAGCATGTAGTAATTCTGTTTTAATTTCCGCTGTTAACGGAACTATTTTGTCATTTTGATAAATCTTCGTACATTTTTTTAATAATTCATCAATTGCCCCTTTAGTATAAACATATTCACTATTACCAATCACATTAATTGTTGACATTAATTTACGTTCAGAATCAAAAGGAATTTCATTAATTCTTTTATGTTTTTTTCGTCATTCACTTTCCTTGATTGTATAACGACGCGTGAAATCAACTAAGGCAATTTCTGTTGGATCACCAATTTTTTCATTTTTTTCATTAATAGCATCATTACATAACGTTAAGCTATTAATAAAATGTTCATCATGTATTGAATTATTATATTTATAATCTTCACTATTAATTGATGCATTATTAAAGATAATTTTTTTAACAGTCATTTTATTTTGTGTTAATGTTCCCGTTTTATCTGAACAAATAACATTAACTGAACCTAAAGTTTCTACAGCATCTAATTTTTTAACAATAACATTAATTTTTGACATTCGCTTTGTTGATAGCGAAAGAATAACGGTTACAATCACAATTAGTGATTCTGGAATAACAGCAATCGCAATTGTAACTGAGGTCATTAAATTAACTGGTCAGTTTGGACGATCAGTAAAGAAGAAAAAGAGAAAAACACTAACTGCCAAGAATAAAGCAAAAATACTAACAAATTTTGTTAACTTTGCTAATCGCAATTGTAATGGTGTTTTTTCTTGTTTCGCCCCAGCTAAACCAGCAGCAATTTTTCCAATTTCACTATTAACAGCATTAGCAACTACAACTCCAACCGCACGACCATTCGTAACAAATGTTGACATAAAAGCCATATTATGCTGCTCTGCTAACACTAATTTATTTTCCGTAATAATTTTAGCATGCTTTTCAACTGGCACTGATTCTCCTGTTAAAGCGGATTCATCAATTTGTAAATTACTAGCTTGAATAATTCGCAAATCAGCAGGAACATATTTCCCGGCTTCTAAAATAACAACATCACCAGTCACTAATTCGCTTGTGGGGATTTCAAAAACTTCACCATCGCGAATAACAACTGCTTTTGGAACTGTCATTTCTTCTAAAGCTGCTA
Organism: Spiroplasma syrphidicola EA-1; assembly: GCF_000400955.1. Lineage (NCBI taxonomy): Bacteria > Bacillati > Mycoplasmatota > Mollicutes > Entomoplasmatales > Spiroplasmataceae > Spiroplasma > Spiroplasma syrphidicola. The sequence continues at coordinate 1,081,270 of NC_021284.1, forward strand.
ATGATTTGCGCGCTTTAACTTGTTGAATTGTTTGAATAATTGCATTTAAAAAAACAATTGAAATTATAACCAAAAAATCAACTAAATGAACTTCATTTGAGATTACTTTTTCAATTACAACTGAACTAATTCCAGCAACAATTAGAATTATTGAAAGAGGGTCTAATAAGGCTAATAAAATTAAAAGTATTCATGGTTTATGCTTTGGTTTTGGTAACTCATTCTTCCCATTCTGAGTTAATCTTTCTTGAGCAGTTTCTTTTGATAATCCTTTATCTAAATTAGTTGATAATTCTTTTGCTAAATCTTCATTTTCTCGATTAAATCACATCAATTCAACGCCTGCTTTCTAGTTTTACTTAATATAATTATAATCTAATTCTAGCAATGTCACCAATAAATTAAATTTTCTCTTTTTCCCAATAAAAAACATCTAAGAATAATCTTAGATGTTTTTAACTTTGAAACTAGGCTTTCCCTTTGCTTCCAAATCATTCAGTTAATTCATTAAAAGTATCTTTAATTGCATCACAACCTGGTTTTAATAATTTACGTGGATCAAATCCTTTTCCATTTTCTGGTAAATCTTTTCCTGCTTCAATATATTTTCTTGTTGCTTGTGCAAAAGCGATTTGTAATTCTGTATTAACATTAATTTTACTAATTCCTAATGAAATTGCATGAATTACTTGTTCTTTTGGAATTCCACTTCCCCCGTGTAAAACCATTCCAAGTTTTGCAGCAGCTTGAATTTGTTCTAAGGCTTCAAAGTTTAATCCTTTTCATCCTGCTGGGTATGGACCATGAATGTTTCCAATTCCGGCTGCTAAGAAATCAATCCCTGTTGCAACCATAATTGTTGCTTCTTTTGGATCAGCGATTTCCCCTGTCCCAACAACACCATCTTCTTCTCCACCGATTGTTCCAATTTCTGCTTCAACTGAAACATCATAGTGTTTTGCATATAATAAAACTTCTTTTGTATTACTTAAATTTTCTTCAAATGGATGATGACTTCCATCATACATTACTGATGAAAATCCTGCATCAATTGCTTTTTTACAGCTTTCGACAGTTTGTCCATGATCTAAATGTAATGCTACAGGAACAGTAATTTGTAATGCGTCTAATAATTCGTTTACTAAACTAGCAACAACTTTATACCCTCCCATGTATTTAATTGCCCCTTCTGAAGCTCCTAAAATAATTGGTGTATTACTTGCTTGCGCTGCTTCTAATAATGATTTTGTTCATTCTAAGTTATTAATATTAAAATGTCCAACAGCATATTTCCCTTTATGCGCTTTATCTACAATTCCACTTGCATTCACTAATCTTGAATGATATATTCTTGCCATTTTAATTTTTCCTCTCTTTAAATTATGTTCTATGACTTCTTTTATTATAACTCTTTTTTTAAAAAGTAGCATCAAACAGATATTTTTATTAGGATTTATTGCAATTTACCTAAATTTACCATTTTATTTTCAATTATTATCATTTTTTTATTCAAAACTATTATCATTAAAAAATCTTATGCTATGATATGTGTATTATATGGCAACATATAATACACATATATTTATTAACATGGTTAGTTTACTTTCCAGTTAGTAAATATATAAATCCATTCATAAATAGTTTTTCATAGTTTTTCTATAGGATTATTGCAACAGCAATAATCTTTTTTTATTTTAGCTTTTGACAATGTGGACAATAATAAGTTCCCCGCCCATTAATAAATATTTTTAAGATTGTTGTCGCACAAAGCGGACAAGCTTTTTTTGCTTGGCCATGAACTTGTAATTCATTAACAAATTTACCATCAATACCTGGTTCAGGATGATAGGTTGAAATTGTTGTGCCCCCTGCCGCAATTGCTTGGGCTAAAACAGCGCGAGTATTATCAATAATATTTTGATAATCCTGATCATCAAGATTTTTGGTTTTTTCGCCAGGATGCAGTTTTGAAGCAAATAAAATTTCATTAGCATAAATATTACCAATCCCAACAATAACATTTTGTTCTAACAAAGTTGTTTTAATTGGTTGATTTTTATTAGCCCAATGTTTTTTTAAATACGCTACAGTAATATTTTGATCAAACGGTTCTAATCCTAGTTTATTTAATGGCGGATTTGTTAAATAATTAACTTTATCATATAAATGCATTGTTCCAAATTTACGGGTGTCATGATAACGCAATTGCATTTCCCCATCCAATTCAAAAACAACCATGATGTGTTTTCACTCCCCATCATTGTCTTTTTGATTAAAATAATATTTCCCTTCCATTCGTAAATGGCTAATTAAAACATAGTCATCTAAAATAATTAAAAGATGTTTACCCATTCTTTCAACATCATTAATTGTTTGGCCAATCACTTTTTCTCGGAAAGCTTCCGGATTATCGGTTTTAATGATCTTATTTCAAAAAATTAAACAATCAGTAATTGTTCGCCCTTTTAGGTTTTTTAATAAAATTTTACGAACCGTTTCAACTTCTGGTAATTCTGGCATATTTAAACCTTCTTTCTTTTTGTAAAGTACTTATATTATAGTTTTATTTTAATTGATATCAAGATGCTCCTTCAACCATATCAACAGTTAATTTAACACTTAGTTTTGTTGAATTTTCCATTAAATCTTTCACCAACGCTTTTACTTGTGCTAATTCTGTTTTTGGGACTTCAAAAATTAATTCATCGTGAATTTGGGCAATAATTTTTGTTCTTAACTTTAAGCGTAATAATTCTTGATCAATATTTTTTAAAGCTATTTTAATAATATCGGCCGCTGTTCCCTGAATTGGCATATTCATTGCAATCCGTTTACCAAATTCCCGTTGCATATAATTAGCATCATTAATTTCTGGAACATAGCGTTTACGGTTAAACATTGTCATAACATAGCCATTATTCTTACAAAACTCAACTTGACTATCAATGAAATTTTTAATTGTTGGGAATTGTTGATAATAATTTTGAATAATTTCTTTTGCTTCTGGCACAGAAATATTTAAATCATTGGCTAAACCAAAATCACTAATCCCATAAATGATTCCAAAATTAACTGCTTTAGCACTGCGACGAATTGTTGAAGTAATTTCTTCTTTTTTCAAATTGAAAATTTTCATCGCCGTATTAGTATGGATATCTTCTCCAGCATTAAATGCTGCTAACATATGATCATCTTTTGACATATCAGCTAAAATTCGCAATTCAATTTGTGAATAGTCTGCTGATAATAAAATATTATCTTCCGATGAGACAACAAAAATTTTACGAACTTCTTTTTGTACTTCATCGCGAATACTAATATTTTGCATATTAGGTTCAACTGAAGATAATCGTCCAGTTGCTGTTAATGTTTGTTTATAAATTGTGTGCACTTTCCCATCTTGGAAAAGGTATTTTTCCATCCCTTTTAAATAGGTTGAATATAATTTTTGATATTTCCGATAATCCAAAATTTTACTAATAATTGGGTGACTTAATTTAATTGTTTCTAAAACTTCTTGGGCTGTTGAACCCTTCTTATGATCTTTTAATTGTAAGTCTTGATACAATAATTCCGATAATTGTTTTGGAGAATTAGGATTAACTTCTTTATTGGCCATTGTATTAATTTCACGATTTAGGTCATTAACAATTTGTTCAATTCGAACAGTTTGTTTTGATAGCTCTCGTTGGTCAACTTTAACTCCAGCTCGTTCCATTCGAGCCAAAGCAAATGTTGTTGGTAATTCAATATCATAATATAACTGATATTGATTACTACTTGTTAATAAAGAAACAATCTTTTCACGTAACGTGTGAATATAATTCGCTTTCTCGCCAATAAAGTAACTTAATTTATTTAAATCCGTGGGAATAGTTTTTTTAACCCCTTTGCCATAAAATAATTCATCAGATAAAATTTGTTTTTTAGCAAATAAATTAATGTAATTATCAAGGGTATTTTTTGTGTTTGAATTATAAATATAGCCCGCTAACATCATGTCATAACTAATATTGTTAATTGTAATATTATCGCGGCCTAAACCAACAATTAAACTTTTAGCATTATAAGTAAATTTTTGATAATTTTCGTTTGCTAAAAAAGCATGAAAACTCGTGTCAAATTTAGCACTCGTATAATCAAAATAAAAAATACCATGCGAATTAACAATTCCAAACCCTATAAGTTCGGATAGATGATAATTTTCATCAAACAATTCTAAAAAAACAGTTGTCCCATCTTCATTTCATTCCTCGCTTCATTCTGTAATAACTTTAACGGCTAAACTCTGTTTAACTGGTTCACTATTATTGTAAAGTTTAGTAACATAAGAATTCATATTATATTTTAAATAAAAATCTAGTAGTTTTTCTTTGTTAACTTCTAGTTTGCTAAAAGCAAAATCACCTAATTCCAAATCACATAGAATTGTTGCTACTTTCTTACATAATAACGCTTCAGCTTGATGACTAATTAAATTATTCTTTAAGCTCCCTTTAATATCGTCAATATTTTGATAAATATTTTCAATTGTTTGATATTCCTTAATTAACTTGATCGCTGTTTTTTCTCCAACCCCGGGGATTCCTTTTAAATTATCAGAAGGATCACCCATTAAACCTTTTAAATCAGGAACTTGTTCGGGACTAACTTCTCACTTATTTAATAGTGCTGTTTTATCAAAAATATCAGCACTATCACCTTGGCGAGGAATTAAAATATTTGTTTTATCACTAATTAATTGAAATAAATCTTTATCACTTGATAAAATATCAACATAATAATTTTGCGTCTCAGCTTGCTTAGCTAAACAACCTAGCAAATCATCGGCTTCATATCCTTCTTTTTCTAAATAAGGAATTTGATAACTATCTAAAAATTCTTTCACAATTGGAAATTGCTGTACTAATTCTTCTGGGGTTTTACTTCTTCCCGCTTTATAATCAGCAATTAAGTCATGGCGAAAATTAATTTTTCCCTTATCAAAAGCCACAACAACACTATAATAATTATTATCTTTTAAGATTTTATTTAACATATTAGCAAAAGCATAAACGGCATTTGTTGGTGTTCCATCTAAACTTTTTAACATTTCACCACTATAGGCTGTTGCATAAAAAGCCCGAAAGATTAATGAGTTTCCATCAATTAGTAAAATTTTATTCATTGTATTTTCTCCTTCATTCAATTATAACTGATATAAGTGATTTCAAAATTATTTCTTACCAAACTAAAAAAGAACCCCCACTTCCAGCGAGCATAACATGATGATAGGTTTTTTTTAAATCTTGATATTTTTGCGCTAACTGTGGGTTAAGATCAAAAGCTGGTTGTTGGAGAATATTATAATAGTCATCATTTCTATTAACTAGCTGCTGATAATAATCATATTTTTGATCTAATTGTTGAAAAACTGCTTGCGCATATGACGGAATTTGCGAGTTAATAACGGTAACATTTGGGATAGCAAATTTTTTGATTTGTTTTTTTGTTAATAGTTTTATTCTATCACCGACCCCTGTTACAACTGCTGGTTTAGCCAAATAGAAAAAGAGCGCATCAGAACCAAGTTGTTTAATAATTTTTTTAACCTTCTTTGTTGAAAAATTAATCTGAAAAAAAGTACAACATAGTTTAATTACCCCAACAGCATTACTAGCTGAAAAACCTAACCCTGAACCAACTAAACTATTTTTTTCAAGTTGAAAGTGAAGAGGAACGTTTTGAGCAGTTGGAAAGGCCTGGACAAATAAATCATAGGCTTTTAAAAGAGTATTATTATTGGGATCAATTAAAGGGTTATTAGTTGTCACATAGGTTTTAGTTTTTTTACTTGGTGTTAAAATAATTCGATCAAATTCTTTTTCATATGGAAACATAATTGTTTTAACCTTATGAAGTTTTTGCCCCTGTTGTAATCTTTTAACATCAAGTTTTGTATTAATTTTACCAACAGTTTTTACTTCAATTATTTTGCTTGTCATGTTGTTCACCCTTGATAAATCTGATAAAAATCATTTAAGCTTAAATTTTCAGCTCTTAAATTTAAATTATATCCTAAGTTATTTAAGACATTTGTTGCTAGTGTTTTATCTTTTGTTATTGTCGCGAAATTATTTAAAATTGTTTTGCGCTTGTAGGCAAATAAGGCACGAATAAATTCTAAAAATTTTGTTTCATTATCAATTGCTAAGTTTTTTTTATTAAAAGTAAAAGCCAGCACAATACTATCAACTTTTGGAACAGGAAAGAAATTATTTTTTCCAACTAAACAAACTTTCTTAATATCACAATAATATTGACAAACAACTGATAAATTATTATATTGTTTATTATTTGGCTGGGCCAGAATTCGTTCCCCAACTTCTTTTTGCATCATTAAAATTAAAGTTTTCATTTTTGGATTACTACTTGTTAGTAATTTAAAAATAATAGGTGAAGTAATATAGTAAGGTAAATTTGAAATAACGTTAACAACTTTAAAATCATCAAATTCTACTGCTAATAATTCATTAATATCAACTTTTAAAATATCAGCTTTAATAATTTTTAAATTTTTGTGATTATGATATTTTTGTTCTAAAAATTCAACAAGCTTAGGATCAATTTCAACCACAACAACTTTACCAGCTTTAACAATTATTTCATCAGTTAATGCCCCCATCCCTGGGCCAATTTCAAGAATCGCTGTTTGTTTAGTCATATTGGCAGCATCAACAATATTATTAATAATATGTTTATTTTTTAAAAAGTTTTGTCCCTTACTTTTTTGGGGAATAATATCTTGCTTATTGTGGTGTATTGTTTGTGACATTGTTGTTTTCCTCCAAAATTGTTCTAAGTTCTGTTTGACTAATATTTAAATACGTTAATCATTTATAAGTCTTTTTATTATTAACTGGTGGTCAATTATAATAAGTTTGTAAAATTCGACGCTTATTACTATCATCTACTATATTAACATAATCAGTTCAACTTAAACTAGGATTATTATCTCCCGTAAATTGAATAACATTTGCTAAACTAGTTTTAATGTCTTCATCACTAGCTTGGGCAATTCCAACTTTTTTGTTACGAATCGCTTTGCTTTTATCAATAAAAGCATGATAACAGTTATTTGCTAAGTAGCTGCTAACAATATCACGAATTTTTTGACCTGGATAATCAGGATCTGTGAAAATAATAATTTTATTTGTTAAACTTAGTTTTTTAATTAATTCTAAAGTTGCGGGCGAAATCGCACTACCACTTGTCTCAATCGTCGCAATGGTTGGAAAAATATTTTTTATTTTAGCCGTATCAGTTTTTCCTTCTACAACAATGACAAATTTTTCCACAACTTTCCTCCAATAAAACTTTTCCTTATATTTATACCATTTTTGTAGTATAATTACATTACAGTATTATTTTAAAATATTAAATTTAAATTAGAAAATTAGGAGGCATTAATAAATATGGCTAATTATAAATTTGGAAAAGAGTACTCATTTCTAGCACTAGATCTTGGAACAGCAAATACAATTGCTTATGTTTCAGGGCAAGGAATTGTCTATAATGAACCGTCATTAATGGCATATGATACATTGACTAACTCTTTAATAGCCTTGGGGACTGAAGCTTATAAAATGATTGGGAAAACTCATGATCACATTAGAATGGTAACACCATTAGTAGACGGGGTTATTTCAGATATGGAAGCAGCCCAAGATTTACTAAAACACATTTTTGGACGTTTAAAATTATCAAACATTTGAAAAAACGCGATTGTTGTTTTAGCATGTCCTAGTGGAGTTACTGAATTAGAACGTAGTGCATTAAAAGCAATTGCAAAAGATATGGGAGCAAGTTATGTTTTAGTTGAGGAAGAAGTAAAACTAGCTGCTTTAGGAGCAGGAATCAACATTGGTTTAGCACAAGGTAACTTAGTAATTGATATTGGTGGGGGAACAACTGATATTGCGATTTTATCAGCAGGAGATATTGTTATTTCACGTTCAATTAAAGTTGCTGGAAACCATTTTGATGCAGAAATTCAAAAATACATTCGGGCAGAATACAACGTTTTAATCGGAATTAAAACAGCAGAACAAATCAAAAAAGATATTGGTTCATTAATTAAATTAGTAAATGAAAAACCAGTTCGTGTCTTTGGACGTGATATTATTACTGGTTTACCACGAGAAGTATTAGTAAAACCAGAAGAAATTAAAAACGTTTTATTAGCACCATTCTCAAGAATTACTGATTTATTAGTTGAAGTACTTGAACAAACACCACCAGAATTAGCGGGAGATGTAATCCGTAATGGAATTACAATTTGTGGTGGAGGAGCTTTAATTAGAGGGATTGTAAAATACTTTGAATCAATTTTCCAATTAAAAGTTCGTACAGCAACCGACCCATTAATGTGTGTAATTGAAGGAGCCAAAACTTACGAGAAAAAACTTGGTGCTTTAGTAGAACGCATTGAATTAATTGATACAACAGAATATAAACTGTAAAGTGCATTTGCACTTTTTTTTATTTTTATGGAAAAAATGTAAGAAATATAAATAATTGTAAAAATTTCTATACTTTTTTAAAAATAAAAGGTAAAATCTTAGTGTACTTTTGCAATTTTATTTTAGAGAGTAAATGTTGCAAAATTAATTTCAACTTATATATGAGATAAATATATGGTGAAAAAAAATATGCTAGATTTATATTATTTTATTTAAGTATAAACTGTCGGAAGGAGATTTACTAAAATGGCAATAACAGATGTATTAAAACAAACATTTAACATCCAACAAAGACCACCAAGAAAATTTATTGCAATTGACTTAGGAACAACTAAATCAATCGCTTATATTTCAGGTAAAGGGATTATTTTTAATGAAGCATCAGTAATGGCTTACGAAGTTGGAACAAAAAAATTAGTTGCAATTGGTGATGATGCCAAAAAATTAATTGGAAAAACACACGATAAAATCGAGATCTTTACCCCATTAAAAAATGGAGCAATTACAGATTTAAGTGTTGCTGAGGAATTTATTCAACATATCTGTAATAAAGCAAGAGTTGCTGACTTATGAAAAGGAGCAATTGTCTTAATTGCTTGTCCAAAAGGAGTAACAGATTTAGAGAAAAAAGCACTAATTGATATGTGTAAAAACTTAGGAGCAGATTTTGTTGAAGTTGAAGAAGACTCATTAATGAGTGCCTTAGGAGTTGGGGAAAATATTTTTGCCCCAAAAGGAACATTCATTCTTGATATCGGTGGAGGAAAATCAAGCTGTGCAATTATCTCAGCTGGTGGAATCGTGGAAAGTCGTTCAATTAAAATTGCTGGAAATTACATTGATGAAGAAATTATGAAATTTGTTCGTGCAAAACACACAATCTCAATTGGAATTGTGACTTCAGAACAAATTAAAAAACAAATTGGATCATTGTTTAAAACAAAAGATTCAAAAAAAATGGTAATCTTTGGTCGTGATGTTGTAACTGGAATGCCAAAAGAAACAGAAATTACAGATACTGAAATTAGAAAATTATTAGTAAGTATCTTTGCATCAATTACTGAGTTAGTTACTGATGTGTTAGAAAAAACACCTTCAGAATTAGCTGGTGACGCTGTTGCTAACGGAATTATTATTACTGGAGGTTCTTCACAAATTAGTGGAATGAAAGACTACTTTGCTGATTACTTCAAAATTCCTGTACGTGTGGCTAAAAACAGCCAAACAGCTGTAATTGATGGATGCATCGCTTATGAAAAAAATATTCGTCAACGCTTAATTGATGAAAACAAAAAAAATCGATAAAAACTACTGAACATCAAAATAAAACAAATAATAAAACGTTTTATATGATGTTCTTTTTTTATGCCTCAGCAGATTTCTTAAAAGCTAAAATCCTTCTTTTCAAAAATGTGATATTATTTAAATAATAAATGAGATTGGGAGGAGAAGAACATGAAAAAAATACTGGCCTTACTAGGATTAATTACCATTTCAACTGCGCCAGTAGTAAGTGTTGTTAGTTGTTCAACAATTGATTATAAAATCAAGCAATCTTTTGCAAGTTGAACTTTTTCAACTAAAATTGATAGTGCAATTTATGGTCCCGTTTTTAAAGGTGGGGAAATTAATGATGACAAATGATTCTTCTACTGATTTATGGCCCAGTATATGAATGCAGCCCAATATGAAAAAATTGATATTACTTTTTACCAATTAACAAATAATAATGTTAGTTCAAATATCCCTGTTCCAGAAACTTTAGATATTTGAGAACTTCTTAATAATAAATTTTGATTTGAAACAATTGTTAATTTTGTCAATAATAACAAAATCAACCAGTTATATTTAAGAACGGTTTTATTATACTTATCAATTTATAACCCTATTATGGCCTTAGCCCCTAGCGCTTTATTTGAAGCAAATTATCATAATGGCATAATTAGTATTGCCTATAATTACGATAATATTGGTCAAATTAATGAGTACAAGAAAGAAATGAAAAATCAATATGAGAAACTAATTAATGAAGAAATTAGTGTTAAATATCCTGATCTAATCCCCTATTTCTTATCAACTTCGGAAGCAAATAGAAAAATTGAGCAATTAATTAATAGCCTGGTCCAAGTAATGATTATCTTACAAGATAAATTTACAATAATTATTAATATTCTAACTTAAGAATATTTTTTTATTAAGGTTAACAGCAATATTGTGCATATTATTTTTATTCCCCTCTGTTAAGATATAACCATACCAATAAAATATTTAAGGAGGACGTAAAAATGAAAATTTTATTAGTTGGAGCACAAGGTCGTTTAGGAAAACATCTAACAACTGAACTTGCAAAAGAAAATATCACCGTATTACCTTTTAATGGTGATGCAAAAAATCTAAACATGTTAAAAGAACAAGCTAATGGTGTTGATGTAATTGTCTCAACAGTTGGTGCAAATAGTGTGGAAGATTTTGTTGTAATTGCCGAAAATATTATTAGCGTGGCTAAAATCAATCACCAACGGGTAGTTTGAAGTGGTGGAGCTGCTTCATTATTGACAAAAGACAACACTCGGTTAGTTGATACACCAGAAAATGCTTTTCCAGAAGCAATGCGCGGATGAATCCCGGCTGTCTTTGGCCATGCAAAAGTTTTAGAATTATTTAAAAATAGTGACATTGTTTGATCATACATGTCACCTGCCTTAGATTTCCAAGATGTTAACCCTCGTGGAAACTATTTAGCAGCAGCCAGTGATAAAGCTTTGTACAATGCTAGTGGTGTTAGTTTTGCAAGTTATACAAATGGGGCTAAAGCATTAGCAGCAGAAATTATTAACTCCCAATTTATCCATCATCGTTTTACAATTATTGAGGAGTTTTAATGAACTTAGCAACAAATGAACAATATCAAATTATTAAAGCAAAAAATCCTACTTATCAGGATTCTTTTTGCTATGGTAATTTTAACACCAAAATTTTTTGCCTTGTAACTTGTAATTCGAAAAAACCGTTACAAAAAAATTGCATAATATTTGAAAACATTGATGAAGCTTTTGCTAATAGTTATCGCCCATGTAAAGGTTGTACTCATATTCCAACAGCTCAACACCAATATACAACGAACTGAATTGTTGAGTTAGAACAATATTTAAGTGAAAATTATTACTACGATCTTAATCTTGATTTCTTAGCTGATAATATTGGTATTAATAAATATCATTTGGTTCATCGCTTTAAAGAAGTTTATCAGACAACACCAATAAACTATTTAATTGAAAAACGGTTAGCCGCAGCCCATACTTTAATTCAAAATGGTTTATCAATTAGCGACGCTGCTTTTCGAGTTGGTTTTAAATCTTATCATTACTTTGCCCGTTGTTTCAAAAAACATTATCATTATTCTCCTGGTGAAATTAAAAAATAAATTTCTTTCTGCTATAATATAACTTATCAAAAACAAAAAATCTTTCTTAAAACATAATGTTGTTAATTTGAATAGAAACTAAATTTCTTTTTTCCCGGAAATATGTTATAATATTTTAGTATTGTATACTTTATATTCAAACGAATAAAGCCATGCAATTCATTTTTTTGACAAAAAGGTCAAAGTACATATTTTATTAATTGTAGTAGGAGGAAAAAATTAATGGCACTATTTAATAGTACAGGAAACAAAAAACCAACTTTCGTTTCTATGGACTTAGGAACTGCTAATACTTTAGTATACGTTGCTGGGTCAGGGATCGTTTATAACGAACCTTCAATCGTTGCTTACAAAATTAAAGAAAACAGAATTATTGCTGTAGGTAATGAAGCATACAAAATGATTGGTAAAGGAAACAAATCAATTAGAATTGTTCGTCCAATGGTTGACGGAGTTATTACAGATATTAGAGCAACTGAAGCTCAATTAAGATACATCTTTGGAAAATTACGTATTTCAAAACAATTACGTCACTCAATTATGTTATTAGCTTGTCCATCTGTAATTACAGAATTGGAAAAAGCAGCGTTGAAAAAAATCGCAACTAACCTAGGAGCAAACAAAGTCTTCGTTGAAGAAGAAGTTAAAATGGCTGCTCTTGGAGGAGGAGTTGATATCTACAAACCTGTTGGAAACTTAGTAGTTGATATGGGTGGGGGAACAACAGATATAGCTGTTATTGCTTCAGGAGATATCGTATTATCAAAATCAGTTAAAGTTGCTGGAAACTATTTAAATGATGAAATTCAAAAATTCATTCGTTCACAATATGGACTAGAAATTGGTTCAAAAACTGGTGAACAAATTAAAATTGAAATCGGATCATTATCAAAATATCCAGATGAAAGAAGAATGAAAGTATATGGACGTGACGTTGTTTCAGGATTACCTCGTGAAATCGAAGTTACACCAGAAGAAATCAGAGAGGTATTAAAAGTACCAGTTTCAAGAATTATTGACTTAACAGTTCAAGTATTAGAAGAAACACCACCTGAATTAGCTGGAGATATCTTCAGAAATGGAATTACAATTTGTGGAGGGGGAGCCTTAATTAAAGGAATCGACCGTTACTTCACAGATACATTACAATTACCAGCAAAAATTGGTGAACAACCATTATTAGCTGTAATTAATGGTACTAAAAAATTCGAATCAGATATTTTTGATATTTTAAGACAAGAAGCTATGCACACTAAAGAATTAAATTACTAAAATTTAGTTAGTGTAAAGTTATCGCAATTTATTAATTAAATTGTAATTAAGGTACTTAAAAATTATTAAGGAGGAAAATAGCGTGAGACCAGATTCTAGACCATTTATTTCCCTTGATTTAGGAACAGCTAATATTTTAGCTTATGTTTCAGGACAAGGAGTTGTCTACAATGAACCATCATTAATGGCATATGACAACAAAACTAATACCCTAGTTGCATTAGGAAAAAGTGCATATGACATGATCGGAAAAACACATGATCAAATTAGAATGGTAACACCATTAGTTGATGGAGTTATCGCAGATATGGAAGCTGCACAAGATTTATTAAAACACATTTTCTCAAGAATGAAAATGATGAACATTTGAAAAAACTCAGTTGTTTTACTAGCATGTCCTAGTGGAGTTACTGAATTAGAAAGAGAAGCCTTAAAAAATGTTGCCCGTGATATGGGAGCTGACTTAGTTATTATTGAAGAAGAAGCTAAAATGGCTGCTTTAGGAGCAGGAATCAACATTGATTTACCACAAGGTCACTTAATTATCGATATCGGTGGAGGAACAACTGATTTAGCTATTATCTCATCAGGAGATATCGTAGTTTCAAGATCAATTAAAGTTGCTGGAAACCACTTCGATGATGATATTCGTAAATACATTCGTTCAGAATACAACATTGCAATTGGACAAAAAACTGCTGAAGACGTTAAACGTTCAATCGGTTCATTAGTAAAATACCACAATGAACGTTCAATGCAAATTTATGGACGTGATATTGTTTCAGGATTACCAAAAGAAGCAAAAATTACTTCAGAAGAAATCAGAAATGTCTTATTAAACGCCTTTTCAAAAGTTACAGACTTAGTAATTGAATTATTAGAAAATACACCACCTGAATTAGCTGGAGATATCATGCGTAATGGAATCACAATCTGTGGAGGGGGAGCATTAATTAGAAATATTGATAAATACTTCTTTGATATCTTCCAATTACCAACAAGAACTGCATCAGATCCATTAAACTGTGTTATTGAAGGTACAAAAGTGTATGAAAAAGTTATTAAGAAAAACATTGAAAATGGTAAATATGACTGACAAAAAAGAGATTTATTATCATCACTTGGTAAAAAAAGAAAATAATGAATCACAAAGAAAAGATATTTAATTAAATATCTTTTTTTATTTATCTTTACAAATTTTTTTGAAAAAAAGTATTAATTTCGCTTTTTTTAATTTAAAATTAAGGTGTAAGGTTTTCTTACAGGGAGATACTAAACAATGCAAAAACAACTTTTACTAATTAGAGATCGAACAAAGTAGATTTTTAGCAACTAAGTTGTTTTTTTATTTGTTTATTTGAAAAATGGACATTAATTTTAAAAGGAGATTATCTTAATGAAAAAAATACTTTCAGTTCTTGCGACAACATCAATTATGACAGCCGCAACATCATCGGTTGTTGCTTGTAATAGTGGGAATAATTTAATTATTACTTTTATCCCCTCTCGTGATCCGATTGAAGTTCTAAAAACGGTTAAACCATTAGAAAATTTATTGAAAACTAAACTAAAAGAAAAAGATAGCAGTTTTGCAATGAATATTAAAATTGTAACTTCAACAAGTTATGAAGCTGCTGGGGAAGCGTTAAAAAATGGTAAAACAGCTTTAGTTTTCCTACCAACAGGAACTTATTCAAATTACCGTGGTACAAAACAAGAAAACGGAACTTATGACAAAGCGGGAGTTTTATTATCTGCTGCTCGTGCCTCAATGATTCCGGATTTAAACTATTTTAAAGATGATTTAGGAGCAGCGGAAGCAAAAGAAATTGATCCAGCTGATTCATGAGGAATATCTAAAGCTTATAATGAAATTACTGATCAACATAAAATTACTTCACCAGATCAAGCTAGTGAATTGTTAGAAGATCAAACAAAAGAAGCACAATACTATCGTTCATTGATTTATGCTAATAAAGATTTCTTAGCAGAAAATCATTATGACTTAAGTAAATTTGCAACAGCAGAAGAATATAAAACTGCAACAATTGATTTATTGAAAAAAGGTCTGGATGAGAAAAAATTATTCATGGGAAAAGGAACAACTTCAAATGCTTCTGTATTATACCCATTATTATGAATGAAAAATACATTAGGAATGAGTCCTGAAGAAATTGCCCAAATTTATACTCAAAAACAAGAGCAACAAAGTTATACCCAAATTGCTAGTTCATTAGCAACAGGACAAGCAGCAATTGGTGTTGGTTATGGTGATATTCGTCGTGATATTTTAAATAATGCTGACATCGAAAAAGCTTATGACAAAGTTGCTGTTATTGGGGCAGGTAATGCTATTTTAAATGACGGAATTGAATACTCACGTCAATGATTTTCAGGACGCAGTGATTTATTAGCTAACCTTCGTACATCATTTAAAGACTTAATTGCTGATAAAAATAATAAAAACATCTTTGATGTTTATAGCCATACTAGTTATAGTTCACCAGCTGATGACGCAACTGGCCCAGAAATTAGCGCTTGAGAAGCAAACTTAGACTCACTTTATACTAAAGCCAACGAAACTTTAAAAGATATTACAGATATCATTAAAGATGTTGCATAGTCAAAGGAAATAGAAATGATAAAGTTTGAAAATGTTAATAAAGTCTGGCCAAATGGTGTTCATGCCTTAAAAGATGTTAATTTAGAAATTGCCGAAGGAGAATTTGTTGCTGTCATTGGGTTATCAGGGGCAGGAAAAACTACCTTATTAAGAACAATTAATAAAATGAACACTATTAATTCAGGAACAATTAATATTACCGTGAATGAAAAAAATAAAGCTGGTAAAGTTGAGCAAGTTAGCTACCTAGTAAATAAATTAAGTGGTCGTAAACTACGTCGATTACGAACAAAAATTGGTTTAATGTCCCAAGATTATAATAATATTGGCCAACAAACAGTTTTAAAAAATGTCTTAAATGCCCGTGTGGCAAAAATGGGCTTTTGACAAAGTTTGATTGGTTGATTTACTAAAAAAGATAAGATTATTGCCCTATCTTCATTAGAAAAACTTCATATTCTTGATCGCGCATATATTCGTGCCGAAAACTTATCTGGTGGGCAACAACAACGAATTGCGTTAGCTAGAACATTGGCTCAAAAACCGCAATTAATTATTGCCGATGAACCAGTTTCTGCCTTAGACCCAATTTTGGCTAATCAAGTAATGAATGATTTTAAACGAATTAATGAAGAGGAAAAAATTATTGTCATTATGAATATTCACCACGTTGAATTAGCTTTAAAATATGCAACAAGAATTGTTGGGGTTAAAGCTGGGGAAATTGTTTTTGATGGAAAAGCAAAAGATGTTACACCAGAAATATTAAAAGATATTTATGGTGAGACATATGAAAAAACAGAATAAAAATGTTTCGTCGTAAACTAACCGCCCTTTCAGCAACAAAACCCCTTGTTATTAATCATCACCCTGTCTATCGCCCTAAGAAAATATTTTTCTGATCCTTATTTATAGTTATTGTAATCCTAGTTATTTTAGGATTCCAATTTATTAGTCCCGACTGAGGTGAATTTTTTACTAGTTTCACTGGGTTAGGAGAGCGAATTAAGGAATTATTACACTGGGATTTTAATTCTTTTAAAGAAATCCCGGCCATTGGCCAACAAAAAAGTTTCCTAGCGCGCTCATTTATTTCAATTTGAGATACAATCGTCATGGCGCTATCAGGAACTGTGATTGGAATTATTATTGCAGTACCAGTTTCAATTCTGGCCTCAAAAAATATTATCAATAACACCTTTTTCAATCGTTTTTGTAAAATCCTTCTAGCAATTTTCCGAACAATCCCTTCATTTGCGTATGCTTTAATTTTGGTTGGATTCTTTGGATTTAATAACTTAACTGTTTCAATTGCTGTCGCAATCTTTACTTTTGCGATTAGTGCGAAAATGCTATATGACAAAATTGAGCAAGTTAAAATGGCTCCTTTTGAAACAATGTTAGCAACCGGAGCAAATCGTTTCCGTTCATTTCGTGCCGCAATCTTACCACAAGTAATTCCGCATATTTTATCAACAGTTTTTTATGCCTTGGAAACTAACCTTCGCTATATTTCAATTATCGGGTTAGTGGCCAAAGTTGGAATTGGGAATTTAATCGACAATAATGCCCAATTACAGCAATGAGATCGTGTTGGTTGATTATTATTTCTATTAATTTTAACAATCGTTTGTTTAGAAATTTTAATCTATGTTTTACGAAAATGGGTTATTTTTGACCAAGATAAAATTTTAGACGAAAAAGAACGCAAAAAAATGTTAAATCCGACCCTTCGTCGAACACGAAAAAATAATTTATTATTTTATTATCATGAAATTATTCTTGCTGATTGAAAACTTAAAAAGAAAAATGTTTATCAACAATATCAGCAAAAAGCAATTACAAAAGAACAATTTATTATTGAAAAGCAAGCTTTAAAACTAGAGCGTCAAAATCTAATTGCCCAGGGAAAAAAAGACTACCTTGCACATTTAGAACTTGATCGTCAAAAATTTGCTGAAATTAAAGCTGCTTATCCAGCCACACCAAAAAAATGATTTATCTATAGTGAAAAAGTTGGACAATTAGTTCGCTATGATAAAGTCTATTTAGCAGAATTTGCAGTTGAAATGACTTATCAAAAACAAAAATTATTACAAGAAACAAAAGAAGCAATAAACTTAAAACATGATGAATTTATTGCCAACTTAACTGTTGAAAAAGTTTATCAAAAACAGCCATTTGGTTGAATTAAAAGAGTTGTTTTACTAACAATAATGTTTAGTTTATTTATCTATTCTTTAACAACAATTGAATGAGGATTAGCAAATTCGGAAACAATTGCCCAAACACTAAAAAACCTGGCCCGTATGTTCGATATTTCCTGATGAACCTTATTTGGGACAGAAAATAGCCTTGGTGAAATGGTTCCCTACTCAGTAATTTATTTAATTTGAGAGACAATTATGATTGCTGCCGTTGGGACTTTTATTGGAGTTATTATTGCCTTAATCTTAGGAACTTTGGGGTCGGAAAATGTTGTTAATAAATATGTCGCAAAAATCTTTGTTGTTATTGCAACTGTTATTCGTCCAATTCCATCATATTTATATGCTATTATTCTTATTTCCTTAACAGGTATTGGGGAATTTACTGGCGCATTAGCGTTAGCAATTGCAACAGCTGGAATGCTGTCAAAATATATTCGAGAAATGTTTGATGATGTTGACATGAATATTGTTAAAACATTAGCCGCAACTGGGTTAACAAACGGCCAAAAATTCCGTTATGGGGTTTTACCACAAGTTAATTCTGGAATTATGTCATGAATTATCTATCGTTTTGAAATTAATATTAAAGAAGCCACACTATTAGGAATTGTTGGAGCTGGACATATGGGATATGTCCTACAAGCATACTTTAACAGTGGATTATTCGAAGACTTTGGAGCATTACTATTTGGAATTATTATTGTCTCATTATTATTAGAGTGACTTTCAAACGTTGTTCGGGACAAAATTAACTATAACCGTGATCCCAAAACAATACATTGATTAAAAAAAGTAATTCGACGTTCAGAAGCCCCTAGTTATGCGATTAATGCCAAAATGCTTGGTCAAACAACAACAGATATTGCTTTTAATGAATTGAAAGCCTTGTATGTTTTAACAAACATCAATATTTTCCGAACAGCTTGAAAAATAAAACAAGCTGAAAAAATTAGTTGAACAAAAGCTTATCAATTAAGTTACTGTCAAACCTTTAATATTAAAGCTGATAAAACAACGGATAATTTAAAAGAACTTGTGAAAGAACATAATGACCAATATCTTAAGGCAATTAAAAAAGTGAAAGAAACTCGTCATTATGAAATAACACAAATCAAATTAAAACAAGATAATCAAATCAAACAATTAAAAGTAAAATTTAAAAAAGATTGAAAAAATAATAGTAAGTGTAAAGAACGCTGAGAATTATGGAAGCAATTCCGTCTTGATTGCCAATTAGTTAAGGCAACAAGTAAACATAAAAAATTAAGTCATATTTAAGGAGAAGTATATGTTTGAACAACTTTTAAAAATTTTAAAAGAGCATGATAATTTTATTATTTTGCGCCATATTGAACCCGATTGTGATGCATTAGGAAGTCAATTAGGGCTTAAAGCACTATTAAATGATAATTTCCCAACTAAAAAAGTTTTAGTTGGGGGAAAATTACCAACAGAACTATCTTTTATTGGTCAAATGGATCAATTACAAGAAAAAGATTTTAAAGATGCCGTTGTTTTAATTACTGATACGGCAACAACAGGACGGATTGATTTGGAAAATGAAAAATGGTTAACAACAGCAAAATTGGTTGTTAAAATTGATCATCATCCTAATCTTGACCAATATGGTGATGTAATGGTTGTTGATGCTAGTTATCCAGCAACATGTGAATTACTAACAGATTTTATTACAACAACAAATTTAAAATTATCACCAACAGCTGCCCACTTATTATTTTTAGGATTGGTAACTGATACTGAACGATTTTTATACCGCTCAGTATCAGAACGAACATTTGCAATGGCCTATCATTTAACTAAAGCAAAATTTGATTTATCTGCTGCTTATGATGAAATTTATGCCATTAATCCTAACTTAGCTCGACTAAAAGGTTATATTCTATCTAATTTCACCTTAACACCAGAAGGGTTAGCTTATATTAAGATTACTAAAGAGTTACTTAAAGAGTTTAAAGCCCAAAATCCGCATCAAATTGCCTTATGAGTTAATATTCTTGGTGATATTAAAGGAGCCAAAATATGAATGATGTTTGTTGAAAGTAAGGACTATATCCGGATTGAATTTCGTTCACGTTATTTTGCTGTTAATAAAATTGCCAGCAAATTTAATGGTGGAGGCCACCAAGTTGCGGCTGGCGCAAAAGTCTATGATTGAGCTAGCGTTGAGCTAGTAATTCAAGAAGCAACAACATTATTAAAATAAAAAAAGTTCTTCAGTAAGAAGAGCTTTTTTTATTCCTTAATATTAAAAACTTTTAAAGCATTTTTTGTTGTAATACGAATCATTTCACTAACCGGAATATCTTTTATTTTAGCAATTTGAGCAACTGTATAAGCAATATATTTCGGATAGTTTTTTTGTCCCCGGTATGGATCAGGAGTTAAATATGGTGCATCAGTTTCCACTAAAATTTTATCCAGTGGAACCATTTTTGCAACTTCTCGCAATTGATTAGCATTTTTAAAAGTAACTGTCCCAGAGAAAGATATATAAAATCCTAAATCTAAAAACTTTTTAGCAGTCTCAACATCACCAGAATAACAATGCATTAAACCTTTTGTAATTTTTTCGGTTTTTAAAATATGTAAGCATTCTTCATATGCATCACGACAATGAATTGCAACAGGTAAATCATGTTTTTTAGCAAGATGTAACTGCTTAATAAATCACTCTTTTTGTAAATCATGACTAACATGCTTATGGTAATAATCTAACCCAATTTCACCAACAGCAATAACTTTACTATTATTTAATAATTTATCTAAATCCTTTAAATCTTCTGCCCCATAACGAGCAACATCTGTTGGATGAATTCCGATTGTTGCATAAACAAAATCAAATTCATTTGCTGCTTGAATTGCTTTTTTACTTGATTCGATATCATAACCAACATTGTTAAATCATTTTACCCCACTAAATTTGGCATCTTCCAAAATTAATGCTGTTTCTTCATCTTTATATTCCTCTGACATTAAATGACAGTGTGTGTCAAATATCCCTTGCATCTTTTCCCCTACTTTCCTAGACAATACTTACTAAACATTGTATTTAGTAAATTGTCATCGTAATTCTCTCCAATTAAATCTCCTAGTAAATATCATGCACTATGTAAATCCACATTAACAATATCAACTGGATAGTTATTAACAATATTATTATAAGCATTTTTAATAAAGTTTTCTACTTTCTCTAACAAAGAAATTTGATTTAAATTTGCTAAAACCAAACTGTCATCTTTTGTTAATTCTTCAAAATGATAACTTTCCATAATTTGATTAACTAATGTTTCAATGTTATTATTAATCGTTGAAATTAAGGCAATTCGTTCATTTTTAAAGTTTTCTAGAACCAATTTTGTTGGATCAATTAAATCAATCTTATTGAAGACAATAATCCGCTGTTTATCTGCTGTTAGTGTCAACAATTCTTTTGTGTCTAAAGATAGCTCTCGACTACTATCAATTACAATTAAAACTAAATCCGCACGACTAATTTCATTTTTTGCTTTACTAATTCCAATTTTTTCAATTTCATTGACAGTCTCACGAATTCCAGCTGTATCAATAATATTCAATGTCAGCGGTCCTAAATTAATTTTTCCTTCAACAATATCACGCGTTGTTCCCGCTTCATTTGAAACAATTGCTTTTTCTTCTTGCATTAAAGCATTTAATAACGATGATTTCCCAACATTTGGTTCTCCTAATATTAAAACATTAATTCCATCGTTAATAATTTTCCCAATTTTACTTAACTTAATAATTCGCGTAATTTCTGCTTTTAATGATACTAATTTTTCGGTTAATTCTTCGGCACTGACATCCCCAACACCATCATATTCTGGATAGTCAATATTAACTTCAATATTTGCAATGATATCTAATAATTGATCGCGATATTTTTTAATTAAATGTAAATTACTATTTTGCAAGTTATTCATTGCAAATTTTAAGCTAGTTTCATTTGTAGCATTAACTAAATCATTAATTGCTTCCGCTTGGATTAAATTAATTTTATTGTTTAAAAAAGCCCGCTGAGAAAATTCTCCTGGATTAGCAAAACGGGCCCCTTTTTTAATTAATAAACTAATAATTTGGGTTGTTACTAAAACACCCCCATGGCAGTTAATTTCAATTACATCTTCACCAGTAAAAGAATGTGGAGCAACAAAAGACATTATTAAAACTTGATCAATTACTTTACTATCATCTTTAATGTAACCAAATGTAATTTGATTTTGTTTTTTTTCCACTTGTTTTGAAAAAACCTTATTTATAAGCTGATAAGCATCTGGTCCTGATAAGCGGATAATAGCAACTGCTTGCTTCACTAAGGCCGTTGCTGGGGCTACTATAGTATCATTAATCATTTTCTGTCTCGCTTTCCCTTTATTTTCCTTATTATATCAAATATTAGTATGATTATAACAAAAAGCGTTTTAGAAATTTATTTCTAAAACGCTTTAAATTTATTTATTATCTTTTTTCTTTTTCTTATCTTGTCCTAAAGAGAACTTCGTTTTCTTTTTAACTGGCTGATAAGTTGCTTTATTAACTTTTTTAACTTGTTTTGTCTTTGTTACATTAGTTGGAATAATAATTCCATCTGGTGTTTGTAATTTAGTTTTTCTACTAAACATTTGTTTAAACTTCGAAGTTGTTGAACCATCGCGTTTTTTTGTTTTACGATGAATACGGATAAAGTGAAAGGCTAATGTTTGGAGAATTTGAATAAAGGCTGAGAAAATCCAGTAAATTGTTACCCCTGCCGCAATTGTAATTGTAACAACAAAGAAGACTATAATCATTACCCCTTGCATAATAAACTGACGTTTACGAGCTTTTTTCTGTTCTTTTGAAATTACCTTTGTTTTCCGTAAATTTAGAATTGTTGGTAGAATCATTGACACAATTTGAATTGGTAAATAAACAAGCAATAATAATAGATAAATAAAGTTTCCACTTTGAATCATATCTCATGGCTTTTCAATTAATGAGATTTGACCAATTGATGCAATTTTTAAATCACGAGTTGCTTTAACAACGGTAAACATCGCAATTAAGAATGGAATTGATAAGAATGAAGCTCCAATTGTTGATAATGGGGAAACCCCTTCCTTCCGATAGAGCTGCATCATTTCCATTTGCTGCTTTTGCTTTGCCGCGGGATCATTTGAGTTTTTATATTTCGCTTGAATCTCGGCTTGTTTAATTTGCATTAACTGCATTTTATCCTGATTTTTCTGTGCTTTTCAACTGAACATCAAAGTAATTAAACGAACTAGCAATGATGTTAAAAAGATGGCTCCAATAATTCCGGCTCCATTTGATAAACCACCAAACCCATTAATTAAGTTAACCATTAATCAGGCAATTGGGAAAACGAAGAAACCATAGAACGGTGAAGCTGTTTTTGTAAATGCTTCTGCTCATGTTCTAATTCCTAAGTAACCATATTCATATAATTGACCATTAACAACATGGAAGAAGTGCTCTTTCCCAATATTAGCCCCCAAACCAACTAAGATTTCAAAGAAAACCCCTGGTTTATAAACATTTTGGCCTGTTGCATCCATAATAGTTCAATAATTATATTTTGGAACCATCATCATTCCACAACCTCATAGCATTGAAATTAGTAAAAAAAGATATAAAACAATTTTAGTTCATTTTCATGCTAATGAATATCATGGTTTTCGAACTCTTTTGCCATCTGTAAATATATAATCACGATAGTTCATATGTTTGCTCCTTTTCTACTAAATACTATTTTTTAAGATTCTTTAATAAAACTTCTTTATTTATAAAGTAGCTATTTTTAAAATAATTCTTTTTAACAATAATAATATAATCATAACCTTGAATATTTAAATTCGGATCAATCGTAATCATACTACGAATTTGCCGTCTAACTTTATTTCTAAGCACAGCATTCCCTAGTTTTTTTCCAACTGAAATTCCGAAACGAGGATAATTTAAATTATTTTTACGAAAATAAATATAATAAGGATCGGTTTTGATAAAAACACGTAGCCCAATAATTTCCTGAAACTCATGGTTTTTTTTAACTATATATTTTTTTTTCACATTACACTATGAAATAAAAAAACAAAATATTACCAAACATTAAGCTGATAATACTTTTCTTCCTTTTAATCTTCTTCTACTTAATAACTTTCGTCCTGTTGCAGATTGCATTCTTGCTCTAAAACCATGAGTTCTCTTATGCTTGATTTTACTTGGTTGCCATGTTCTTTTCATTCTCAACACCTCCTTATTTACATAACTAAGACATCATATAAATAATATCGGAAATGCGAAAAAATATCAATTAAAAGATACGATTTTATTAAATTTTTTTCCTGTTATTTTGTGTAATTTGGCGGTGATTTTGTAATCACAACATCATGGGGATGTGATTCTTTTAGGCCATTAGCTGAAATTTCAACAAATTCGGCTGTTTCTTGTAAAACTTCAATTGTTTTAGCTCCACAATAACCAAAACCACTACGGACACCACCAACAAATTGGAAAATAATGTCACTAACTTTCCCTTTTAATAAGACTAAACCTTCAACCCCTTCGGCAACTAATTTTTTCTTACTATCTTGGAAATAACGATCAGCACTCCCTTTTTTCATAGCTGTTAATGAACCCATTCCCATATATGACTTGTATTTTCGGCCATCAAGAATTACTTCTTCTCCTGGTGCTTCTAAAGTTGAGGCAAAAATTGATCCCATCATAACAGCATTTGCTCCTGCTGCTAACGCTTTAACAACATCACCAGAGTATTTAATTCCTCCATCGGCAATAACTGGAATACCATGTTCTTTTGCTAATTGATAGACATCATTAATTGCTGTAATTTGTGGCACTCCAACTCCGGCTACAACTCTTGTTGTACAGATACTTCCTGGGCCAACTCCAACTTTTAAACCACTAACACCAGCGGTAATTAAATCTTTTGCCGCTTGGGCAGTGACAATATTACCAGCAATAATATCCAAGTTTGGAAATTGCTCACGAATTTTTTTGACCATCATTAAAATTCCTTCACTGTGACCATGTGCTGAATCAACAACAATTAAATCAACATTTTTATCAACCAATGCTTTAACACGATCAATTGTATCATTTCCAACCCCAACAGCTGCTCCTACTCGTAACTGACCTTTTGCATCTTTACAAGCATTAGGATATTCTTCGCGATTATTAATATCTTTAATTGTAATTAAGCCTGTTAAAATATTTTCGTTATTAATAATTGGTAGCTTTTCAATACGATTTTGTAATAAAATACTTTTAGCTTTTTCCATTGAAATATCTTCAGAGGTTGTAATTAAATTTTTTGATGTCATAAACTTGCTTACAGGTTCACGATAATCCTCACATGTCTTAATATCGCGGTTAGTAATAATCCCTAATAATTTTTTATTTTCATCAACAACTGGTAAACCAGAAATTTTATATTGCATCATAATATCTGCGGCAGCTTGAACTGACATTGTTGGTAACAAGGTAATTGGATTAATAATAAAACCTGATTCATTTCGTTTTACTAATTCAACTTCTTTTGCTTGTTGTTCAATTGTTAAATTTTTATGAATAATGCCAATTCCACCCTCACGAGCAACAGCAATCGCCATTTTTGACTCTGTTACAGTATCCATTGCAGCCGATAAAAATGGAATATTTAATTCAATATTTTTAGTGATCTTTGTTTTTAAATCAATTTGATGAGGTAAAATTGTTGACTTTTGGGGTACTAATAATAAATCATCAAATGTATATGCTTTTTTAATACGCATAATCTTTCTCCTTTCAAAATTACATCGCAAATATAAAGAAGAAATCCTCAGTTTTCAGAAGCCTATAGTGATTTTTTGCCAATCGTAGAGACACTAGAGCACATTTCTAGTTTATATAGGAACCATATAAATTTAAATTATTATATCGTAAAATATCCTAATAATAAACCTTCTTTTGTAATTATTTGTTTTCCACAATTAAAAAATAGTTTT